>JAFGPQ010000285.1 GCA_016936115.1 Spirochaetales bacterium | reverse complement strand
TTCCGGGGTGCCACCTACGGTCTTTCCATGGAATTCTCTCCCAAAAAGCAGTGGACCCTGGGACTGGATTTCTCCGATTTCCTCCCCTTCGGGGAGGACGATGATGAGGGAGTCCAGATGTCGACTCTGGCCGTTACGGTCTGCTACCGCGGCGATTGACAAAGGGCCTGGCCGCCGAAGCGAGAAGGCGGACACCTGGTCCTTCCAGATCCCGGCGCACCTTGGCAAACTCCTTTCGAATCTCAATGTTCTGGGGGCAGTGGTTTTCGCATTTCCCGCAGTCCAGACAGCTTCTTGTCCAGTGGGGTTTCCCGTCATTGGTGGATATTCCCGAGTAGAGCATGTGAAAAACCCGGCTCTCCGTTTTACCGAACATGTGAAAATTGTTCAGCTGCTTGAAAGCAGCCGGAATATCGATGCCCGCGGGGCAGGGCATGCAGTAGGCGCATCCGGTGCAGCCCACCTGCATCAGATCCAGATAGGTTTCCCTGGCCCGGGAGAGAATATCCTCTTCCTCCGGACTCAGGCATCCTGGCAGGGCCTCTTCGGCGATTCGCAGATTCTCTTCTATATGATCGTCCCGGTTCATGCCGGAAAGAACCATGGTGACCTGGGGATGGTTGTATATCCAGCGAAAGGCCCATTCGGCGGCGCTTCTTTTCACGGATGCCCCATCGTAGATTTTCTGAACCGGCCCGGGCATTTTCCCCACAAGGGAACCGCCTCGTAAGGGCTCCATGATAAAGACCCCCATATTCTGTGACGCGGCGTAATTGATGCCGTCGATTCCGGCCTGGTAGTTTTCATCCAGGATATTGTACTGAACCTGGCAGAAATCCCAGTCATAGCCGTCCACGATGCGTTTGAATTCCTCCGGCTTCCCGTGAAAGGAAAATCCCATCTTTCGGACCGATCCTTCCTTTCTGATTTCATCCATAAAGGGGATGATGTCCAGGGAGAGCATCTTGTCCCACATAGGGCCATTCAGGGAGTGGAGAAGATAATAATCGATCACATCGATCTTCAATTTGCTCTTCTGCTTTTCGAAAATCTCCCGGATCTTCTCTTTTCTGTTGATGAGGAAGCAGGGGAGTTTGTCCGCCACGTTCACTTTCTCACGGTACCCGTCCTTCAGGACATAATCCCCCAGAAAGGACTCGGAAAGTCCCCGGTGGTAGGGCCAGGCCGTATCCAGATAGTTGACGCCCCTGTCTATGGCGGTGCGGATCTGCTTCAGAGCCAGATCTTTATCTATCGCTCCCATCATGCCCCCTGACTTCGTGGGCAGCCTCATGCATCCGTATCCCAGAACCGAAAGCTTCTCCTCCGTACCAGGCAGAGTCCTGTACTGCATCATCTCTTCCTCCCGTGCTGAAACATTTAAGTAACGCTGTGTATATTAAGTATCTTAAGTAACAAGGCGTAACTTGTCAAGTCCCGTACCTTCTGATAAAATAGGGGAGGGAGTTAACCGATGAATTTTGAACGGGCCCGCAGCCGGGAACACAAGGAAGAGCGGCGGGAAGAGATTATGAAAGCCGCCAGGGATCTGCTCGATACCCGGGATTATGAGAAGATCACCCTCACGGCTATCGCCCGGGAACTGAGTTTTACCCGGGCCAATCTCTATAAATATGTCTCTTCCCGGGATGAGATATTTCTGTGGATCATTCTGGAGGATGTCTCCGCCTGGATTGATGACGTGCTCGCCAGCTTCGAAGGGAAAATCTCCTATTCCACCGCAGAGATCGCCCTTCTCTGGGCCCAGGTCTTCTGCCGCCATGCCCGGGTTGTCAAACTGTTCTCCCTGATGTATGCGGTGATCGAAAGAAATGTTCCCGTCACGGTTCTGGCGGATTTCAAAAAGAATCTGTTTCAGACCCTGATTCCTCTTAACGAACTGCTCGGCCGAATCCTCCCGAAAATTTCAGAGAAGGGCCGCTGGGAATTTCTGACCATGCAGCTGCATTACGCCGCCGGTCTCTATCCCGCCGTTGACGTGACGGAACGACAGCGGGAAGCCATGCGCCTGGCCGGGGTCGAGCTGGATATCCCCGATTTCCAGTCCGGGATGACCCGTTTCCTCACCCTGCTTCTGGAAGGGCTCACATGAATATTCCCAAGGCACCCGCCTTTGCCCGGATCGAAGTGAAGAAATCCAAATTCCTGGCCTACGCCCTGCCCCTGGCTTCTCTCTCGGATATCAAAGAGGAGGTGCAGAAGGCCCGGGCCGAACATCCCGATTCCCGCCATGTGGTCCATGCCGCCGTGGTCGGGCCGGACGGGGGCGAGTTCAGCATGAGCGATGACGGGGAGCCGAAGGGCACCTCGGGGCGGCCTTCCCTTGAAGTGCTCAAGGGAAGGGAAATCACCAATGTGCTGATTCTCATCGTCAGATACTTCGGCGGTGTTAAACTGGGAACCGGGGGATTGGTCAAGGCTTACGGGGACGCGGTAAAGTCTGTTCTGGATGTGTTGGAGACGGAACCCCTGGTGGAGAAGGCCGAATTCAGCCTGAACCTCTCCTATCACGATCACTCCCCGGTGCGCCTGCTTCTGGATCGGGAAGGGGTGGAGATTCTCTCAGAGGAGTTCGGCGAAGGGGTTTCCATGAGCTGCCGCTGTCCCCGGGAGGTGCTGGAGGGGCTCCGGCCCCGGGTCAGGGATCTGACCCGGGGGGAGGGGGTGATCAATACTCCTCCCGGGTGAAATCTAGTTAGTATTGGGGGTCATCTGATAAATAACCAGATAGGTGCCTTCAATTGAGAAAATCGTATTATCCGAAACAAACAGAGCCTTGGGATTTCCATACTGAAGATTTCTTCCATTAATAAAATAGGGGTTGTTATCGGAGTTATTGTTCCAGTGGATATCGTAAACGGCCAATCTGTCGTTGTAGGAAACACTGAATTCATCGCTTAGAGCAACGAGGTAATTGCTTGAGACGCCTCCCAGGCTAATATAGGCCGGGTCGCCTGTCAAAGAAGTATGACTTGCCCGGTTCTCTATGGCATAGGGATCGTCATCCACATTCAGAGTCAGTATCCCGCCGCTTCCTATGGCAGAATAGAGATAGATATCGTTGATTGCTAAATCGGAGAAATAGTATCCCAGACCTGTATCATCCATGCTGAAGGCTGTAGCTACTTCCAGGAATGTTTCATTGGACTGATGTCTGAAAGAGTAAAGCTCTCCCGATCCCATGTCGAAATATCCCGCAGCGTATACCCGGTTATAATTGGGATCATAAAGAAGGGCATGCATACTGTCGAAATAGGACCAGGCCGCATGGCTGCTGTAGTAATTCAAATCAGAGGAAGAAGTAGAAACATAACTGCTCCCAGCCGTTTTGTAAAGGGAAGTGTTCATGCCCAAGTCGGAAACGGTAAACCCAGTGGAGGGATTAAAGCGATAAAGATCACCATAGGTTCCGGAAACGGCCAGGGTAATATAGGGTGATTCATAATGGATATCCCTAATTTCGCTGGAATATCCTAAGGACAAGGAAGCATTATGGCTTATGTTCGTCAAATTAGATATATCCAGCTTGAGCATCCTAGCGGCGCCAGCGGGGTCCTGACCGACCACGTAGGCGTAATTTCCCACCACGGTTATATCGTTGGCTGTAGTCAACCTTTCCGATGTATTCAATCCGCTATCGTTCAGGTTATAAGTTGACTGGACAGCCAGTGATACGCTTATCAGGGCATAATTAGCCCTTATCGTAGCATCTCCATCCGTTACCGTTACAGTGGTGCTCCGGGAGGATGCATCGGCGAAGGTCGCCGTACCCGATCCAGCGATCTGGGTCCAGCCTGAAAAATAATATCCCCTGTTGTAGGGATTCGTAGCAACGATGCTTCGGGCCACACCGTGGGTGACAGTCACCGTGCTTGTGGACGGGGTAGTAATCGCCCCCTGGGAAGCGCTGCTGACACTCACCGTCAGGGTATAGGTCGCCGGTATCAGACTTGCATTGATCGTGGCATCCCCGCCGGTTACTGTCGCCGTTGTACTTGCTGAATCGGCGTTATCAAAGGAAACGGTTCCTTCTCCCGCAGTTTTCACCCAGGTATCGAAGCTGTAAGCGCTGTCCAGTGTGACTTCCAGGGGTATCGCTACCCCGTCTTCATATCTTTCTTCCGCTGTTTCTGGTTTAACAAGGGTCCCTCCCGTATCGGAGGTAACGGTAACAAGATTCCCGAATAAATCGTTGCTCTTCAGAATACTTTCCTCCAGAACCTGGGTCAGATCGTCGCAGCCCGTGAGGAACAGACCCGCCGCCAGGATAAGGGGTATTAGTCTTCGTCCCATAGCACTCTCTCCTTCCGCCCCGCTTCGGAGGCTCTTTTTACATCTCCCGACCCGGTTGCCAGATAGGCGTATTTCTCCGCGATCACCGGGGCGATTTTCACCAGTTCCTCATAGGAGGACTGAACCTGTCTGTAATTGCCCGTTTCCTGGGAAACAAGCATGATCCCCAGAACCGCCTTGGGCTGGGCCTCGCCGCTGTTCAGGGCCATATTGTAGTAGGTCAGAGCCTTATCCATATCCCCCCGGCGGTAATAGATGTTCGCCAGATTGGTGGCTCCCGGGGCATAGGCTATATCCGGCGCGACCACCGCTTCCAGTAGATCAATGGCCTCGTCAAACTGTCCGTACCGGGCTTTCAGCACGGCCAGGGAGTTGATCATCCGGTAACGTCTCTCCCCCCGGCTCTCTCGTATGGCCTTTTCGAGGAAGGCTGTCTGGGCCGCGGTTTCCTGTTCTATCAGGGTAGATTCTCCCGCCCCGTAGTTCTTCGCCAGAATGTTCATATCGGGCATGATCAGGCTTTTGTCCCGGTAGGCGTTCAGAGCCACGGGAGGATAGAGGGCCCAGGCCTGTTCCACCGGATAGAGGCGGGCCTGATCCCTTTCCCGGGCCTCCCGCCACTGCCGGCTGCCTTCCCGCCAGGCGGCCAGGAAATCGGAGCCGTCAATCATGGTCGTCTCCACGGGAACCCAGGCGCGATCGTCCTGATAGATCAGGGCCTGGGGATCGACGAAGGTTTTTTGTGCCTCCTCGGGGGAGATTTCCAGAGCCACCGCCGTAAAGATGTGGCCCGGCACAGTGATAAAAGCGGTCTTGATAGCCAGGGATTCGAGCATGGCCGTATAGAGCACGCTCATATCGTCGCAGTCTCCCGATTTGTAATTCAGTGTTTCTATGGGGAACTGCAGGTAGTCCAGGATCTCCTCCTGGCCGGAAAGATCCTTATAGGAGGAGTCCGGATCCACCTGGTATTTGATCCCGTAGAGGGAGAGGGCCTCGAACATGGCCATGGCTCCGGTCAGAGCGGGATCGATCTCCCGATTGATGCGGCTCCTGAGAGATGAGGTGGTATTCTTGGCAAACTCGATAAGGCCCGGTTCCTTCGCCGTGACAAAGGAGGCGGCCCGGCGGTCATCATCCCACGAGAGGGCGTTGCGGTAAAGGATGTCCGCCTTTGCTCCCTCCGCCGCTGTCAGGGAGGTGCTGCGCAGGTCATAACTCACGCTGACCTGGGCCTGGACCAGGGTCCCTTCGGTCTCTTCCAGAATGGACGATTCCAGAAGGCCGTAGATCGGCAGGGTTATGGTTTCGCCCCTTTTGAGAGTCTCCCCGGTCTGAAAGGTCTGGGGACCGGACATGTATTTGGGGACGTAAAAGGTCACCGCCACATTCTCAATGGTGCCCGGTTCATTGTTTTTGACGGTGACTTCCCCTATTCCGTTCGTATTGTAATAACTGTGCAGGACGGGATAGACGGGGAAGATTATAATTTCCTGAATTTCCAGACGACTCTCCCTCTCCCTTGACTGGCCCGGAAGATAACGCAGGTTCAGGTTGATTCCCAGACCTGACCAGGTATGGTCCAGGGAGGAGGATCCCCCGGCAAGATAATAGGAATAGTCTCCTCCCACACCAACGGTGAAATTGGAATTCAGGGAGAGATTCACATCCGCCCGGGCCGAAAAAACCCCGTTTGCCCCGTTCGCTCCCTGGATCATACCCAGGTAACCCCCGCCCTGGAGGGCGGCTCCCACGGCCAGACTGTCGGTCAGATTCATGGTGAAGGCGGGTCCTGCCTGAAGGGAGAGCAGGGTGAGAGTATCACTGGCGCTGCTGCCGGAAAGGGGAGCCAGATTGAGCCCCGCCTGGGTATGAAGGGCCAGGGGAAAGTCTCCCAGGGGAATTGTAGCCCGGCCGTCCAGCTTAAACCCGGCGGAGTAGGGGGCGCCCTGAATACCTTCTACCGACGGTCCAGTGGGAACGGCCACTCCCGGGGAGAGAAAAAAAGAGGACTGGTTTGTCTGTCCCCATACAAGGGGACTGATAATAAATACAAGTAATATAGCTGTTAACGGGTTTTTCATATGCCTCCCCTTTATTGCTGAGTGAGGCTCAGGAGCTCCCGGGCTTCATCGGCGGCTTCGCTGTCGGGATACTTTTCCAGAAAGGTGCGGTAGGAGGCGGCCGCTTCCTCATAATTCTGTGACTTCAGAGAGAGACGTCCGCTCAGAAGCAGGTAGGAAGGATAATAATCGTCCCTCTCGGGCATGATGATGTCCCCCAGATGGCTCCATGCCTCGCCGGTTTTTCCCTGCATCTCTTCGGCATAGGCCAGGGAGAAGAGTAAGTGTCCCTCGGAGAAGGGATCGGCGGACATATCGTAATAGAGCTCCAGGTCCTTCTCGGCTGCGGCATATTCCCCCCGGCCGATCTTCTGCCACGCCCGGTCCAGATCTTCTCTGCTGGTGGTACCGAATCCCAGGTCGTCCCCGTCGTCCATGGCGCTTCCCCGGATTCCCATGGCCACGGTGGCATCCGATTTCTGCTGAACGAGGAGATAGTTTATTTTCTGCGTGAGCTTATCAAGGACAGATTCCTGTTTCAGAGCCGTCCGGGGCTTTACCCCTGTCAGGGTGTATTCCCCCTTGCGGGAGAAGAAAAGGGACGTCTGGGTTGAATCGAACTGAACCGATGCCCCCTCGGAGAGACGGATGCGGGTCTGGCTTTCGAGCAGGGTGCCGAAATCCATGGAGAACCAGCTGCTGTTTTTCAGATATTCCGCCTGTCCTTCCAGGTATACGCACTCATATGTTTCTGCCCAGAGGGGAAAGGACAGGACGAAAACCGCTGTCAGAACTGATAGAATAATCTTTTTCATAGTATTAATGTAGCGCAAAAAAAAGAAAGTCCCCGAACAGGGGGACTTCCTTTCTCATCTTGCCGGGGAGAAAACTATTTTTTTGTCTTAATATCGATTCCGCCCATGAACGCCAGTCCCTGAACTTCGATGTGGGGGCCCAGGCCGGAGGCGTCCGCCTTATTGTCGCAGCCCCCCATGAAGGGAATAACCGAATTGGATACGGTGACTCCCGGAGGTACGGTAATCTCGATACCGCCCATTACGGCGAGACAGCGGATAACCACGTCCTCCCGGGGAAAAGAGGCCTGCCGGAAGTCCAGTTCCACCCCGCCCATCAGGGCGACGGCGTTGATTTCCCGGGGAGCCGCCCACTGCCCCTTACGGTCCGTACCGGACATGACCGCGAAGAAGGTCTGGCTGTTCTTTCGCTGTTTGGGAATGTGGTCGTACCGGTCCCTTTCCCACTGGTAGGTATCTCCCGCCTTGCGGTCGTCCGTGCCGGGCATGGGGGGGAGATCCTTTGTCAGGCCGTTCAGCTCGTTGAGGCTGTCCGTGTTATAGAGGCGGGAAAGGCGTTCTTCCAGTTCCCCGACGGTAATATGGTTATTCGTATAGGCCCATCTGAGGTGGGCTTCGGTTTTCTCTTTAAACTCTTTGAATTGGTCTTCCATGGACATTCTCTCCTGATGATTATATTATCATTAAAGCAAGGGCTGTGCCAATGTTTTCCTGAAAATCCCGGGGACCAGAGGGAACTGGACGGCCGCTTTGCTGGTAAAACTGCCAAATGATGGTATATGGGACCAAATGATAGAGGAATACCGAAAAATCCTGGAACGGGTTGAGAAAAAGAAGAAAACCATAAAAAAATCCGTGACCGATCTGAAGAAGCAGAGGCGGACGAACCTGGACGAGCTGTTCTCCCGGGAACAGGAGAAAGCCTTCGAAGAGATCGACTGTCTCTCCTGCGCTAACTGCTGCGCCTCCCTGGGGCCGCGCATTACAGACCGGGATATCGACAGGCTGGCAAAGGCAGCCCGCATGAAAGCGGGGGGTGTGGTGAATGACTGGCTTGAGATAGATGAGGACGGGGACTATGTCTACCGGGATCTTCCCTGCCCCTTTCTGGGGGGGGACAATTACTGCCTTTACTATGAAGACCGGCCCGACGCCTGCCGGCGCTATCCCTACATGGACAGGAGAAATGTGCGGGGCTATCTGGGGACGCTGATGAAGGATATGGCGGTCTGCCCCGCCGTGGCTCTCGTTATGGAGAGAATCGCCGAGGCCTAGTCCCGGTCCGCTTCGGTTCTGTTCCGGCCGTTCTGCTTGGCCCGGTAAAGGGCTTTGTCGGACTTGATAATGAAGGAGTTCATATTCTCACCGGCCCGGGGGATACCCGTATAGATCCCTATGCTGATGGTGAGATTTCCCCCTATCTCGTCGAAGGGGTTCCGGGCGATCTCTTTGCGGATTCTCTCCATAGCGTTCAGCGCTTCGGTCCGGCCTGTCTTGGGCATGATCACCACGAATTCCTCCCCCCCGAAACGGGCGAGAAGACTGGAGGCGCGGATGCTTTTGCGCAGGATACGGGCGATTTTTTTAAGAATGATATCCCCCACGTCATGGCCGTAGCTGTCATTCACTTTTTTAAAATGATCGATATCGAGCATGGCGAAGGATATTTCCTGGCCGTTGCGGATGGCCGACTCAAAGAGAAAGCGGCCTTCCATGGACATCCTGTGCCGGTTGCCCAGTCCGGTCAGGGCGTCTTCCATGGCCAGCTTGAAAGCTTTTTCATGAAGAAGGGCATTTTCCATGGCGATGGCGATATGCTGTCCGATGATGCCGGCCAGTTCCAGGTGGTGGCTGTCGAATCGATTCCGCACATATCCGTCCATGGCCAGAAGACCCAGAACATTGCCGTGGGCAATGAGGGGGACTCCCAGCCAGGAGAGGATTGTCCTCGTCTTCGAAGGCTGGGTCAGGGAGGGAAAATCCCTGGTCACGTCGTTGGCGACGAAGGGCTTCTCCTCCTGTACCGCCCTGGTGCTGAGGCTGCCCCTGTCGGGAAAGCGGAACCGGAGCGTCTTGACGAAATCATTATCCTCAAAGCCTTCGCCGCCGACAACCTCCAGGTGGTCTCCTCTGAGTATTTGCAGGGAACAGGATTCGTAGGGGATGAGCCGGCTGATCTGCTTGAGTATCTGGTCTATGGTTTCCTGAATGTCCAGGGAACTGCTGATGCTGCTGATGATCTGGCGGAGCGTCTCAAGTTCCTCGTTCCGCTTCTTCTCTTTTTCTATGCTGTGGCGGAGTTTCTCCTCTGTCTCCTTGAGCTCGGAGATATCCGAATCGGAACCCACCACCAGAAGGGGACGTCCTTCCTTCGTTTTTCTGACAACCAGCCCCCGGGAAAGAATCCACCGGTAATCCCCTTCCTTACTGTTCAGGCGGTAGTTGAGGTCCAGACTGTCGCTTTCGCCCCTGTACACCTTGGCAAGAGTTTCTCTGGCCCTTTCCCGGTCATCGGGATGAAGTTGGTTAAGAAAGGACTCGTCCCTGTCGTGGGGATCGAATTTATAGGTACTGGAATTCCAGACGCTGCTGGAGAGATTCCTCCCGGTGAGGTAATCGGTTATGAATACCCCCACTTCTGAAAGAGCTTCCAGAATATCCCTGTCGTTTAGTCTCAGCTCGGAGAAAAGTTCTTCTTCCATAGTCCCTCTTTCATTATAGACTATTACAGGGTCCCCATCCAGAAAAAAACTCTTTTCCCTTTTCTGTGGCATTCCTGTGAGATGAGGATATAATAGGGAACCTATGAGAACGCCATCCCGGTCTGCTGTAGCTGTCCTGTTTTTTCTATGGGGTATTCCCCTCTTTTCTCAAAGCGATATGAGCGGTTACAGGGTTCTGGGCATTCTGACCGAAGCCTATCCGGATGTGGTTACGGACAGGCTTCTTCTGAAGGGAGACTGGTCTGTTCTGGTCGGAGGGGAAAGGATTTTCTGGGCCGGAGGCAGGCTGCTGCCCGAAGAGGATCGGGACCGGGCGGACGATTTTTCTCCCCATCCCTTCTATTATTATTCCGATGAATATGAGCCGCACTTGCCCGACTATACGAAGGCCGAAAAGGAACGGATCATAGGAACTCTGGAGGGGAGGGACAGGAATCCGCCGGTCAGAAATCCCCGTTTCTTTGATCTACTCTACCGCATCCATGATGAGGAGTCCGCCTGGGATATGATGACCAGGGTCAATTTTCTGGGATTCAAAATGACAGTTCACCGGGACATGACGGATAAGCTGGCCCGGATCGACGGGGCGCTCCGTAAACTCATGGAGTCTGACGGACCGCTGCGGGACTATGTGGCGTCCCTGGAGTCGGGGTCCGGGTACAGCTGGCGTGAGATTGCCCGAACGGGAAGCCGGAGCAACCACAGCTACGGCATCGCCCTGGATTTCACCCCCCGGGATTACGGCGGAAAGGATGCCTACTGGCTCTGGAGCCGGGACTTCAACCGGGAGTGGTTTACTCTGGGATGGTCCCGGCGCTACCGGCCTCCCGAGTCCTTTGTCCGTGCCTTTGAGGCGGAGGGTTTCGTCTGGGGGGGCAAGTGGTTTCTCTTCGACAGTATCCACTTCGAATACCGGCCGGAGATACTCCTCCTTAACCGCTCAGGGCATGGGCTTTAAACAGGCACCAGACCTCTTCCCCTTCCCTGAGCCGTAACTCCTGTACCCCTTCCCGGGTAATTTCCGCGGTCAGGGGCAAATCCCCCTCTATGCGGCAGAACAGGCGGTTCTCCACGGGAATGATACGGGTGATCCGTCCGGGAATCTGGTTCTGAATGGTGATATTCTCTATACGGGAGCGGGCCAGGGAGATCTCCCGGGGGGGAAGAATCAGGGTACTGCCCTTTTCCGACGGGAAGGGAGCCTTGATGGTGACCCGGGGTGATTCTTTTACTATGCAGTCGTACAGGCCCGGTGAAATCTCTTCCGCCCCGGCGACGGGAAAGGTGTTCACCATGCCTGACCGGCTCAGGATATCTCCCCGGCTGTCGAAGAGGTCGAAAATCTCCCCGTAGCCGGAGCAGCGGCCCTGTTCCATCATAAAAATGGTCGAGGTCAGCTTTTGAATGTCCGGCAGGTCGTGGCTGATGACCAGCATGGGAATCTTCAGATGGTCCCGGAGCCTTTTCAGGTAGGGAAGCATGGTAATGCGCCGGGAGTTGTCCACCCCGGTGAAGGGTTCGTCAAGCAGCAGGAGTTCCGGCGATGTAAGCAGGGCCCGCCCGATGGCCGTGCGCTGCTCCTCCCCCCCGGAAATTCCCCGGGGATAGGAATCCAGCAGGGGGGCCAGATCCAGAAGATCCACCGCCTCGGAGAGGGCGATTCTCTGCTCTTTCCGGTATTTCGTCCCGAAGAGCAGGTTTTCCCGTACAGTCATATGGGGAAAAAGCCTTTTATCCTGAAACACGACACCCATCCTGCGCTTATGGGCGGGGATATGGATTTTCCTTTCGCAGTCGGTCAGGATCTGACCGTTCAGGCTGATGGTACCGCTCCGGGGCTTTTCCAATCCGCATATCATATGAAAGAAAGAGGTCTTTCCTGCGCCGGAGTGGCCGAAAATGCCCGTGATTCCCCCGTCGAAACGGCCGTCTATCTTGAGCAGGAAGTCCCGCCGGGGCAGTTCCAGATCAAATTCCAGAGACATGGCGGCGCTCCTGTCTATAGTGGCTTTTCCGGTTCAGCCGGGAGGAAAGAAACATGGCCCCGAAGGAAACGATAAGGGAAATGGCCACAAGAAGGGCGGCGTCCCTCTCCCGTCCCGGTATCTGCAGCAGGGAGTAGACCGACAGGGGGATGGTCCGGGTCGCCCCTTTGATGTTGCCGGCGAAGGTCATGGTGGCTCCGAATTCCCCCATGCTTCGGGCGAAGCCCAGGACCGCTCCGTTGATGATACCCGGCAGGATGAGGGGGAGGGTGATGCGCAGGAAGATGGAGAGCCGGTCCGCTCCCAGGGTCATGGCCGCCCTCTCCAGCCGCACGTCCACCATCTCCATGGAGAGGCGGATGCTTCGCACGATCAGGGGAAAGGAGACCGTCATAGAGGCAATCACCGCCGCCGCGGTGGTAAAGGCGATGCGCCATCCGAAGAGGGAGAAGAGGACCGATCCGATCAGCCCCCTCTTCCCCAGCAGAAAGAGAAGGACATACCCCGTGGTGACCGGGGGCATGACCAGGGGAAGGCTGATGAGGCCCTCCAGAATGTCTTTGCCCCGGAAGCGGCCGTTTACCAGCAGGTAGACCGTTCCCAGGGCGGCGGGAAGATTAAACAGAGTAGCCAGGAGACCGACTTTGAGTGAGAGGATAAGGGTGTCGATGACGTCGGTTCCGTTCACGCTTATTCTCCCGATGCGGGGGTGAAGCCGTACTTACGGCAGATCGCGGCGGCTTCCTCCGATGAAGTCAGATAGCGGTAGAACTGTTCCGCCCCGGAGCTGCTCTCCGTCAGCAGGGCCGCGAAGTAAGTGATGGGCTTATGGGATTCTTCGGGGAATACTCCTATGACGGTTACCTTGCCCGACTTTGCCGCATCGGTTTCGTAGACGATGCCCCTCTCCGTTTCCCCCTGCTCCACCACGGCGAGGGCTCCCCGGACATCGGCGGCCGGAAGGAACCGGTCCTCAAGTGGCCCGTCCCAGCCGAAGAAGGCCAAGGCGTCCATGGCGTACTGCCCCGCCGGCACATGGGCCGGATCTCCCAGGGACAGGCGCCCCGCGAATGAGGCGGGGAGATCCAGAGAGTTCCCTATGAGGGAGAGGGAGGGTTCCTCTTCCCCTGCGGGGGCGATGAGAACCAGGCGGTTCGTAAGGAAGGGGGTGCTCTCGGCGGCCCGGCCCAGATCATTGACGTAGCCCATCCATTTGGGGGAAGCGGAGATATACACATCCGCCGGAGCCCCCTCTTCGATCTGCTTCGCCAGGGTGCCGCTGGAGGCGGGATTGATCATGACCACCCATCCCGTCTCCTTTGTGAACATGTTTCCCAGTTCTTCCACCAGATCGGTAGTACTGGCCGCCGCGAAAAGGGTCAGGCTTCCCGGGGAATCCTCCGATGCGGACTCCTTCTCTCCGATTCCGAAAACAGAGGACAGAAGGGTGACGGTAATACTCAGGACAAACAATAATCGTTTCATAGGACATTTCTCCTTATAACACACTCATTACAAGAAGTATGCCAATTCTGTTCAGGCGTATCGTCGCCCTATGGTGGCTTTCCAGAGTTTTTTTTCGTCTTACTTATAACGAAAATGTATAAGATGCTTATTTGTTACGAAAGGGTGGGGAGCCGGGTGTCTATGTGAGGATAGCTTTCATAGCTGCCAGAAGGAGGGCGGCCCAGAGGAGAATGATAAAGAGGGCGGCCCAGATATTCTTCCCGGGAGTACTCTCCTCTTCTTCGCTCCGGGCCCGGGCTTTCTCCAGGATCTCTGCGGGGATGAGCCTGATCGTCAGAGCAATCAGGGCGGGAAGAAGTATCAGATCGTCCAGATAGCCGAGGAGGGGTATGAAATCGGGTATGAGATCAAGGGGGCTGAGCGCATAGGCCACGGTGATGATCGCCAGAATACGGGGCAGCAGGGGCAGATTCCTGTCCTGATAGGCGAAGAAGAGAATCCTTATCTGTCTCTTCAGGCGTGATGCGGTCTCTTTGATTTTTTTCAGGAGGGCCATCTCAATTCGTTTATACTATGGAAGGGGACCCCTTGCCAAGGAGAGAGGCAGGGCTTAGTATGATGACTATGTTCGTACAGGTTTACAAGAAAGGGGACATTCCCCACTACAATTGGCATACCAGGGAAGTCTACCGGGACAATAAGGGGGTTGTCTGCTTCAACCGGGGGCCCCGGGTGCTGCATCATCAGACCAGGAAAAAAACTTTCACCTTTCCCAACGACGCCCTTGAATTCTACTGGTTCGGTAAGCCCTACAGTATTCATATCGCCCGCCGGAGCCGGGACGAGGGGCTCCATTACTATGCCAATATCCATGATATTCCCCTCATCGGCGAAAGTGAGATCTCCTTTGTAGATTATGATCTGGATGTGATAAGGGAGGGACGATCCCCCGCCCGTATCGTGGACGGGGAGGAGTTCGAGCGGCATCAGGTTCTCTATGCCTATTCCCCCGAAATCATAGAGATGGTTCCCGCCGCAGCGGAAGAGGTGAGGCTGATGATAAACAGGGATCCCCGCTATCAGGAGGATGCCCTGGTTACCGCCTTCGATCTCATCGGCCGGGGGGAACAGGATTTTCTGTCCCGCTGGACCGAAGAGGAGGAACTCTCCTAATAGGCGTTCCTTTTCTGGTTCTTGATTTTTTTCTTAAGCTCCTTCCGCTGCCGGGCTTTTTCCTTCTCGTGCTTGAGAGTGGAAGGTTTGGTAAAGTATTCCCGTCTTCTGTATTCCCGGATAATACCTTCCTTCTCTACCTTGCGGCGAAATCTTTTGATAGCCTTTTCCAAAGGCTCTTCACTTTCAATTCTTACGTATGCCAAAGTATTCTCTGACCTCCTTAAATTATTTTTTCTCTGAAAAGGAATGGGTGATCCTGTCTATGATGATAGCCAGAATAACGATGGACAGGCCCGCTTCAAATCCCTGTCCCACTTCAATGCGGCTTATGGCAATGAGGACTTCCATCCCCAGGCCCTTGGCTCCGATCATAGATCCCATAACTACCATGGCCAGGGCCATCATGGTGGTCTGGTTGACGCCTACCATGATGGAAGGCTTCGCCAGGGGCAGCTGAACGTCGAATAGAACCTGCCGGGGGGTCGCCCCGAAGGCCTGGGAGGCTTCCACCGCTTCCCGGTCCACCGTTCGGATGCCCACATTCGTGAGTCGGATCACCGGGGGAACCGCGTAGATGATAGTGGCGAACATGGCGGGCACTTTACCCATGCCGAAAAACATGAGCGCCGGTATCAGATAGACGAAGCTGGGCATGGTCTGCATGGCGTCCAGAATGGGCTGCAATATGGACTGGGTCCTGTCGCTGCGGGCCATCTGTATCCCCAGGGGAATTCCCATGAGAAGGGAGAAGAAGACCGAGGCTATGACCAGGGCCAGGGTTCTCATGGCCAGCTCCCAGTATCCGAAGGATCCGATAAGAATAAGCAGAAGCATGAAGACGATCCCGGACTTCCACTTGCCCACCAGCTTCCATCCGGCCAGACCGACCAGGGGGATGAGTATGAACCAGGGCAGGAAGAGGAAGACCGCTTCGAAGGCGTTCACCACCTGAAGGATGACAAAGCCGATAGCGTCGAAGAAGCCGTCCAGATGGGTCAGCAGCCACTCCATTCCCGCGTCTATGGCTTTCGCCAGGGGGATATCGATCATTTCGGGGAATTCAACCATTCTCATCTCCTTCTGCGGGGGTTATGGATTCGAAAATCTGGTCTGTGGTAACGACACCCATGAGTCTGCCGTCGTCATTGACTACGGGAACAGGATAGGGGTTATGGGTGATGATCGAGAACATATCCTCCAGAATCGTATTTTCCGAAACCGTCGGCACGGTTCTTATCGACGACTGGGGGATCTTTTCAATATACTCGCCCTTATCCAGAAGCTTGGCCAGACTCTCGTCCTTGGCGACGCCCAGGAGTTTGTGATTCTTATCCACAACAAAGGCGGCCTTTCGTTTGTTGGACAGGAGAAGGGTCAATGCCGTCTTGGGACCTTCCCAGGCATAGAGAAGCACCTTTGCCGGTTCCATGATGGAGCCCGCTGTGAGAACCTTCGCCGGGGAAGCGTCCTGAACGAACTCCTGCACATATTCGTCGGCAGGCTGGGTGACAATCTCTTCGGGGGTTCCCTCCTGAACGACTTCCCCGTTACGCATAATGGCTATCCGGTCACCGAGCTTCAGGGCTTCGTGCAGATCGTGGGTAACGAATATGATGGTTTTCTGCAGCTTCTCCTGGAGCTCCACCAGTTCATCCTGCATCTGACGGCGGATGAGGGGATCAAGGCCGCTGAAGGGTTCGTCCATGAGAAGGATCTCCGGATCGTTGGCCAGGGCTCTCGCCAGGCCGACCCGCTGCTGCATCCCCCCGGAGAGGGAGCCGGGATAATAATCCTCCCATCCCTTGAGGCCCACCGTTTCCAGGGTCCTCATCGCTTTGGCATAGCGTTCCCCCTTGGGCACGTCCCGGACTTTGAGGCCGTAGGCCGCGTTATCCAGGACGGTGAGGTGGGGCAGAAGGCCGTAATGCTGGAAGACCATCCCGAATGTCTTTCGCCGGAACTGGAGAAGCTGCTCGCCGCTCATCTTCGTAACGTTCTGTCCGTTGATGATAACCGAGCCGGCCGTGGGGTTCACCAGGCGGATGATGTTACGGATGAGTGTGGACTTGCCGCTGCCGGAAAGACCCATAAGAATATAAAACTGGCCCTTCTTAATGGAGAGATTGATATTTTTCATCCCCAATATGCAGCCGGTTTTTTTCTGTATCTCTTCTTTTGATTTTTCTCTTAAATCGCTTTTAAGCACCCGCTTCGGATCTCTGCCGAAGACTTTCCACAGATCCTTTATCAGGACCTGCGGTTCGTCTTTTCTGACAGGAAGATCTTCAGAAGGCTGATTCCGAATATTCCTCTCTGCCATTCATTATCCCTTCAGAGCGGCCTTCACCTTTTCGGCTACATCGGCGGATACCCACTGGGTCCAGACATCTTCCTTGTTCTTAAGGAACCATTCGGCGGCCTGGGCGGTATCCCAGTCGTTATCTTCCATTTTGGCAAGGAACTCGTTGTTGTCGTCAACGGTGGTGGAGTACTTCTTGAGTATTTCCACCACGTCCGGCGCTTTCTCAAGCATTGATTTGTTCACCAGGATATCAACCTTGGCGGGGTCATATTCGCTTCCGGGAAGTCTGATCATGTCAAGCTTACCCAGTACCGCGGTGGGGGCCCAGTAGTATCCGATCCAGGGCTCGCCCTTCTGGTAGGCACCGACCATGGTTCCGGCAAGAGCCGATCCGGATCCGGCAACGCCCATGTTGAAGGTATCTCCCAATCCGTTCTCATCGAAGATCTGCTGGGATATCTCAAGCTGAGACCAGCCAGCCACTCCCCCGTAAACGACACCCTTGGAGGGGTCTTCCGGATCCTTGAACAGATCCGCATACCGGGGCAGATCGGAAACGGACTTGAGCCCGGGAGCCATAGCGTCCGCACCTTCGATCACGTAGCGGGGAATCCACCAGCCCTGGGGGCCGTCGGGATAGTTCGCACCCAGGTCGATCATATCGCCCGTAGCGATTCCCTTTTCGTAAACATCCTTGAAATTGGAATGCCAGGATTCCATATCCACATCAATATCCCCCTGTACGACACCGTTGATGATAGGGAGCGTATCACCGGCCATGAAGTCGGCCTTATAGCCTTCGAGACCGTTTTCGATGATAAAAGCCATAATGCGGTTGTGAACCTGAACGCTGTCCCAGGAGACATCTCCGAAGACGATGGTCTTTATACCGCTGTCCTGCTGTCCCTCGGCGGTGAGGGAAAAGGTGAAACACAGAGCAAGGATAACTGCTAATGTTAATAGTTTTTTCATTTATTCCTCCATAAATATATTAGAAGTCTAAATAAAATGAAAACATAAGTCAACAGTGGAAATTGGGTGTATTATGATTATAAACAATAATATAACAGAATAATCATTTAGAATGATAATATTTAGTAATAATAATTACAAAACAAATAAATAGTGCTGTAAGTAAAATATCTCTTTACTTTCTCATAAAGCCAATGTTAGTATGTGTCTGACGAGGTAAATATGGATGTAACGGAAACGGCCGATGAGGTAGTCGCCACTTTAAGGCAGATAATAAGGGCGATTGATCTTCAGTCCAAGAAGCTGACCAAGCGGTACGGACTGACCGGGCCCCAGCTTATTATACTTAAGGAGATACGCAGAGCTCCGAATCGTCCCATTTCTGAAATATCACGCCATGTCAGCCTCTCCCAGGCTACGGTGACTACAATCCTCGACCGCCTGGAACAGCAGGGATTCGCCCAGCGGCAGAGAAGCGATAAGGATAAGCGAAAGGTCAATCTGATTCTTACTGACAAAGCCGAAGAAATTCTCAAGGATAATCCTTCCCTTCTTCAGGAGGACTTTTCCCGTAAGTTCGATAAGCTGGAAGAGTGGGAAAAGCACATGCTCCTCTCATCCATTAAGCGGCTGGCCCTGATGATGAATGCGGAGAACCTGGAATCCCCCCCGGTTCTCGTGAGCGGTCCCATAGACGCTTCCAGCCAGGATGTGAACCGCTACCTCTCTCCCAATAAGACGGAATAGCGCTTTTAATAGGTCAGTTTCCCCTTGTGACGAGGGGGCGAAGTTCTTATACAGCGCCATCGGCCAGGGTGATCATCTCCTTATGCCAGTCCAGAAACCAGGCCTCCCGTTCCCTGTCGTCCCCTTCGCAGTCAGCCAGAACCCGAAAGACCGGTTCCGTACCGGATCCGCGCATCCAGATGTAGTCGGTGGGACGGCCCTCTTTGTTCAGAAAGAGAATCTTGAATCCCCCCTTCTCCTTTCCCGATCGGAACTGACGGCCTACGCCGATCCGTTCCTCGGTCCCCTCCATGTTTCGCTCTTCCCAGTCCCATATATCAAAGCGGCTCTTCAGTTCCTCTTTTCTGAGCTCCCACTGGCCGGGGAAAATCTCTTCATACCCGGCTTTGAGAGCTCCGTGATCCATGGTGGTAATGGGGAATCTCGCTTTCTCCTCAAAGGCGGATGTGGTGGTGAACCGGGGCAGGGAGGCGATAATGTCGCTCAGGGTGAAATCCTCACGGTAGATCTCTTCCCGGCCGGATTTTTCGCACCACAGATGAAAAAGACCCTTCCGGTCACCCTCATCCCTAATCAGCATCAGCTTCATGAGGGCGGACAGGGTATTCAGGGGATCCCGGACCCGGGCGGGATGGGTGATGTTTCCCCCGTTGGATCCCTCTCCCAGAATGGGCACGAGAAAGCCCTGTTCTCGGAGGGAGGCCGCCAGATTCACCACGTTGGCTTCCCCCACCTCGGCGCGGAAGACCCGGGCTCCCAAAGCCTGGGCCATCCGGTCGATGCGCATACTGGTAGGGCCGTTAACGGCCACCGCCGCCCGGCCCATGTCCTCCCCGGCGTAGGCAAGGCCGGTCAGCTCGGACAGAACCGAAAGGGCGAACACCTCCTGGGCTTCCAGAATCTGGGCCTGTCCCGATTTGTCATTGTAATAGACAATATTCCCCCGGTCCCCGTCGCAGTCCGGCACATAGCCGAAGAGAAAGGCCTCATCGGTTCTGCGTGCTTTCTCCAGCTCCTCCCGGCAGAGGTCCAGAGAGAATCCCTCCGGCACGATCCGGTGGACGAAACGGCCCGGTTCGTCGTTGAGTGAGATCAGCTTGACCCCCAGTTCCGTCAGGTACTCCCTGTCTACGGAGAGGGACCGGGCGCTGCCGTTCTGCTCCGCAATGACTCCCAGGGGATGGCTCTTGATCTTCTCTTTGAGCTCGGAGAAGAAACGCTTCTGCTCCTCCCTGTCCTCCCGGCCCGAGGCCACCCGCCGGGTAAAGGCATAGTAGCTGTCGTAGGAGGAGGCCTTGTTCTGTTCGGTCAGCTCCAGAACGGACTGCAGAGCCTCGTCGGCGCTGCTTTTGAGAATCTCGCCGATCTCTTCCATCTGCTCCGCATTTCCGGTCAGGGCGCGGTAGCTATCGATAAGATCCGCCGAATCGGAGCCCCCGATCACCCCGCCGCCCAGGCCGAATTTGACCCCGTTGTGTCCCGCCGGATTGTGGCTGGCCGAGATATAGCAGAAGCCGTTCAGAGCCTTTGACGTGCCGGACCAGGCCATGATCTCCGGAGCGGCGCAGACACCGGTGTAGGCGGGTTCGACCCCTTTGTAGAGATAGATGGGAATCATGGCTTCCGCAATAGCCGGACCGGTCGGGCGGCTGTCGATTCCCAGGGCGATGCGGGGCGACTCATCGCGGGTCAGAATGAAATCGGAGAAAACCCAGGCCATGGCCGCCGCCAGAAGCCGATCTTCTTTGGAAATCTTTGCGGTAAGGCTCTCTTCGTTCCCGTCATGGGCGAAAACCTTTCTCCAGCCGGAGGCGGAGAGTATGAGCGGGGCGAGGGCTTTGTTGATTTTTTCCTGATCCATGGGGACTCCTGATGAATTGTCTTATTCTTTCAATGTAGCGTAAAGAGGATGTTTTTGCCAGATCCAGATCGCAGCTCCCCGGTATGACACAGACGAAATAGGAGCCGGATGCGCCCTGCAGGACCAGGGTTTTGAATATCCGGTCCCCGTCCAGGCCGGTCTTTTCCGCCAGGGCCCGGGCGCTCAGGTCCGACTCGTCCAATTCATAGCTCAGCAGATCAAAGGTGATCTTACAGCTTTCTAAAAGCCGGACCGAATTGGTTTTCACCATGGGCGGTTCAGGAGTTCCGGGTGAAGGTCTTTTCCATGGTCTCCCGGGACTTGAGTTTCTTACAGCTTTTGCAGAAAAAGCTTACCGATCCGCAGTGGGAATCCATCTCCGGCGTCTCATGGCAAACGTTGCAGGTAAAATCCACCTGCCAGTTGACGCCGCATTCGGCGCAGGTGTAGCTGTTGCCGGCGCCGTTCAGTTTTCCCCGGCATTCGGGACATTCCATTGGTTTCTCCTCTAATAAAAAAACCTCCCCGGGGGGAGGCTTTGTAAATCCGGTTAAGGATTGATTATTTCATCAGGATCTGAGCGAGCTCTGCCATTCTGTTGGAGAAGCCCATCTCGTTGTCGTAGAAGGAAGTCATCTTAACCTGAGTGTTCTCGCCGGCTTCAACAACGAGCATGTTGTCGTCGCATACCATGGAGGTCCAGGGTTCGCCCACGCAGTCCTGGGAACATTCGTAGTAGTCGCCAATGTAAAGTACATTGCCGGTGGGGGACTGAGCGTTGATAGCGGGAGCATTCTTCTTCATAGCCGCAAGGATTTCGTCGGCGGTGTGCTTGCCCTTGAGCAGGTAAACAACTTCCACAACGGAACCGGTTTCGGTGGGAACGCGCAGAGCGGTTCCGTTCAGCTTGCCGTTCAGGTGGGGAAGAACCTTGCCTACGGCGATAGCGGCACCGGTAGATGCGGGGATGATGTTATTCAGGGTAGCTCTGTTCTTGGCGCCGCCGAAGAAGTCGGCTACTCTCTGGGTAGCGGTAGCGGCGTGAGTGGTACACATCAGACCGGAAATGATCTCGAAGGAAGCGTCAACGGCCTTGGTCATGGGAGCAAGACAGTTGGTGGTACAGGAAGCGTTGGAAACGATTTTCTCGTCGCCGGTCAGAGTGTCGGCGTTAACACCGATAACGACGGTCTTGGTATCGTCCTTACAGGGAGCGGAAACGATAACTTTTTTGGCGCCGGCGTTCAGGTGGGCCTGTGCCTTCTCCTGGCTCAGGTAGAAACCGGTACATTCGAATACCACGTCTACATCGTGTTTTGCCCAGGGGATGTTGTTAGCGTCTTTTTCTGCATAAACGGTTACTTTGTGATCGCCGATCTTAATCACATTCTCGCTCTCAAGGGAAACCTCTACGGGGAATCTTCCGTGGATGGAGTCTTTGGGAAGAGCCTTGGCGATAACATCGGCAGATACAAGGTCGTTACCTGCAACGATTTCGATCTGATCATTGAATTTTTCAACAATAACTCTCATGACGTTCTTTCCGATACGTCCCATTCCGTTAAAACCAACTTTGATTTTAGCCATGTAATTCTCCTCTAAAATAAAGACCTTTGCAAGCTCTGTTTCAATTATTACGGGTAATGTAAGATCTTAATTAGTATTATGTTTATGTGATTGCTAATGTCAATACTTTAGATGAAATCCCTGACTTTTAAAAGCGGTTTGACGGGGAAATTCCTAAAAAAGAGTATTTTTTTACTGATTGAATGGCTCCTAATGTCCGTCAGGGGGGGGAATCGGGCTTCCGATTCCTATGTGAAACGCCTGTTCAGTCTTGTCAGAGCCAGATAGAGGAACAGGGAAAGAATCAGTATGAAGACCCAAAGGGGGGCGGTTCCTCCGAAGCTGATGATGAGACCGGAAAGAAGGGGGGACAGGGATCGGCCGACTCCCTTGGTCATGAGAAATAGACTGGAGAAGCGGCCCCGGTGATTGATAGGGCTCCGGTTCGCCACGAAGACCCCGGAATTCACCGCGTCCAGCACTTCCCCCGTGGTCCAGAGAACCGTGGATGCGTAGAACAGAAGGGTACGGGGCAGGGAGAGGGCGAGTATTCCGAAGCCGGCCCCGTAAAAGAGCATTCCCAGGGATATCTGCTTCAGGGGAGGGCGCTTGCGGAGCAGATGGTTCAGGACCGGGGTCAGGGCCAGGACGGTCACCGCGTTCAGGGACATGATTATGCCGAAGATCCGGGGGCTCTCATCGGAGAAGAGCTGGTTCAGCTGCAGGGGCAGGGCGAAGGCGTGCTGGGAGTAGATAAACGCGGAGAGAAGGGACAGGGGCAGAAAACGGATGAGGAGGGGGTTGCCCCGCAGCGCCCTGAGGCTGCTCCCTTCCCGGTAGGATTCATGGGCCCGCTGCTCATCGGTGTCTCCCGATCCGGAAGGCTCCCTTATAAACAGAAAGATAAGGATGAGGGAGAAGAGGGTTGTCCCCCCGTCGCCCCAGAAGAGCCATCGGCGGTGGCTGTTGAAGAGGAAACCCGCGATAAGGGGGCCCAGGGAGACGCCTATATTAATGCCC
>JAFGPQ010000038.1 GCA_016936115.1 Spirochaetales bacterium | reverse complement strand
GGCTCCGGCGGGCACGTGTATATGGATGTCGTTGGTCCCGAAGTCGAAGCGGGTGATCCGTTCGGCCAGGCGGGAGCGCACCAGACTCAATGAGATGCGGGCGGACTCTTTCATCACGTCCCCCAGCTGTCCGGTCAGGGTAAGACCCCCGTTGCCTGGCATGAAGGTTCCCTCGATAAAGAGGATGTCCCCTCCCACCGGTGTCCAGGCCAGTCCGGTAACAACGCCTGCGGGAACTTTCTTGTTCACGCTGTCCAGGCGTACCGTCTCCCGGCCCAGCACTTCGGTCAGGTCCGACTGTTTGATGCGGTAGGGCAGGGTAACCCTGCCCGAGACGATTTTTTCCGAAGCGTACCGGGCGGCGGCGGCGATCTGCTTCTGCAGGTTCCGCACTCCCGCCTCCCGTGTGTATTTCTCAATCATATGGCGCAGGGCCCCGTCGGTGAAGGAGAGGCGCTTCTCATCCAGCCCGTGTTCCTCCAGGGTCTTGCCTATCAGATGGTTCCGGGCAATATGAAACTTCTCCGGATTGGTGTAGCCGGAAATCTGAATGATTTCGGTACGGTCCAGAAGGGGGGCGGGGATGCTGCTCAGGCTGTTCGCCGTGGCAATGAAGAACACATCGGAAAGGTCGTAGGGCACTTCCAGGAAGTGGTCGGAGAAGGTGTTGTTCTGCTCCGGGTCCAGGATCTCAAGAAGGGCCGAGTAGGGATCCCCTCCGTGGGATGAGGATATCTTGTCCACCTCATCCAGAACGAAAACGGGATTTCTCTGCCCCGCCTTCTTCATGGCTTGAATGATGCGGCCGGGCAGGGCGCCCACATAGGTGCGGCGATGACCGCGCAGTTCCGCCTCGTCCCGCACCCCGCCCAGGCTGAGCCGCTCGTAGGGCCTGTCCAGGGCCTGGGCGATCGATTTTCCCAGACTGGTCTTGCCCGTTCCCGGGGGGCCCACCAGAAGCAGGATGGAACCCTGTTTCTCTTCCTTGAGCTTCATCACCGCCAGATGCTGTATGATCCGCTCCTTGACCTTCTCCAGGCCGTAATGCTGCTCGTTCAGGATCTCCCGGGCCCGGGCCAGATCGATTTCGCCCACGGCGGCCTTCTTCCAGGGAAGGGCAGTGAGCAGATCCAGATAGTCCCGTACCTTGCCGTACTCCGGGCTGGAGGAGTCCATGGACTCCAGCTTCTGCAGTTCCTTCAGGGCTGCCTGTTCCGCTTCTTCCGGCATTTCAGCGCTCAGGATCTTGTCCTCGTAGGACTCTTCTTCGGACAGGTTGCCCTCGTTAAGCTCTTCCCGTATGGCCTTCATCTGTTCCCGGAGCATGTTTTTGCGGTAGTGGCTGTTGGTCTTCTCCTGAAATTTCTGAGCCAGTTCCATCTGGATCGAGAAAGCCTCCTTCTGTTTCAGAAGCATATCCACGAAGGTCATGGCCCGCTCCCGGGGGGATTCCGCTTCGAGAAGCTCCTGCTTCTGCTGCAGATCGGTCCGGATGTAGGGGATCACATTGGCGATGATGCCGTTCAGATTCTCCATGGCGATGAGGGGCTTCACGAACTCCTCGGACCCGGCGATATGCTCCCCCGTTTCGGTGATGATCGTTTTCACATATCTCAGAATCTCCCTCTCCCCGGCACTGCTCAGATCGTTCTTGAGACCCCGGATCCGGTAATCCGCCCAGAACTGGTTGTCCAGAAGTTCGATATTCAGAATGTCGATGGTCCGGAGGGTGTCGATATTGAGAAGCAGGCCGCCCTTGTCGGTGGGTTCCGAGGACTCTATCCTGATGCGGGTCCCCACTTTGTAGAAGCTGTGCCGGCTCAAACGGCCCTGTTCATCCTTTTCCCGTACAGTCAGGGCAGCCATGGTGAAGCTGCCTGTCATGCCCAGCTCTTCAAGGATCCCCCGCAGTGTCTTGCCCACGGTGATTTTCGTTTTTACTCCCGGAAAAAGGACTGTATCAAAAAGGGGAAGCACTAGTTCCCTGTTATTATTATCGAATGTCACGGCTCACACTCCTGTCATTATTAACTTGGCATAGGGTAATGTACTAATTTCCCTGTGACCGGTCAAATAAAATGTTTGACAACGCCCCTAGGGTTCACTATCATTTATTAATATACAGGAGAGATTATGGCCCCCGATGGTGAACAGAAAAATTGTGCCGAGGAGCTTAAGCAGTGCTGCATCGAGAGGGAGCTGGACAGGGAGCGCATCGTCCAGCTCGAGAGTCTGCTCAATCATGATCCGGATACGGGCCTTCTGCAGAGGCATGTGCTGACCCGGCGCCTGAACGGCATGATGAAAGATGAAAGGAAACCCTTCGCTTTCGGTATCCTGCGGCTGGATAAGAACTATCAGCGCATCCGCCATACCCGGGACAGGATGAAGGTTCTCCTCTATGTGACCACCACCCGGCTGACCCCTTTCGTGGGGGAGGCGAATCTGTATCAGTCGGACCGGTCCGACGAATTCCTTTTCATCCTTCCCGGGGTCAGTAAAGAGAGCGAGGTTGAGCGGATTATCAACAGTATGATCACGAAAGTCGCCGAGCCTCACAATCCCCCCGCTTCGGATCTGACCTTCGGGTGCAACGTGGGGGTGGCTCTGTTCCCGAAGCACGCCAAATCGGTTGACGAACTGGAAATGAACGCGGAGATAGCCCTGGGAATCTATGAGGAGAAGAGCTGGAACGGCTTTATCTACTCCCCCGAGATCGGGGAAGCCCACTATACTAATCAGAATCTTGAATTCAGCCTCAGGAAATGCATCCTGAACAATTTCGAAGGATTCCATGTGGTGTATCAGCCCATCGTAGATCAGAATAAGAAGGTTACCGCCTGCGAAGCACTGATGCGTTGGGATGCTCCGGGCTACGGCGCGGTTTCCCCGGATAAATTCATACCCCTGGCCGAAAGCAGCGGGCTGATCGTCTACCTGGGCAAGTGGATTCTCTACAAGGCCCTGCGTCAGGTGAAAATATGGCGGGGTGAGTATAAGAGCGATATTCAGGTCTCGGTCAATCTGTCTCCCATTCAGATGGAACAGAGAGATATTGTAGAGACGATCCATACGGCCCTGGATCTGATCAAGGTTCCCGGCGAGGCTCTGCATCTGGAGCTGACAGAGCGGGCGGTGATGGAGAATCCCGACGAAGTCATCCATAAGCTGATCAAATTCAAGGAGAGGGGCGTCGAGATTATGCTCGATGATTTCGGAACCGGATACTCCAGCCTGAGCGCTCTGAACAATTTCCCCATCGACACCTTAAAGATCGCCAAGGAGTTTGTGGACGGCCTTCCCGACAGCCTGGAGAGCCTGGAGATGATTCGCGTTATGATGAGTATTGCCAGGACATTCGGTTTCAAGACCCTGGCCGAAGGGATTGAGGAACAGAATCAGTTCGATGTTCTGATTCAGGAAGGGTGCCAGTATATCCAGGGCTACATAACCAGTCCTCCTATCGCTGCTACCGAATTCGGGGACCGATTCCTCTCTTGAGCCGTTCTCCCCGCCCGCGGGGGGGATTAATATTCACAACCGTCCCGTTTCTTAGTATACTTTAATAAAATATCGACCTCAGGGGAGAAGAACATGGCTATAAACAGGGATATGGGACTCATCGGACTGGCCGTCATGGGCCAGAATCTGGTATTGAATATGGCGGATCATCAGTTTTCCGTGGCCGTTTACAACAGGACCTGGTCCGTGACCGAGGAGTTCCTGAAGGGGCCCGCCGCGTCCTATGACAATATAGAGGGCTTCGAATCCCTTAAGGATTTCGTGGAAAGCCTGTCCCGTCCCCGGAAGATCATGCTCATGGTTAAGGCGGGGGACGTGGTGGACCGGGTTATCGATCAGCTCATTCCCCTTCTCGAGAAGGGGGATATCATCATAGACGGGGGCAACTCCTACTACGGGGATACGAACCGCCGGACGGCGGAACTTAAAGAGAAGGGGCTCGTTTTCATCGGCTCCGGTGTCTCCGGCGGAGAAGAGGGCGCCCGGCGGGGACCCTCCCTCATGCCCGGGGGCAACAAAGAGGGCTGGGCGGCTCTCAAACCGGTCTTCCAGTCCATCTCAGCCCAGGCCGACGGGGAACCCTGCTGCGACTGGGTCGGCGAAGACGGGGCGGGTCACTTCGTGAAGATGGTCCACAACGGTATCGAGTACGGGGACATGCAGCTCATCTGCGAGGCCTATCAGCTGATGGGCGAGGGGCTGGGACTCTCTGCGGACCGGATGGCGGAAATCTTCGGGGTATGGAACAAGGGCGATCTGGACAGCTACCTGATCGAGATTACCGCGGAAATCCTGGCCCACAAAGAGAACGGGGAACCCCTGGTGGACAAGATCCTCGATACGGCCGGCCAGAAGGGCACCGGCAAGTGGACCGGCATAACCGCCTTGGACAAGGGAGTGCCCCTGACCCTTATCGCCGAAGCGGTTTACAGCCGCTGCGTCTCCTCCCTCAAGGAGGAACGGTTACGGGCTTCGGAACTCTATGACGGGCCGGACCGGGAGATCCACGGGGGCGACTTCAACGACGCTTTCAAAGAGGATTTCACCGCCCAGATCGGCAAGGCTCTTCTCGCTTCCAAGATCATCTCTTACGCCCAGGGGTTCATGCTGATGCGCGAAGCGGCCCGGGAGTACGGCTGGGATCTGAACT
>JAFGPQ010000284.1 GCA_016936115.1 Spirochaetales bacterium | reverse complement strand
CGATGATATTCTTACCGAAGAGCCGGACTGTCTCTTCGTTCTCGGCAGCCGGGATCTTTCCGACTGGGAAAGCTCCCGCATCTTCGCCTATATCGAAGGGGGGGGATCGGCTCTGGTCACTCTCTCCTCCTATGAACTGGACCCGGTGAAAACGGACAGGGTGACCCGGGCCGAAGAGAACGGTATGTCCCGGGAACTGGCAAAGAGGCAGATCTTTCCCGGGGAGTCTTTCATTATGGACCCGGACCGGGCTCTTTTTCTGACCACAGGAACGGAGGAGCCCCCTGTGCTCTATCCTCTTTGGTTCTCCACGGGGAAAAGGGGATTCTTCGATTATCAGGCATTGTGGAGTGTCCCCCTCTACTATACCGGTAAGGAACCCCTTCTCTGGGAGACCGATTCCTCACCCCGATCCTATCCCACGGGGAATCTTATTGATCTGACCCCCGCTTCCCTTGTTTCCCAGGCTCCGGTCTCCCGCCTCTCCTATACCACGGCCCTGGCTCTGAATGTGGGAGAGGGACAGCTGGCTGTAATTTCCGGCGAGGAATCCCTCTCCAATCTGATGGCCCTGGCGGACAAACAACTGGGAAACAGCGCCTGGGTACAGAGCCTGGCCTTTTTTCTTTCCCGGAACAACGAGCTCATGACCCTGAGAAGGAAGAGCGGAAGGAGGATCTTTTGAAATATCTGATTTCGTCTCTCACCCTTATCCTGTTCCTTCTGTTCCTGGGCATAAGGACACAGGGGGGATTCGGTGACAGCCGTCCCCTCTTCTCCTCCTATGACCGCATCGCCCTGTCCCGTATAGAGAGGAAGGGACAGGAGGGCTATCTGCAAAACCGGGGCGGCCGGCTCTATCAGGTCTCCGGAGAAGACAGCTCTCCCGTCAAGGAAGACTGGAGTGTTTTCTTATCAGGGCTTCCCTCCCTTTTCACAGGAAATCTGGCAGGCCGTCTCGATACGGCTGATGAGTGGCTGCCTTCCGGGGAGGAGACACTTATCTATCATTACGGGAAGGACAAAACCCTTACCCTGAGACTGCGGTTTCCCGCTTCATCGGATGAGGGGGAAGGGCTTTTCCTCATAGGGAAGGGACCGGGACACCGGATCTATTTTCTCCGTACCGGATACGCCTTTCTGCCGGGTGAACCGGATCTGCGGGACAGGAGGCTCTTTCCTGAGCTGGAAAATGCGGGGGGTATTATATACTATCGTCTGAGCACGCCCCGGGAAGGGAATGAGGCTCCCCTCTACAACTATACCCTTGAAAAGGATTCAATCTGGACTTACAGCGGTGGAGTGGGGCAGGGGGAAGCTCTCAAAGGGGAAAATCTCAATCTTCTTCTGTTGCGCCTGGCCGGAGCGGAGGCAGCCGCTCTGATACCCCGGGAAGGGATCTCTCCCGACACGGTGCGTTTCCGTATAGAGATCAGGGACAACAGGGGGAATCGGTTTCTTCTTACTGTGGGAGACCGGGTGGAGAGGAACGGCTGCAGCTCCTATCTGACCCAGGTGGAGGGAGCCTCCGAATCCTTTTTAATGACCCGGGAAACTCTGGCCGGATTGGCGCCGCCCCTGAATTCTCTACTCGACCTTTAGCTGATAGGTGAATTCAAAGCCCCGCCGGAAAACGGTGAGGGAAATACTGCTGCTGTCATCGAGGAACTCGTAAAATTCACTCATATTGCGGGGGATCTTTCCGTCAATTGACTTGAGAACGTCTCCGCTGCGCAGACCGCGGGCGGCAGCCATACTTCCGTTCTTCACGCTTCCCACGATCAGACTCCCCTCGTTACGGGCCAGTCCCATCCTCTCCCTCATCTCCGGGGTCAGCTCGGCCAGGCTGAAGCCGGGCCAGGGGGCGCTTTCGCTTTTAGAGGCCAAGCGTAACGTTTTAGTCAATTCCCTGCCCCGCCTCACAAAAGTTATGCGGGTCCTGTCTCCGGGACGGATCATTTCCACCAGGGATATCAGGTCCTCCGCTGTTCCGATTGTCTGTCCGTTCAGGGCTATGATGAGATCTCCGGGAAGAATTCCTCCCACCCGGGCAGGGGATCCGGCATAGGTGTTGTACACAAATACCCCGTCCCACTCTTCCAGAGCCATCTGCCTTTTCAAGGATTCATCGGCGGTCTCCACATTGACACCAAGCCAGGGGTGATCAATCCGTCCCAGGGATATCAGATCATCCAGACCGGCTTTCACCTGGTTGATGGGAATGGAGAAGCCGAGACCGGAATTGCCCCCCGTTTCCGTAGCAATCCAGGTATTAATCCCGATCACCTCCCCGTCGAGGTTGACAAGGGCGCCACCGGAATTTCCCGAATTGATTGCCGCATCGGTCTGTATATAACCGGTATTGTTATCGGGATTCTGCCTGTTTTTTCTGTTATTGGCGCTGACGATTCCCTTGGTTACGGTTGACTCGAAGCCGTAGGGATTACCCACAGCCAGAACCCAGTCTCCCACTTCCACGGAATCGGAATCTCCCAGCCGGGCCAGAGGTATCTCTTCCCTCGTATCAAAGGCGATAAGGGCCAGATCCTTCTCTTTGTCCGCTCCCGCCAGTTTCCCGTCGAAGGTTCTGCCGTCATTCAGGGTCACCCGGATCTCTTCGGCTTCTCCCGCCACGTGGTAGTTGGTAATCACGTATACGGTACGTCCCTTCTGCTCCACAATCACCCCGGATCCCAGACCGGACTGACGGTATTCTCTTTTCTGAGTATCCTCTCGGGAGGGGAAGGGAAAATCCTCCTCCGGTGTGCCGAAGAAGAACTGCCAAGGATTAAAGGAAGGGAGTTCCTGTACTATGATGTCCACCACATCTATTTCCACCACCACGGGAAGAACCTGCCGGGACACATTACGAAAGGCGTTCTGCAGGTTTTCCACCGTCTCTTTCCAGGGCTTTTCCTGTGCGGTCAGCATCTGAATGCAGGAAATGAGGAATAAAAACAGAACCGGGGGAACCGCTTTTCTCATAAGGCCCTAACTATGGGGCTCGCCTTTTCTTTTCAATCGAAAAAGCCGCCGGAAGTAGTTCTCCCTGCCGGGCATCAGCAGAATGATAAGGGCATAGAAAAGAAGGGTTAACCTGTTTGTTTTCGCGGGAAGGGCCAGTGCTGTGCTTTCGCTGCTCGTTCTAATCATGCTATCCATGGTAAACCGGTCCCCTTGCTTCATCCTTTCCTGAACATTACAAAATTGTAAGGTTGGCGAAATCTTCTAGAAGGTACTGATCTTCTAAAGAGAACCGGCTTTTGAGGGGACTGTCTATATCGAGCACACCGATTATCCGTCCTTCCTGCCTTAGGGGGATGACTATTTCGGAGTTACTGGCACCGTCACAGGCAATATGACCGGGAAAGTTGTGCACATCATCCACCCGGACCGTCTCCTCCCGGCTGAAAGCTGTACCGCAGACACCACGGCCCGGGGGAATGGTCACGCATGCGGGCAGACCCTGGAAAGGGCCCAGCACAAGGGCCTGTTTTTTCTCATTCCAGAGATAGAACCCCACCCAGTTGATATCATCCAGATACCAATTGAGCAGGGCCGCCGCATTGGCCAGGTCCGCGGTCAAATCATCCCTTTCCATAAGAGCGTCGAGCTGTTCCAGCAACAGCTTACCGTCTCCCTTGTCTTCACTGAACATGGGCCCATACTAGCACAGCAGGGTCGTTATGTCAGCCGTTATATCAGGATCTGTTGACCAGGGCCAGGAAATCGTCCATATACTCTTTGAGTCCGGGAAGATCGTCGGCCTGGAAAGCTTCCTTCTCAATGGTAAAGTCCTTGGCACAGATTTCAGGACCCGCCTGATTCAGGGCCGCCTTGGCCAGAATCGCCGCACCGAAGGATGTGGCTTCCTCCATATTGGTGGTGTAGAGCCGGGAACCGGCGTAAAAGGTGGCCAGAATGATATTATAGGCTTTGTTGTGGCGGAATCCCCCCTCAACAAAAATATTCATACCCTCTTCGAAACCGGCCCTTTCAAAGGAAACAATGGTCTGGGCGGCCAGGGAGAGTCTCATCACGGCGAAACAGGTCTCCCTGTCGGAGAAGAAAGTAGGGAAATTCCCGTTCTCAATCTCGCTCAGGTGATAAAAACGGGCCCCTTCCCAGACACCGGGCTCGGAATCGGGGAACTGGCCGGAACCTTTGACCACACCGGGCTGTATGAACAGATTTCTCTCGGCTATAACCCGGGAATAGACTTCCCTGTCATAATCGGGAAAATCATTAATGCCGTGAAGCTTGTCAAAGATCTTCTTGTAGCGGTCAAATTCCTCGCCCCCCATGAAAATCGCCGTTTTAACCGGTTTTTTGAAGGCGCTCAGGTTGTAGAACACCGTTTTCCCCAGTTCTTCCTCCTTAAAGGCGATTCTATCGGTGGGTACCATGGGTACGCACCAGGTTCCCGTGGAATTGAGGATAAAGGGTTCCTTCTCCTGCAGCAGATAGGGGAGAAGAGAGGAGTTGGAATCATGGATTCCCATGGTGACGATCACGTCCATGGGGAGGCCGGTCTTTTCAGAGGCTTCTTCGGAAAGAGTTCCCAGTACTTCCCAGGATTTTCTTATCCTGTCGGGAAGAAAAGAGGAGGCGCCCAGGGTATCGGCTACGGCGGACCACCGGTCCTGTTCGAAATTATAAAGATAGGTATGACACCCTGCATAGGTGGCTTCCGCTCCCATCTCTCCTGTCAGGAGATAACCGAAGTATTGGGGGTAGAAGAGGATATGGGCCGTTTTTTCCCATTCCGCGGGAAAGTTCTTCTTCATGTAATACAGACCCTTGCCCGGGTTGATAAGAGCGCCCACATCGGGGGTGGCTGTCATTTTCTGCAGGGTCTTAACATCGCCCATCTCGGCATAGAAGTCGTCGTGGAACTCATCGGTCACGGGGGTGACATAATCAATGACGGACATGATCTCCTTCCCGTCCCTGTCAAGGGGAACCCAGGTGGCTCCGTGTGTGGTGATGGAGACCGCCTTAACCGGGTATCGAGAACTCAGTTGGCGGATACCGTCGAAAAGCCAGGTCTTGATCTCTTCCATGTCATAGAAGAAAACGCCCTCCTTCTCGTAACTGTCGAATCTATTGTAGAGAGAATCCACAATTTTGAGATTTTCATCGAAGATCAAAAGCTTCTTATTGGTTTTACCCACATCAAATACGAGAATGGCTTCTTTCATTTATATCCTCCGGGATAAGTGTTTGACAACTAAAAGAAAAGATAAGAGAAAGTATATCAAAGGAAAATGTAAAAATCAAGGGAAGGTTTGTGAAAATGGATGACCCTGACGGGATTCACTCTTTTCTCCAAAGTGAAATCTCGCTAGAATAGGAGCCGGAGGGGAATTATGACAAAAGAAATTCTTGTAACCGGGCTCAGCCCGACCATACAAAAGACCATGACCTTTGCCCGGCCCTGGGAGAAAAATGAAGTGAACCGTACAGGCCAGTCCCTCATGTCCGCATCGGGAAAGGGTGCCAATACGGCGCGGATTCTGGCCCAGATGGGAGAAAAAGTAAGCCTGCTTACTCAGACGGGTGGCCGGCTGGGTCCTTTTTTCGTTGAGGAAATGGAGAAGAGTGGAGTCCGGATATACTCCTGTCCCGGAGATACGGAAATCCGCTTCTGTTACACCCTTTTGACGGAAAGCCCCTTTTCCGCAACGGAGCTGGTGGAAGAGGGGGATCCTGTCTCCCCGGCTACGGAAGCTTTGATCCGGCGCACCTATGAAGAGAAGCTGACCGGTGCCGCTGCCCTTGTCGTGGCCGGTTCGGCGGCGCCGGGATTTTCCTCTTCCCTTTATCGGGATTTTATTCTGACCGCCGGGAAACAGGGGATTCCCGTCGTTGTGGATCGCCACGGTCCCCTGCTCAAAGAGGTTCTGGAAGTCGGTCCCCTAGTGGTGAAAATCAATATGTACGAGTTCCTTCTTTCCTATGACATCCCCCTGGAAGCTGTTCAGGACGTGGGAGAGGATTATTACGGTCCCGTGGGGGAGTGGGGTAAAAAGCTCTTCCGGGAATACGGCCATCGTTTTGTTCTGACCAATGGGGAGCGGGACACCCTTGTCATCGACGGTGAAAAGACGGAGAGGCTGACCCCGGTAAAGAAGGAGCCTGTGAATCCCATCGGCTGCGGCGATGCGGTAACCGCCGGAGTCGCTTCCGGTATGACCGCCGGTCTTTCTCTGACCGAATCGGCATCCCGGGGGATGGAGTGGGCCGCTCTGAATCTGGTGCAGAAGGCTCCGGGGACCGTACGGTAGGGGAATAAAAAAGGCTGCCTCCTGAAAGGCAGCCCTAGTCAATCATTTGGATTTCCTCAGATAATCGCTTTCATGGCGGTCATGTGGCCCCGAAGAACCTTACCCACCGCTTCCACACCGGTGCTGCGGATCGCTTCGTTCACTTCCACCAGCTTCATGTTGTCCACGGAATTGTCTTTCACATTAGGAGTTCCCCCGATCACATCCGTATCGATTTTCGTCATGAACTCCTTTAAAAGGGGAACGCAGGCATTGGCGAAGAGATAGTTGCCGTACTCCGCCGTATCGGAAATAACCACGTTCATTTCGTAGAGCTTCTTCCGGGCAATCGTATTGGCGATAAGGGGAGTCTCGTGGAGTGATTCGTAGTAGGCGGACTCGGGCTTGATGCCGGAGGATACCATGGTATCGAATGCCAGTTCCACGCCCGCCTTGACCATGGCGACCATGAGGATACCCTTGTCAAAATACTCCTGCTCGGAAATGGTCACATTGCCGGCGGGGGTTTTCTCGAAGGTGGTCTCGTTGGTTTCGTTTCTCCATTTGAGCAGGTTCGCATCGCCGGCGGCCCAGTCCTTCATCATGGTGGAGGAGAACTCCCCGCTCATAATGTCGTCCATATGCTTCCGGTAGAGATCTTTCATAAGGTCGTAGAGTTCTTCACTGAGCTCGTGGGCCAGGATCTTGGCGGGATTGGAGAGACGGTCCAGCATGTTGGTTATACCCCCGTGCTTCAGGGCCTCGGTGATAGTCTCCCAGCCGTACTGTACCAGCTTGGAGGCGAAACCCGGATCAATCCCTTTTTCCACCATCTTGTCGAAGCAGAGGAGAGAACCGGTCTGCAGCATGCCGCAGAGAATGGTCTGCTCCCCCATCAGGTCCGATTTTACTTCCGCCACGAAGGAGGATTTCAGAACGCCCGCCCTGTCGCCGCCGGTACCGGCGGCGTATGCCTTGGCGATTTCCAGGCCGTCCCCGTTGGGATCGTTCTCCCGGTGTACCGCGATGAGGGTGGGAACGCCGAAGCCTCTCTTATACTCTTCCCGCACTTCCGTTCCGGGAGATTTGGGCGCAACCATAATTACGGTGATGTCGTCGCGGATCTGCTTGCCCTCTTCCACGATGTTGAACCCGTGGGAGTAGGAGAGGCAGGCGCCTTTCTTCATAAGGGGCATGATGGAATCGATGACCGGGGAGTGCTGTTTGTCCGGCGTCAGGTTCAGAACCAGATCGGCCAGGGGAATCAGCTCCTCCTGGGTTCCCACGGTGAAGTTGTTTTCCGTGGCGTTCTTCCAGGACTGTCTTTTCTCTTTAATAGCCGACTCTCTGAGGGCGTAGGATACGTCGAGTCCGCTGTCTCTGAGGTTGAGTCCCTGGTTAAGTCCCTGGGCTCCGCAACCCACAATAACGATTTTTTTACCTTTCAGCTTCTCCACGCCGTTGAATTCACTGCTGTCCATGAAGCGGCACTGGCCCAGCTCTTCCAACTGAATCCGCAAGGGGAGGGTGTTAAAATAGTTCATGAATGACCTCCATTAAAATTAGGGAAAACAGGCGACTTTAGCCGGATATTTTCCTTGTCTACTATTGTATAAAAAGCAATATAGCATATATAATAATTGTGTTAAACAGTAATTCTCTTGAAAATTATTGAAATATTTGCAACAGGAGGGAGCGATTTATGGAATTTGAACAATTAAGGCAGTTTCTGACACTGGTCGAGACGGAGCATTTTGCCCGGGCCGCTAAAAAATGCGGTCTCAGTCCCTCCGCTTTTACCAGGAGTATCAAACGGCTCGAGGAGAATTTCGGCTTCGAACTCTTCGAAAGGGACAACCGCTCCGTACGGCTAACCTACGGGGGGAATCTCTTCCGGGAGTACGCCCGGGACATTCTGGACCGGATGGGGGAGTTCGAGTTCCGCGCCGCCGGGGGCATGGGTTCCCTGAAGGGGGAGATCTCCATTTACGGTTCCATTACGGCCTGTTACAGTATCCTTCCCCCCTTTATCGAGTCCTTCAGAAAACAGTATCAGGATATCCATGTGAGATTGGAAACGGGGGAAGCCCAGGACGCGCTGACCACGGTGGCGGAAAACCAGGTAGATGTCTCTGTCATCATGAAACCCGACGATATGCCCCTGACCCTGGATTTCCTTCCCATTATGACAACGCCCCTGGTTTTTGTCGCCCATCAGGATATGGATCTTTCCGGGTCAGTAGACCTGGATGAGGTACCCCTTGTCCTGCTTTCGGGAGGGCTGGCCCGGGAACGAACGGACGAGTGGTTCCGCAACAAGGGGCTGCAGCCCAATATCTACGCCCAGGTGAACAGCAACGAGGCCATTCTGGCTCTGGTGAATCTGGGATGCGGCGTAGGGGTCCTCCCCGAACTGGTGCTGAAGAAGAGTCCCTTCCACTCCCATCTCAAGATCCTGGATCTGAAGCCGGACCTGGAGCCCTATGTGGTAGGACTCTGCATGCAGAAGAAGAGAAAGATCAATCCCCTTGTCATGGCCTTCTGGAACCTTGTGGAGGATGAAAAGGAAGACCGTACATGGTAAAGCTGGAAGGAATCGGCTTTCGGGAGGGGCGCAAAGTGCTTCTGGACGGGATCGATTTGACAATCAGCCCGGGAGAGTGTCTTTTTATTACGGGAAATAACGGAAGCGGCAAAACCCTATTGGGGAATATCCTGGCCGGTGTTCTGTCTCCGACTGCCGGTACGGTGACATCCGAATCCCGTCCGGCCCATGTCTCCTTCGAAAGGCAGGAGGCGGTCATGGCCGAGGAGAGGCTCCGTGATGAAAGCCGCTTCCTTGACGGTAACGGAGCGGAGAATCCCGGCCGGTCCCTGGAGGAGTGGGTCCGGGAAGGGCGGAACTGTTCCGAAGAGGAGGACTACCTGAGGGAAATCCTTTCGAAGTTGGGGCTGGAGCGTCTGAAGGAGCGGGGACTCCGCTATCTCTCCACGGGGGAGTTCCGCAAAACCATGACAGCCCGGGCCCTGTGGGAAAAGGCTGATTTCATGATCTTCGACGATCCCTACGACGGACTGGACCGGCAGGCCGCAGCCTTTCTGAAGGAGATGATCCACCTCTTTATACAAGAAGGGAACACCGTGGCCCTGCTCTCGGGAAAAAAGGAGGATATCCCCGAAGGAACGGACCGCATGGTCATTCTGGACAAGGGACAAATCGTTTTTTCCGGTTCCCTTGATGAGGGGCTGAGTTTCCATGATGCTTCCCGCTCTCTCCCTTCGGGAAAAACGGCTCCCTACAGTACGGTTTCCCATCGGAACCGGGACGGTTCCGCCGGCCCTTTAATCAGCCTGAGCGGGGTCAGTGTCGCCTACGGGGAGAAAAAAATACTCTCCCGACTGGACTGGAGGATCGACCGGGGGGATAAATGGCTCCTCTCCGGACCGAACGGGGCGGGGAAATCTACCCTGCTGAGCCTTATCAACGGGGATAATGCTAAAGCCTACGGCCAGGAGATCATTCTCTTCGGAACGAAAAAGGGTTCCGGGGAGTCGGTTTGGGATATCAAGGAGAGAATCGGCCATGTTTCCGGTGACTTTCAGCTCAACTACCGGGTGCGGACCTCTGTCCTGGGGGTTATCCTGTCGGGATATTACGACTCCATCGGCCTCTATTCCCGCTTTTCGGAACAGCAGAAGCAGACCGCCCTGGGCTGGATGGAGTTCTGCGGTCTGAAGGACCGGAAGAAGGTATCCTTTGAGGAGCTTTCCTTCGGGGAGAAGCGCATGGCCCTTATCGCCCGGTCCCTCATCAAGTCGCCGGAACTGCTCATTCTGGACGAACCTTGCCAGGGTCTGGACGACGCCCACAGGGAGAGCGTCCTAGCCCTATGCGCCGAGCTCTGCCGTATTGATGACCTTACCATGCTCTACGTCACCCACAGCGATGCCATTACTCCCGTCGGTTTATCCCATCACCTCAATCTGGTTCCCTGCGACGGTGGCGGATTTACCGGTTCCCTTACCTGAATCAACGCTTCCCAAAAGCTGTAAAAAACTCTAGAATAGGTTCACCTGTCCCAGCCAGACCGGGACATAATGTGCCGTATCCAGCGGTGTGTTACAAAAGGAGTTAACAGGATGGCAAAAGAGAAAAAGGCGAACACCGTCGCCAATCAGTATGGGGCCAGCATGGAGAAGATCGTCTCCCTGGCGAAGAGAAGGGGTTTCGTTTACCCCTCCAGCGAGATTTACGGCGGTCTTTCCGCAACCTGGGATTACGGTCCCCTGGGATCGGAACTGAAGAACAACATTCAGAACATCTGGTGGAAAGAGATGGTTCGCATGCATGACAATATCGTCGGGCTGGACGCGGCGATCATGATGCATCCCCGGACCTGGGAAGCTTCCGGCCATGTGGCCAACTTTTCCGATCCCCTGGTGGATTGTAAAGAGTGCAAGACCCGGTTCCGGGAGGACAAGCTCGATCCGGAAACCATCAAGAATAAAATCTGTCCCGAATGCGGGGGGGAATTGACCGAACCCCGTCAGTTCAATCTCATGTTCTCCACCAATCTGGGGCCCGTGCAGGATTCCGGTTCCATTGTGTATCTGCGGCCCGAAACGGCCCAGGGTATTTTCGTGAATTTCAAGAACGTGGTGGACACCACCCGGGTTCAGATCCCCTTCGGTATAGCCCAGGTAGGCAAGGCTTTCAGGAACGAGATAACCACGAAGAACTTTATCTTCCGTACCTGCGAGTTCGAGCAGATGGAGATGCAGTTCTTCGTCAAGCCCGGCACCGAGGACGAGTGGTTCGACTACTGGAAAAAGGAGAGAATGGCTTACTACGGGGGCAAACTGGGAATCCTTGAAGAGAATCTGAGATTCCACCAGCACGGTCCGGACGAACTGGCCTTCTATGCCAAGGACGCCTTCGACGTGGAATACAAGTATCCCTTCGGATGGGAGGAGCAGGAAGGAATCCACTCCCGTACCGATTACGACCTGGGACAGCACAGCAAGTTCTGCGGAAAAGAGATCAACTACCTGGACCAGAGCGACAACAGCCGCTATATCCCCTATGTTATCGAAACATCCGCCGGATTGACCCGGAGCGTTCTCATCTGCCTTATGGATGCCTATCACGAGGAAACCATCGGGGAAGACAAGAACGGCAATCCCGATGTGAGAACCGTTTTGCACCTGCATCCCAATGTGGCTCCCGTAACCGTGGGCATCATGCCTCTGGTCAAGAAAGACGGCCTGGCGGAACTGGCTCAGGATGTGGAAAAGGAGCTTAAGGAGTCCTTCGCCACCTTCTACGACCAGGGCGGCGCCATCGGCAGACGCTACCGCCGGATGGATGAAATCGGTACTCCCTTCTGCGTTACCGTGGACTACGATACCAAGGAAGACAAAAGCGTTACCCTGCGGTTCCGGGACTCCATGGAACAGGTCCGGGTTCCCCTGGCGGAGCTGGAAAACAGAATCAGAACCGAAATCAAGAATTACAAACGGGTGAAATAATCACACCGGAAAAAAAGGCTGCAACCGGTGGGATGCAGCCTCTTTTTTATCTTTCTATCTTACCCCTCCATCGGGATATTCCACCGAAGCTCCATGCATTGGTGTAGCCCTTGCTCCTTAGCGTCCCCAAGGCTGCCGATGCCCGGGAACCGGACTGGCAGTAAAGGACAATTTCCCTGTCCCTGGCAATCTTTCCCAGTGAACTGCCGATCTTCTCATGGTCGATGTTTTTCGCCCCCGGGATATGACCGGCGGCATATTCTCCGGACGTCCTCACATCTATCAGGGTGTAGGGCGTATCGGAAGCGATAAGTTTAGTCAGCTTCGCGTACATCATTCTCGCCGTGATGACTTTGTAAGCATAGAAGGCGAATAGTAGTCCTATGACAATGGCATATCTTGTTTCCATAATAATTTCTCCTACAGGGATCCGGACATCATCTGCATAATGCCGCCGCCGTTGGTAATGTTAGAAAATCCTTCGTTAACGAGGAACCGGACCGCATAGGCGCTTCTGGCGCCTGATGCACAGTATAATATGATCTCCCTGTTCTTGTCTCCCAGTTCTTCAATGCGAGACGTCAGCTCGTCCAGGGGAATGTTGACAGCGCCGGGATAGGCTCCCATCCGGTACTCTTCCGGGGTCCTCACGTCAACCACTATTTTACCAGCCTCTTCGATCGTGGCACTCCCGTTCTCATTTTCAGCCTCGTAGGCCACACTTTCCTCTTCCAGGCTTTTCGCTTCAAGGGGGGAAAGACCGACCTGAAGCATCTGATATCCCAAAGCTCTTTCGTACCGTTCCAGGCTCTGGTAACCGCCGCCGATGAAGGTGACATCCTTGAACCCGTCCAGCATGAGAGACCTTACCACCCGGTGGGCCACTTTACCCGTATCGTCACAAACGATGACGGGCACGTCTTTTTCCAGAGAAGCCAGTTGGGACAGAACCTGTTCCGCAGCGATATTGATCGAACCTTCCACATGGGCTTTTCGAAAGGTAAAGACATCCCGGATATCAAGAAAGAGAACCTTCTTGTCGGCAATAGCGTTTTCCAGTTCCGCCGCCGTGATAAGGGGGCTGTATCCGGAGATCCTGTTCTCTGCGGCGAAACCGGCAATATTGACTGGATCGTTGGCGGAACCGAAGGGAGGGGCGTAGGCCAGATCCAGTTCGGAAAGGTCCCCCACTGTCAGGCCGCTGAAAATGGCCGTGGAAAGAACATCCAGCCGCCGGTCCACGCCGGCCTCTCCCGAGACCTGAGCTCCCAGCAGTTTT
>JAFGPQ010000283.1 GCA_016936115.1 Spirochaetales bacterium | reverse complement strand
GTGGGAGGCCTGACCAAGGGGCTGGCCCAGATGGCCCAGAGGCGGGGCGTCACGGTGGTACAGGGCAGGGGAACCTTTACCGGAGCCCATACCCTGGCTGTGGAGGGCGCCGAATCGGGGTCGGTCACCTTTGAGAAGGCTATCATCGCCTCCGGCTCCCGGGTGGTGCGCCTGCCCCTCTTTCCCTTCGACGACCCCCGGGTCATGGATTCCACGGACGCCCTGGAACTGGAAGAGGTTCCGGGAAAACTCCTGATTGTGGGGGGCGGCATCATCGGTATGGAGATGGCCACGGTCTATGCGGCTCTGGGCTCGGAGGTGACCGTGGTGGAGCTCACCGATCAGATAATTCCCCCCGCCGACGGGGACCTGGTGAAACCCCTGGTCCGGCTCTACAAAAAGCGGCTCAAGGATATTCTGACGGCCACGGCGGTGACCGCTGTGGAAGCCCTGGATGAGGGAATCCGGGTGACCTTCGAAGGAAAGAAGGCCCCCGAACCCCAGATCTACGACCGCCTTCTGGTGGGCGTGGGGCGGCGGCCCAATACGGACGGGATCGGCCTGGATAATCTGGGCCTGGATCCGGGGGAACGGGGTTTTCTGAAGGTGGATGACAGGAGAAAGACCGCGGTGGATCACATCTACGCCATCGGGGATATTACCGGTCAGCCCATGCTGGCACATAAGGCGGTCCACGAAGGAAAAACCGCCGCCGAAGCCCTGAGCGATATGCCGTCCGCCTTCGATCCCCTGTGTATTCCCAGCGTGGCCTATACGGACCCGGAAATCGCCTGGGCCGGCCTGACAGAGAAGGAGGCTGCCCGGGACGGGATCGCCTACGAGTCGGCCTTCTTCCCCTGGGCGGCCAGCGGCCGTTCCCTGAGTCTGGGACGGAACGAGGGGCGCACTAAGGTGCTCTACGAACCGGAAACGAAACGGGTTCTGGGCGTGGGTATTGTGGGAACCAATGCGGGGGAGCTGATAGGCGAGGCGGTCCTGGCTATTGAGATGGGGGCGGATCTGGCCGATCTGGGACTGATCATTCATGCCCATCCCACTCTGTCCGAGACGATCGGTCTGGCCGCGGAAGCGGGGGAGGGGACGATTACCGATCTGTAGCGGAGTGGCTCAGGGATCGTAAGGGCGCCGCAGGCGGTCCCGCAGGGACGGGAGGCGGGAGCCGGACCCCTGGAGAGCCCGGCCCGGAGGGCGAGCCCCGGGAAAGAATGGTTGCAACTGTTTTACCGCTTGCGCCGGGATGACGGACATGGGATCATGGGTGCAGGAGGAACCATGTCCGTCACGTTCAGAAATTTCAACGATGAAAAAATGTTCTCCCCCGATTTCCTGATGGTCCGGGACTTTCTCATGGATATCAATCGGAACGATCTTCACTTCTCCGACTTCACCTGGGAGCGGTGGGAGTGGATCTTCTCCCTGCCCTACATGGATCAGAGCCGTCTCTCCTCCATGGGATTGTGGGAGGAGGAGAAGGGGCTTGTCGCCCTGGCCGCCTATGAGGAGTCCCCGGGCCGGGCCTATTTCGTGATCCGCCCGGGATACGGTTACCTCAAGGAGGAGATGCTCTCCTTCGCCGAACAGAGCCTGAGCCATGAAGGCTGTCTGAAGATCTGTCTTCACAACGGGGACGAAGATTTTCAGCGCATCGCCCGCCGGGCCGGCTACTGCCCCACCGATGAGAGGGAGGGCATCGCCGTTTTCGATGTGGCGGACAGCAGCGGCGGTTATTCCCTGCCCGAGGGGTTCCGGGTGATCTCCTTCGCCGAGGAATACGACTGGAAGAAGTACAATCGGGTTCTGTGGAATGGATTCGGCCACGAGGGGGAGCCGCCGGAGACCCGGGAGCAGCGAATCATGCGGGAGATCTCCCTGTCCGGCCCCCACAGCGATCCCTCTTTGAAAATCGCCGTGGTCGCCCCTGACGGGAATTACGCCTCCTTCTGCGGCATGTGGCACGAGGAGGGGACGGGCTTCTGCTTCGTGGAGCCCGTGGCCACGGACCCCCTCTATCGACGGATGGGCTGCGGAAAGGCGGCGGTGCTCGAAGGGATTGCACGCTGCGCCCGGCGGGGTGCCTGGCAGGCTCTGGTGGGGTCGGAGCAGCTCTTCTACTACCGCATCGGATTCCGTCCCCTACCGGCTTATACGTTCTGGGAAAAACAATTTTAAAAATTGTAAAACCCATTATGGTCTATTAAAAATTATCGTGGTACTATCTCGGATATGGAAGAAAAAGAAAATAACAAGTTTAAGGATATTCCCGGGATGTTCGACGGGCCCATGCTGCCCGTGCTCATCCGATTAGCCGTACCCATGCTGGCGGGGATGGTCGTCCAGCTTCTCTACAATATAACCGACACCATTTTCATCAGCCGGATCGACCTGTCCGATCCCTCCCTGGTGGGGGGCGTGGGCATTATTTTCCCGGTCATGTTTCTGGCCATGGCTCTGGCCGGAGGCCTCATGACAGGTACCAGCTCCCTGGTGGCCCGGGCCATCGGCGAGAAGAACTATGCCGTATTGAACCTGGTAGCCGAATCGGGCATGGCCGTGGCCCTGCTCTTCTCCCTGATCATTGCCGGGGCCTCCTATCTCTTCGACGAGAAGATCGTGGCCCTGCTGGGGGCGGAGGGAGACTATGCGGCGAACGCCCTCTCCTACATCCGCTTCATCATACCCGCCGCCGTTTCGGCCTTCATTACCCACGTCCTTCTGGGAATCCTGCAGGGGGAGGGGCAGATGAAGTACATCATGAACGTGATGATGATCGGCACGGTGCTGAATATCATCCTTGACCCGGTTTTCATCTTTGTTCTGGGATGGGGGGTCGCCGGAGCAGCCGCCGCCACTTCCGTGGCTCAGACTATCGGTCTCTTCTATGCGTTCACCCCTTTCATCAAGAAGAAGGTGTCCGTACGGATTCACTGGAAGACGTCCAATATCAAGACTGAAGTGATCGGGAAGATTCTGGGCATTGGTTTTCCCCAGTCCCTGGGAATGATGCTCATGTCCATCAGTTTTTTCTTTTTCAACAGGATCGTGGTGGATATCGATCCTCTGGCCCTGACCGCTTTCTCCCTTTGCGGGCGCTTCGATCAGGCGGTGCTCATGCCCTCCTTCGCCCTGGGATCGGCCCTGATTACGATAATGGGGCAGAACGGGGGTCGGGGCAACTACCTGCGCCTCAAAAAGGCCTGGCTTACGGCCATGGCTGCCGGGGCCGCATCGGTTACTGTCATGGCCTCTCTCATGATCGTTCTGGCTCCCTGGATCTTCCGCTTTTTCAGCGATATCCCCGAAGTGATTCACTACGCGGTTCTG
>JAFGPQ010000282.1 GCA_016936115.1 Spirochaetales bacterium | reverse complement strand
TGGTCGGTAGCTGACGCTACCTGCTCGCCTATGCAACCTAAGGCTGGTCGGTAGCTGACGCTACCTGCTCGCCTATGCAACCTAAGGAGATTTTATGAAAAGGACTTTCTCGAAGATCAGATTGTCGATTCTGGGGGGATTCCTCCTGTTCGCCACTTACGAAGCGGTCATGCACCAGCTAAGGGGCGGAACGTCGGACGGGACGCCGTCGATTCACGCCTTCTGCGCCTTCGGAGCCCTGGAGAGCCTTTTCTCCCTTTTCACGGCGGGAACCCTGATACAGAAGATTTATTCGGGCACTTTCGTCCTGCTCATTGTAACGGTGATAACGGCTCTGCTGTTCCGCCGGGGATTCTGCGGATGGATCTGTCCTTTCGGCGGGCTTCAGGAGCTTATGGGCCGGCTGGGAAAGAAGGTCCTGGGCAAACAGCTTAAAATGCCCGTCAAAGCGGACGGCATCCTCCGCTATCTGAAATACGTCATCCTGGGCCTCACCCTTGTCATGGCATGGATCACCGCGTCGATCTGGATGTCTCCCTACGACCCCTGGGCGGCTTACGGCCATTTGGGCGAAGGCCTGCAGGCGGTCTGGGCGGAGTTCGCCGCGGGGCTCATCATTCTTGTCGTCACTCTGGCCGGATCCTTTTTCTATGACCGCTTTTTCTGCAAGTATCTCTGTCCCCTGGGCGGCTTTCTCTCCCTGGTAGCAAAAATCAGCCCCTTCAAAATCAAAAGGGACAGCCAGGTCTGCACGGACTGCGGCCTCTGCACGAAAGCCTGCCCCGTAAACATCCAGGTCGCGGCACTGGAAACGGTCACATCCGGGGAGTGTCTCAACTGTCAGAAGTGCACCGCTGCCTGTCCCACCGAAGGCGCCCTGACCAGCAGCCTCTCTTTCCGGAGCAAAAGGACAATGAAGCCTCTGACCGTGGGCGCCCTGCTGCTGCTTCTCTATTTCGGGGGGATCGGACTGGCAAAGGTCACGGGGAATTATCAGCTTCTTCCCGCCCCCGTCACGGCTGAAACGGTCATTACCGATACGGAATCCCTCAGGGGGTATATGACCCTGCAGGATATCTCCTTCGCCATGAAAATATCCCCGGATGAGGTTTACCGCCGCATGGGGATTCCCGGGGATGTTCCCGCCGATACGGCGGCCAAGGATCTGGGCGAATATATTCCGGGGTTTGATTTCCATTCCGCCCGGGACTCCCTGGCGGAATAGGGAATGGTTTATCGGGAGAATTCGTCGATTCCCGCCAGTTCGTCCCGGATTCGGGCGGCGGTTTCATAGTCTTCCTTGTGAAGGGCCTGATGCAGCCGGTCCCGGAGCAGACCCGCGCTGTGCCGGCTGTCGCTCCCCTCTCCCGGATAGGGAGGGGGGAACTCTCCGTTCAGACGGTCGATCTCTTCGCAGAACATGTCATAGCAAAAGGCGCATCCCGCCCTTTTCGTCGCCTGCAGATGGCTCAGGCTTGTCCCGCACTGTATGCATTTTTTGATGTAGCCGATCTCTTCTTTCTTGTCCATTTTCTCTGCCCTAATAATATAGGGAACGGATCAGGAATAAAAGAACTTTTTTCCTTCGCAAAAAAAAAGTGACCATTTAGGATCGGGACCTTATCGGCTCCGGGCGACCTTGACCTCGGCGGACATTCCGGGCAGCAGGCGCGTATCCAGAGCATCCCCATCCGGGGTATCGGAAAATCCGATCCGCACGGGTATGCGCTGGGTGGTTTTCGTGAATTCCCCGATCTGGAAAGCGGGGGGTACGATTCCCGCGTAGATCTCCTCCACCTGTCCTTTGAAGGGCGTTTTACGCAGGGCGTCAACGGTGATTTCCACTTCGGCTCCGACCTTGATGCGGCTGATTTCGGTCTCCTTTATATTGGCGATGATCCAGATATCATCCAGATCGTTGACCGTGAGGATGGTCTGTCCGGGCTGGGCGATATCCCCTTCGGTAAGGGAGATGGTATTCACCGTTCCCCCCAGAGGCGTGGAGATGACGCTGTTCTGCAGCTGAGTCTCAATGACGCCGATCTGGGCCCGGGAGGCATCCACCTGGGCCAGCCCCACGTCGTACTGGGCCTGAGCGGAGTTCAGGGCACTGGCCGCATGGTCGTAGCTCTCCTTCGTGGCGGCATTATTATTGTAAAGGCCCAGGATTCTGTTGTAGTCGGACCGGCTACGTTCCAGGTTGATGCGGGAGAGCTCCAGATTTTTACGGGCCAGTACCAGGGCGGACTGGGCCTGGGTCTCCTGAGCTCTCAGATCCCGGTCGTCTATGAAAACCAGTTCGCTCCGGGCCTGGACCATATCACCCTCTTCCACGTCGATACGGCTGATGCGCCCCATGAGACGGGAGCTCATTTTATACTGCTCGCTCTTAATGGAGGCGTCGTCGGTACTGACGTATTTTATCATATCCGAGATTTTCAGGTATCCGTAGAAACAACCCGCAACAAGTACGGCGGTCACAATAATATTGGCAACAACTCTGGGTCCCTTCCGGACCGGCTTTTTTGTTACTTCGCTGCTCATCTTATCTCCTCTTCCGGGTCGTCCCCGGCAAATTGACTGTTATATAAATCGGCGTAAAAGCCCTGTTTTTCCATGAGCTCCCCGTGGGTGCCGGATTCTATGATACTGCCTCTGTTCATGACGATGATCTTCTCCGCATCCCGGATGGTGGAAAGGCGGTGGGCGATCACAAAATTGGTCCGCCCCTTCATGAGCCGGTTCATGGCTTTCTGAATATAGACCTCGGTCCGGGTGTCCACGCTGCTCGTCGCCTCATCAAGAATAAGGATGGGCGGATCGGACAGTATGGCCCGGGCGATGGTCAGAAGCTGCTTCTCCCCCTGGGACAGGTTGGAGGCTTCCTCGTTGATCACCGTGTCGTAGCCCTCGGGAAGAGCCCGGATAAAGTGGTCCGCGTGGGCCGCTTCCGCCGCCCCGCAGATATCCTCTTCCGAAGCGCCGAGCCGTCCGTAGGCGATGTTCTCCCTAATGGTTCCCTTGAAAAGCCAGGTATCCTGGAGCACCATGCCGAAAATTTTGCGCAGGGAGCCCCGGCGGATATCCCTCAGATCCACCCCGTCTATGGTAATGCCCCCCCCGTTGATCTCATAGAAGCGCATGAGAAGGTTCACCAGAGTGGTTTTACCCGCTCCCGTGGGACCGACGATGGCCGCCGTATGGCCTGCGGGAACATCCAGGTTCACCCCGTCCATGAGAAGCTGGCCCTTCGCGTAGCCGAATTGCAGATCCCGGAAAGAGACGTCCCCCCGGGGTTGCCAGTCCGCCCGGGCCCCTTCCCTGTCCGGAATCAGCTCCTCCTCGTCGAGCACCTCGAACACCCGTTCCGCCGAGGCCAGGGTGGACTGGAGCACGTTGGCGATATTGGAAAGCTGGGAGATGGGCATGGTAAAGCGCCGGGAGTACTGGATGAAAGCCTGAATGTCCCCCAGATCGATGATGCTGCGCGAAGTCAGGATGCCCCCGACCACGCAGATAAGCACGTAGCCGATGTTGTTGATGAAGTTCATCACCGGCATGACCGCTCCCGAGATGAACTGGGCCTTCCAGCCCGATTCTCCTAGACGGTGGTTTATGCCGTCGAAAACCTGCTTCGCCTCATCTTCCCGGTCGAAGGACTTGATGATCTTGAAGCCGCTGTACATCTCCTCCACATGGCCGTTCAGGGCGCCCAGTTCCCTCTGCTGACCGGCGAAGTGCTTCTGGGAAGCCTTGACGATGCGCATGGTGCCCAGCATGGCCGTGGGCAGGGTCAGCAGGCTGATCAGCGTCAGAAGGGGGCTGATGGAGAGCATCATCACCAGAATGCCCAGAATGGTGCAGATGGAGGTGATGAACTGGGAAAGGCTCTGCTGCAGGGTGTTGGCGATGTTGTCGATATCATTGGTGACCCGGCTCATCACCTCCCCGTGGGTGCGGGCGTCGAAATAGCTCAGGGGCAGCCGGTGGAGCTTGTCGTTCACATCCCGGCGGATATCAAAAACGATCCTCTGGGCCACGTCGGACATGACCAGTTGCTGCACGTATCGGAAGCCGGCGCTGATGATGTAGAATCCGGTAATGAAAAGCAGCATCCTCTCAATGTAGGCGAAATCGAGGGAGGGCACGGGCTGGTTGAGCCGTATGGCCGCGAATTTGGCGAGAAAGCCCTCGAACAGCTTCGTGGTAACTTTTCCCTGCAGCTTGGGACCGACTATGCCGAAAACCGTACTGATTACGGCCAGGAGCACCACCACGCCGAGCTGTATTCTCCGAACCCCGAAATAGGCGATGAGCCGGGAGAGGGTTTTCTTCGAGTCCTTTGCTTTTTCCGCCGGACCGCCGGCGCCCCG
>JAFGPQ010000281.1 GCA_016936115.1 Spirochaetales bacterium | reverse complement strand
TGACCAGCCACGACCGGGAGTTCATGACCCGCCTGTGCCGCAAGACTGTGGAAGTGGCCGGGGAAGCGATCACCACATACTCCGGGGATTACGACTTCTACCTGAGGGAGCGGGAGATCCGCCGGGAGCAGCTCATCGCCTCCGCCCGAAAGCAGCAGGCCATGCTGGCCAAGGAAGAGGAGTTCATCGCCCGCTTCGCCGCCCGGGCCTCCCATGCCGCCCAGGTCCAGTCCCGGGTGAAGATGATTGAGAAAATGGAACGCATCGTGGTCCCCCCGGACCCGAAGGTAATGAAGTTCAATTTTCCCGCCTGTCCCCGAAGCGGGGATGTGGTAGTGCGTATGGAAGACCTGGCCAAAACCTGGCCCCTGCCCGGTGGCGGTGAGCATCCGGTATTCTCCGGCATTACCGGGGTGGTGCAGCGGGGGGACAAGATCGCCCTGACCGGTATAAACGGGGCGGGAAAATCCACCCTGCTCAAGGTGATAGCCGGCATGACCGATGCCACCGAAGGGCTGAGCGAACAGGGGGCCAGCGTGCAGCCGGGGTACTTCAGCCAGTACTCCGGGGACAGCCTGAACATGGGAAACACCATATTCGATGAAATATCCGCCCTGCTGCCCCTGGAAACGGTGGGCACCATCAAGAATCTGCTCGGGGCCTTTCAGTTCTCCGGGGATGATACGGAGAAAAAAATCGGCGTCCTCTCCGGCGGCGAAAAGAGCCGGGTCATGCTGGCTTCCCTGTTAGCCCGTCCCATCAATTTTCTCATGCTCGACGAGCCCACCAACCACCTGGATATCGCCAGCCGGGAGGTCCTGCTCGAAGCCCTGCAGAAGTTCGAAGGCACCCTGATCATCGTGAGCCACGACCGGTATTTTCTCAAGCACCTGGCGAACCGGGTGTTCGAGATCGACCATGGAATCATGAGGATTTTCGAGGGGAATTACGACTACTACCTGGAGAAGAAGGGCGAAGCCTGATCCCTTTGGGGAGAACCAGATACAGGGCCAGGGAAAACTCCGCCGTGAAGCTTATGAACAGCCCCGGGATAATAAGGGTATGCTGTTCGGGAAAGAGAAAGCTCTGAAGAAACCAGAAGAGAATCCCTATCCCGTCCAGAATGAGGAGCACACCCAGCAGGCGGGGCAGGTGAACCGACTTGTATACCAGGAGACCCAGCGGAAAAAGCCAGAGGCCGAAGAACAGCTGAATCATGGCAAACCCTCTTTTATAGAGGATAATAAGCATCAGCGAGGTGGATTCCCCCGTATAGGAAGCGGCTATAAGCAAGAGAACCGATGAGAAATGGACCGCCGTCCCGATTCCGTTCAAAAGCAGAAACACCTGGGCCCTCTCCTTCCCCTCCGATTTCAGCAGCAGATAGAGTGCTCTGGCGGTGAGAAAAAAGAGCAGTATGGAGATGAGCAGAACCGTCAGACCCAGCTCATAGAGCCGGGGATTACCCACCAGAGTTTCGTAGACCCGCTCCTCGGGACTCAGGCCGAAGTGCCCCAGATTATCACTGAGAATAGTAGCTGCAAAATAGGCCAGAAAGAGGATACCGGCGTTTCTCTTTTTTCTTTCAATATCATTCATATCCCTCTCCTAAAAATGAACCATGGTGCCAAGTTCAAAGCGCTGCTGGGGGATAAACTCTCCCCGATAGAAATTCCCCAGAAATCCCAGCTCCTGAAAGAAACTCCAGTGTTCCGTGGCGAAAATATTCATGCCCGCTCCCACTCCGGCATTCCCGATAAGCGGATTATCCTGAAAATCCCACAGTTCCGTACCACAGGTACCGATGCGCCCTTCCACAAATCCGTAGGGCCTGAAGGGACTATCCTCCCTTTGAATTCCGATACTCACTTTCTCGAAAAGGGCCTTCTTATAGTTCCAGATGCCCTCCTCTTCCATGATCATGACCCCATTGCAGAAACCAATCTGATTCCATACGCTGATTCCCCTGTCCTCATAGAGAACGATACCCAGCCCGAGAATACTGGTGCGGCTGAAAACATTGGGATGGCCGTCCATACCGGCACTCCAACTGAAGGAAAACCGGTTGCGATCCTTTTCCTGATATGTCCCTTCATCCAGAGCCGACAGGGAGACGAAAGCCATGAAGAGTAGTCCCGCAAGGGCGAATCCTTTTACCATTTCTTCCTCCAAATACTTGTTATCCCCCTTCCATTCCCTATAATATGAAGGGAGAGGAGGATCTATACTACACTCAACGGTGTAGTATAGATATTAATTACACCGTTAAGTGTAATTAATCCAGATAATTTATGAATTCTCAGCAAAAAGAGCGAAAAAAGCGGGATACCAGCAAAAAGCACAAACTGATTATGGAAAAGGCCGTCGAAGTTTTTATCAGTAAGGGCTATGACTCTGCCAGTATGGATGGGATTGCCGAAACGGCGGGGGTGTCCAAAAGAACGGTTTATAACCATTTTCAGAGCAAGGAAAACCTGTTCCAGGAGATAATCGCCGCTTTTCTGGCGGACCGGGACAGAATCAAGCCCATGGATTATGCCAAGAACAGGCCCCTGGAGGAACAGCTTCTCTCCTTTGCCCGGGCGGAGCTCTATCTGATTGACGATCCTCTCCGCCGGGGACTGTCCCGTCTTCTGACTTCGGTTTTCCTGATGGATTCGGAGCTGGGGAATGCGACACGGGGTCAATATTCGCCCCATGCCGGTCTGATCCGCTGGATTGAGGCAGCCCGGGACGAGGGCCGGCTGAGCTGTGACTCCCCCGCCCTGGCAGCCCGGATTTTCTACGGGCTGGTGGAAGGGTGCATTACCTGGGGAGCCATGATGTCGGACGGGAAAAACCTGCAGGGCCTGGATCCCCTTCTCGATGAGATCATCGCCGTCTTTCTGAGCCGGTACGGAACGGGATCCTGATCAGAAGAGCATATTCCTTATTCCCGTAAAGGCCATCTGGGCGGACAATGCCGAGAGGATCAGCCCGGACAGGCGGGTCAGGACCGATATCCCCTTCTCCTTGAGAACCCTCTCGAGCCAAGGCGACACGAAAAGGGTAAGTCCCAGCAGAACCACGGCGATGGTGACCGCCAGAAACCCGGCCAAATAATCTTCCATCGATACCAGGCCGGCACCCATGACCATGAGCGTACCGGTCGTGGCGGGACCCACGATTATGGGAATGGACAGGGGCACCACGGAGATGTCCCGGCTGTCTATAGTCTTGGACTGGGCCGCCTTTCCCTGCACCAGGTCCACCGCGCTCAAAAAGAGGATTGCCCCGGCGCCGATGCGAAAGGCATCCACCGTAATGCTGAAAAGGGCGAAGATGGCGCTTCCCCCGAAAATCAGAATCAGGCAGACCACTTCCACCGAAAGGGAGGTCTTAAGAACGAGTATCCGTTTCTCCCGGCTGTTCAGTTCGGTGGTCATGGTCAGAAACATGGACAGTACGAAGAAGGGGGTGAAGATGAAAAAGAGCTGCAGCATCATGGTAAAAGTCTGTGTCCACATACCTGAATCCTAGCCCTTTTTCATTACCTGAACTTCCAGACGATCCGTGGCGGGAGGGGGATCTTCGGTCAGTGACGTGATCCGTTCATAAAGGGCGTCATCCATGGGAACGTCCACCGAAGCAAGGCCGGCATTCAGCTGTTCCACGGAACGGGCCCCGATTATGGGGGCGGTGACCCTATTGCCGTAGAGAACCCATTTCACAGCAAGGGAGGCGGGATGACAGCCGATTTCACCGGCAATGCGGGCAACATCTCCGGCGATTTCCCTGTTCCCCGCGCGGCTGTAGCGGGCGGCGTACATTTTATCATCGGAGATGCGTCCTTTCCCTTCGTCAATGCCGTACTTACCGGAGAGGAGCCCCCCCGCGATAGGACTGTAGGAGATGACCCCCAGTTTCTCGCTTTGGCACAGGGGCAGGATCTCCACCTCCGCCTGCCGTTTAAGCAGATTATACATGGGCTGGACGCAGCTGAAGGAGGCCATCACCTTCTCCCGGGAAATACCCAGTGCCTTCATGATCTGCCAGGCCGCCCAGTTGGAAACCCCCGTGTAAACAACTTTTCCCGCACGGACCAGATCGTCCAGGGCCCGCAGGGTCTCTTCCATATCCACCAAGGGATCAAAGTTATGAATGAAATAAACATCAAGCCGATCGGTCTGGAGCCGGCGCAGGCTCTCGTCAATCTCTCCCATGATATGCCGTCGGGAGGATCCGGTGCGGTTGCCCCCGTCGCCCATGGCGAAACCCACCTTAGAGGTAAGGATCAGATCGTTTCGGTTTCCCGTTTCCTTCACGAAGCGGCCCAGCAGCTCCTCCGCTCCTCCCCGGCTGTATACATTGGCGCAGTCGAAGATATTGATGCCCCGGTCCAGACAGAGGCGGAACATGTTCCGCGATTCCCCCTCATCCGCTTCCCGGCCGAAAGTCATGGTACCGAAGCAGAGCTCCGATACGGATACACCTGTTTTTCCCAGTAATTTGTATTTCATAAAAAATATTATAGCATATTTCGGGTCCGAGCTGACAGAAAAACCGCATTCCCTGTTATTGAAACATCACAATGCCCTTCGTATACTGGAAGAATGAATAAGGGAATCGTCGTAGCGGGAAATATGATTGTGGATGTGAT
>JAFGPQ010000280.1 GCA_016936115.1 Spirochaetales bacterium | reverse complement strand
CCTCTACGGACCCATCCCCGAAGCGGAACCCCTTGTGCAGAGTATCTATCAGAGCAAAATCCTGCTGCGCGATTCCCTGCAGATTCTCGATGTGGGGGCTCCTGCCTATCCTCTTTTCTCTGCGGTGGAGCGGGGGGATTACGATCTGGCCAGAACCATTCTGCTGCAGGGAATGAATCCGAATCTTCCCGACAGTCTGGGAGTGACCACCCTCATGATCGCCGCCTCTCTGGACAAGAGCTATTATACGGAGCTGTTACTGGAGCAGGGGGCCGATCCGAACCAACGGGCCGAGAACGAACTCTCCCCCCTCGCCATCTCCCTCTTCAAGGGGCAGGAAGAGAACGGCCGGATTCTGATAAACGGGGGTGCCGATGTGAACGGGGGAGGCCGCTTCACCGATTCTCCCCTCTACTACGCCCTGATCGGAGGATACTCCGGAACGGTACGTTTTCTCACGGAACAGGGCTGCACCGTAACCCGCCGGGACGAAGAGGGCCGTACGGGACTCATGTACGCCGCCTTTTTGGGGGACTGGCTCTCCGTTCAGGCCCTGGTCGAGGGGGGTGCCCGTCCCACCGCCATTGATAATCAGGACAGGGGCGTCGTCTGGTATGCCATGAAAGGCTATCTCATGACCGGGGGAGAGAACTATTACACCATTATCGATTACCTTATCGGCCGGGGTGCGGACGGTACGGAATACGCTTCCATGGCCGGGGGTAACCGGAAATTCCGGACACTTCTCGAAGCGCGCTGGCGGGAATAGAATCCCGTATCATCGTTTTTTTTCTTCTCCCGGCCCCGTAACAGGTGACAAGAATACCGCCTTCCGTTAACATTATTAACCGTTCGGTGTCCCGGACCGGAGGAAAATTGTGAATCTGAAAAAGAAAGTCATCAAAAATAAAGAGAACGATTATGAGAAGATGGGCGGCGCCGTGGAAGCCATGAGAAACGTGGTCCGCCAGTTCCGTCTGGGAAATCTTCCCTCTCCGGAGTTCTCCCTGGACGATCTGGAGGATTACTGCCGCCATCTCATGGATATTCAGGAGGACAACGGCACCTGGACCGTGGCCGCCCGGCCGGAGCAGCTGGCGGAAGACGAACTGGTGGAATTCGTGGCTTACCCGACATTCATCGCCCTGGGAGCCCTCGTCATGATTGAGGAGTTTCTGCCCGACCGGGAGTGTCCCGGTAAGGAGGAGGTCCTCTCCAAGGGCTTTTCCGCCATCAGGCTGGAGGGGTACGGGGAGGATTCCCTATTTCAGATTATCGAGATGATACTGATTTTCATAGAAGCGGGTGTCCCCCCCTGGCTCAAGTCCCGCCGGGATGAGCCGGGATACAACAATACGGCCCTGAAACTCATCTCTTTCCGGGATAAGCTGCAGAGCCGTCTCGATGCGGGCGATACGATTCTTCCCTTCGGCGGAGATTACAGGCCCATTTTCGAACTGGTCGTTTCCGGTCTTTCGGTTCTATAGGCAGAAGAACAGGCCAATAGTGAAAAAATAGTTATTTTTCCTCTGCCGGGTTATATTGTTCACATGGATAAACGGCGGACCCTGTCTATAGCTTTACTCTCCCTTATGGCGTTTGTGCTCATTTTTACGGGTACCCTCATCGGAACCGAAGAAAGAGCCCGGCTGGATACCCTTGAAGAGAAGATAAGCCTTCAGTCCCATCTCGTGACGGCCCGGCAAACCTACCGAGAGGTGATTTACACCAAGATCACTGCCGGCCCCATGGCAAAGGAACTGCTGTTCTCCGCAGACTTCGCCGTGGAAGCGGGAGTCGATCTGAGCCGATGCCGGCTGAAGCGGAACTGGAAAGGTCAGCTTGTCCTGATACTGCCTCCCGTTCAGATTTTCTCCGTAGACTTTGTGGAAGACTCTATTCAGGAATATGTGGCTTGGGAGTTTCTGGCCAGAATAAACCAGAAGGACTACCTTCCCCTTATCGCAGAAGAGAAAAGCCTCCTGAGGGAGGAGGCTCTGCAGTCCGAACTGATCCCCCGGGCGGAGAACAATGTGAGGAGTTTCCTCCGGGGGCCGCTCTCCCGCTCTGGCTGGGATTATGTGGACATCCGGTTTCGGAACACCCTGCCCGATGCCCTGAGGAAGATCTCCCCGCTCCCAATCAGGAAAGGGGCTTCCCGTGGATAAAAGTATCACCATCAAAATCCCCCTGATCCCTGTTCTGCTGACCGCTGTCATCCTTCTTCTTGCTCTGACAGGACTGCTGCGTTTTTCCCATGCCATAACCGATCTGTTCGGCCGGAAGGAATCTCAGGGCGTCTTCGCTGTGAACGAAGGGATTGAGGACCTGGCCCGGCTGGACTGTGCTGTCTACCGGATCCGGGTCGTCTATCCCTTCGATTTCCCCGGGCTTGAGCCGAATCCGGATATCAGACTGAAGCGGAACGAGTTCTGCGTTCTCTCCGCCCGGGTATGCGCCGGGTATGACCTGAGGGGCAGGGCTCTTCCGGAGCAGCAAGGAGGGCAGGTAACACTGGATCCTGGGGAGCCGCAGTTAACCTCTTTCATTCTGGAGGATGATCCGATCACCATCGATTCCTCTCATATTTTCTCGGCCAGCCCCGAGGAGTGGCGGCTTATTGTGGAACAGGTGACCCCATTTATTAAGCAGATGGCTCTGGATCATGGTATAATGGAAGAAGCCGGGCTGTTTGCCCGTGATTATCTGATCCGACTTTACAGGGGAGCCGGCTATGAACAGGTACTTTTTTCCGATTAAATCTTTTCTCCCGATTCTTTTACTCATACTGGCTTTCCCGGGCCTTTCGGCCCAGGAGGAGGATTTTGTCTCCATCTATGACGATCTCTCCGACAGCACCTTCGGCCGTTCGGTCGACCGCAGTATCATCCGGGGAGTCAGGCTCGACCGGTTCGGACTCTACCGGACCCTGCCCGTGGACAGAGCCCTTCTGGACGATCCCCGGGAAGAGGGATTTCTCACGCCCCTGGTATTTGCTGACAGCAAAAAGAGCGTACTGGACCGGGAGGGCTATCCGGGAGTGCGCCGGAACGGTGAGGGGCGTTACCTCCTGACCGCCGATGGGATCGATATCACCTTCTCCCTGGAAAAGCCTTCCCCCGCTCTCCTCGAAGAGATTGATTCCTATTACCGGGACTGGCCGGAGTGGCAGGAACCGGTGGCTGCCCGCTATCGGGATAACTGGGTTATTCGAATCCACCGGGCTGAGAATGTGTTCGAACCCTGGGTGGACCGCATCGACTATAACGAAGCCCTCCTTTCCGCCGCCCTTATCGCCGACGATGACCAGTGGCTCTGGGGAGTCCATGACGGGGCGGACTATCTCTTGAGGAAATAGTTTGCACCTCTTCACGGTTGGGGTTATAATTGAAGTAGAAAACGGGGCTGAATGACCCCGATGCATCAAGGGAGGCATAAATGTTAGTAAAGAACCGTATGACCAGAAACCCCTATTCGGTGACCCCCGATACGGCGCTGTCCGAAGCCCGGGATCTGATCAAGAAAGAGAAAGTGGACATCGTACCCGTGGTTGATAAAAAGGGGCATCTGAAGGGAGTCATTACCGAAAAGGACGTGCTCTATGCTTCCCCTTCAAACTGTACTACCCTGGATGTTTTTGAAATACATACACTCTTCGCCGGCATGAAAGTCAGCGATGTCATGGAAAAAAATCCCCTGACCATCTCCCCGGATCTTCATGTGGAGGATGCGGCCCGGCTTCTCAAGGAGAACGACGTGATCGGCGTCTGCGTGGTCGACGGGGGTGTCCTCACGGGAATCATCACCGAATCGGATCTGCTGAGCGTCTTTCTGGAGATTTTCTCGGCCCATCAGAAGGGGATTCGGGCCACCGCTGTCTGTCCCCAGGAGAAGGGTGAACTGGCAAAGCTTTCCAGCGCCCTCTATGAGAAAGGGGCGGACATCCTCGCCTTCTGCAGCACCCGGGGGGACGACATGACCAAGGAACTGGTGGTTATCAAAGCCACCGGCCTGTCCCTGGAGGAGATGGAAAACACCATCAAGCCCTTCGTCCTCGAAATAAAGGAAGTGGTGGAACTGTAGATACGGGATATGAAGGATTATTTTCTTACCCGCGAAACTGAGCTGATTCGTGATCTGGATTCCCTGACAGACAGAAAGGCCATTGTGGACAGGATTCTCCTGTTCCTGATCGAGGTCCGCTCCTCCCTGACGGACAGGGTGGAACACTGGATCAAAAAGGGCCTTTCCTACTGCCGGGAGATCGATTATGAGAGGGGGCTTTTTGCTCTGTATGTGCATATGGCCTACTACCTTCTCATGAACAGTGATTACATCCTGGGTAAGTCCTATCTAGAGAAAGCCTCTCAGATTGATTATTCCTCCCTGATCGACAGCCGGGAGCATATGTATTTCTACCATGCCCACGGTCTCTATTATCACTTCACCGGTGATTATGATCAGGCCACGGAGTATTTCGAGAAATCCCTAGAGCTGGCGAGAAAGCTGGGTGACCGGGATTTCACCTGCCAGATGCTGAACAACACCTCCTACGGCCATGTGCGCAAGGGGGATCTGAAGCTGGCGGAGAATCAGCTGCTCGAGGCATTCTCCATTATCGATCCGGAGAGAAATCCCTTTTCCGTCCTTAAGATTATGGATAATCTGGGGTATATCTATATACGCAGAGGGGAGTATGACCGGGCCATCGACTATCTGGATTCCGCCTTTTCCTATGCGGGGGACAGAAAAATCGACTACATGTTCCCTCCCCTTTATTTCCATTACGGCCATGTCTATGAAAAAAAGGGGGATGTGGAAAAAGCGGAGTCCTATTACAGGAAAGCCTATGAGGAGAACGGGGACACTTTTTTTACCGAGGAGATTCCCCTGGGTTACATCCGGTTCCTCTTCAGCCTCGGCCGTAAGGAGGAGGGGGAGAGGATTACCGATGAGGTGATTGAGCTCTTCCGGCGCAAGGGCCTGATCTCTTCCCTGGACAAGGTCTACCATCTCATGGATGAGTATGATATATAATAGTATGGATAAATTCGATAAACTCTTAAAGATAATAGAAACACTCCGTTCCCCCGAGGGTTGTCCCTGGGACAGGGAACAGACCCATAAATCCCTGAAACCCTATGCCATAGAAGAGGCCCATGAGGTGGCCGAAGCGGTGGATACGGAAGATCCCGAGCTGATCGCTGACGAACTGGGGGACCTTCTTCTTCAGGTCATTCTGCACAGTCAGATCGGCCGGGAGGAGGGAACCTTCACCATAGAGGATGTGATCGACAATCTCTCCGCCAAGATGATTCGCCGTCATCCCCATGTCTTCTCCGCCACCCAGGTCAGCGGTACCGGCGAGGTTCTGAAAAACTGGGAGGCCATCAAAAAGGGGGAGAAAGCCAAGAAGGATCATAAATCGGTTCTGGACGGCATCCCCCTGAGTCTCCCCGGACTCTACCGGGCGGGAAAAATCCAAAAGAAAGCTGCCCGTGCCGGTTTCGACTGGCCCGATATTCAGGGCCCCATAGAGAAAATCCGCGAAGAGATTGAAGAGTTTTCCCATGAACTCGACGGCGGGAACCGGGAAGAGATGATCGGCGAATTCGGTGATATCCTCTTTTCCCTGGTCAATCTGTCCCGCAAACTGGATTTTGACGCGGAGGATTCCCTGCGCATGGCCACGGCAAAATTCGACCGGCGGTTCCGGGAGGTGGAAGCCTCCGTTTCGGCCGCAGGCAGGGATCTCCACGACTGTACCCTGGAAGAGCTGGACCGGTACTGGGACGAGGCGAAACTCCGGGAGAAGGGGTCATGAAGATCCTGATCGGCCACTCCAATATGGATCTGGACTGCTTCGGATCCCTTGCCCTGGCCCGATACCTTTATCCCCGGTATATCCCTGTGAGAAGCCGTCTTATCCATCCCATGGCCAAGGGGCTCTTCTCCCTCTATCATGACCATCTGGGGTTCATGCCATCCCGGGAACTGAAGGGGGAGAACGTGGAGAAGATGGTTGTCTTCGATACGAGGAACGCCGCTAAAATACGGGAGTACATGGATTATCTGAAGCCCTTCAGCGGGGATGTGGTCGTCTATGACCATCACGTGCATAACATCTGCGACATACCCGGCGCCCTGCTGAACGAAGCCTCCTACGGTTCCAATACCACCCTGGTGGCTGAGGAGCTGATGGCGAGGAACATCATCATCACCCCCGACGCGGCCACCATCGCCCTGACCGGGATCTTTTCCGATACGGGCAGCTTCACACATGAGAATGTGAATGCCCGGGATTTCGAAGCGTCCCAGTGGCTCATGAATCAGGGGGCCAGCATCAAGCGGGTGAAGCAGCTTCTCAAAGTATGGCATCAGGATCTGCAGATCGATATCTTCCACAAGGTGCTGAACAGCGTTTCCTTTCGCAGCATCAGCGGCTATTCTGTGCTGTTCAGCCATATCCGTCTGGACGATCAGGTCAACGGCCTGTCCGAGGTGGTTCAGAAGGTTTTCGAAGTGGAGAATGCGGACGCCTTCTTTGCTGTTTTCTCCATTGAAAAACGGAACCGGACCATCCTTATCGGACGCAGCCAGAACGATTCCATCGACCTCTCCCGGATCATGCAGGACTGGGGAGGCGGAGGCCATGCCAAGGCGGCGTCGGCCACTCTCAAGGAGCTGGTGAGCCGGAATTTCGTGCAGACCCTGATCCACTACTTGAAGGATGTTCTTGTTCCCGCCTGCAATGCGGGGGATATCATGACCCGGGAAGTGGTGGTCGTCCCCGACTCCTGTACCGTGATGGAAGCTTCCCTGTTCCTGGAAAACATGCGCCATACGGGAGTTCCCGTGGTGGGGAGTGATAAGAAACTGGTGGGATTCATCTCCCTGCGCGATATCAGCAAAGCCCGCGTGGCCGGGGAAATGCAGGCTTCGGTCCGTGGTTATATGACCCATAAACTCTATACGGAATCCCCCGATGCTTCCCTGCGCGATCTGGAAAGGCTCTTCCTGGAGTACAATATAGGCCATGTTCCCATTGTCTCCGACGGGAAGGTTGTGGGGATGGTCACCCGCTCCGACTATCTGCGCCATATCTGAGATTTTCTTTCCTTTCCGGTTGCCTTTTCCCCGGGGGAGAAGTACTTTATTTCCATGAAATTCAGAAGCCTGTTACTAGTGATGTTTCTGTCGGGATCGGTTTTGCCCCTGTTTTCTCAGGAGATTTCCCTCTTTGAGGGGAAGGATCTGAAGAATCGGGACGTGGATACCATCAACCTCAATGAAGCGGGAAAGGACAAACTCAAACTGGGAATAACCCTGTGATATCCCGTAACCGGATTAACCGTCGGATGGAATGCGGGTAAAAGCATGGAGCTGGATCTTCTGGTGGGATCCTGGAATTACGACTCCTTCTGCCTGGGGGGCAGTATCATGTTCTCTCTGGTGGATCTGGAAATAGGGACCGAGATTTTCCCTCTGACCGCAGGGCCTTTCCTGTATACGGGAGTCAGCAACAACTACCTGAGCCTGGGGATGGGGGGCGTGGCCCGTATGGAGTACACCTTTGATTTCAGACTCAATCTCTATCTGGAATCGGGGCTTGGCGTGGTCCTGCAGAACGGCAGTGCCAATATGACAGTCCCCTTCAGTCTGGGAATCCGCTACGTCTTCTGACCTAATCCTCAGGAGGGCAGGGCTTTACTTATATAGGCCTTCACTTCCTCCACCGAGCTGAGGGTTAGAATCTTGGCGCTGTCTTTCTCCGCCTTTTTAATGTCCACTCGGGAAATGAATCTCTGCAGCTGGGGCAACTGGTGGGGCTCAATGCTGAAAGAGCGTATTCCCACCCCCAAAAAAAAGTAGATAAGTCCCTTGTCATTGGTCAGATTGCCGCATACGGAGTAGGCGCAGTTGTTCTTCAGCGCCCCGTCCACAACCACCTTGACCGCCCGGAGTACGGCGGGATGTTCCCCCTGGTAAAAGGAGGCCACGCTGGAATTGGTACGGTCCACACCCAGAAGATACTGGACCAGGTCGTTCGTGCCGATGGAGAGAAAATCCGCCTCCGCCGTCAGCTGGTCAACAAGCATCACCGCCGAAGGGAGCTCCACCATAATCCCCAGCTTGGGGTTCCTGTTGTAGCTCAGCCCGTCCCTGTCCAGGAATTCCATGCTCTTCCTGACCATTCTCTTGGCGGCGCGAAAGTCATCCAAAGAGGAGATGAGGGGAAACATGATACGCAGATCGTGCCCTTCACCCGCACGGAGCATCGCCTTGAGCTGGCCCACGAACACCTTCTTGTTCTGTAAAAGGAAGCGGATGGCCCGCAGCCCCAGGAAGGGATTGTCGCCCTGATTCTCCGGCATGTAGGAGAGGATCTTGTCCCCCCCCACATCCAGGGTTCTGAGGGTGACCGGATGGTTCTCCATTCCTTCGAAAACCTTGCTGTAAACCCGGAACTGCTCCTCCTCGGAGGGGAAATCGCTGCGAATGAGAAAGGGGAATTCGCTCCGGTAAAGGCCGACCCCCTCCGCCTTCAGCTCCCGTGCTGTTTTCACATCGTTGAGCAGGTTTATGGCGGAGCGCAGGTATACCCTTTCTCCGTCGGCGGTATAGGTCTGATCCAGTACCGATTCGCTGAGCTGCTTGATCTCCCTGGCCGTTTTCGAAAGATTTTCGTAGTGCGCCCGGGTTTCTTCATCGGGCAGAATGATCAGGTTCCCCTGGTTGGCATCGAGAATGATATCGGTGTATTCGGGAAGGCGAAGGACCGATTCGTCCTCCACGTAGATGAGGGGAACTCCCAGGGACTTGGCCAGAATGGAGATATGGGCCGAAGCGCCGCCCCCGATGAGGACGATTCCTTCCGCCTTCTGGGCTGTGAGTTTGAGCAGTTCCGAGGGGAGCAGGTCCCCGGCAATGATGATCTGGTTCCGGTAGTTGCCCTGGGCCTGCTCCTTGATCGAGAGGTTCCTTAAAAGGCGGTGACCCAGATCCCGCACATCCTGTACCTTCTCCTGAAGCCGACTGTTCTCGCTACAGGCGAATATATCCACGTAGCTGTTGACCACTTTCTCCACAGCCCGGCAGGCGGGGAGCCCCTCTTCTATATGCCTGAGCATCTGCCCGGAAAAGGCCTCGTCCTGCAGCATGAGAAGGTGGGCGGAGAAGATCATGGAAGCGATATCGGAGAGTTCCTCATCCATCCGTTCCTGAAGGGACAGAAGCTGGGCTTCCGCCGATTTGAGCGCCTCTTTGAAGGCATCGGACCCATCCTTGTAGTACTGCAGATCCTCATCGGAAATATTCCCCGATTTATGGCTGTCGTCCATAAAGCAGATCAATCCCTGGGCGACTCCTTCCACCACCTTCTTACCTTTGATGAAACGGCTCTCCGCCTCATTGGCCGTGACCTCCTCCTGCTCCTTGCGGGAGATATCCATGAGAAGGCGGGCGTTTTCCAGGGTCGCCGCCAACTGTCCCGCAATCGCCTCAAGGGCCCGGGCTTCCATGCTGTCGAAATAGCCCTTCTGACTGTGCTGCAGAACGAGCACACCGATACGGTTGAGGCCCCGGGTGATGGGAACGGCCAGGAAGGCCTTGAAATTCTCTTCGAAGCTGTTATCGATCTTCTTGAAACGGGGATGCAGGGTGCCGTCCGCTTCCAGGATAGTGCGCATCTCCTTTATCGCCGTACCCACAAGCCCTTCCCCGTATTTGAGGGTCAGATTACCGGTCAGTTCCCGGTTCAGACCTTCCGTGGCGACCAGATTCAATATCTCCTTCTTCTCATCGTAGAGGTAAATGGAGCACACGTCGGACTTCATGTGCCGGGAGACGGTTTTCACCACCTTCATCAGAAAACGCTGGGTTCCCTTCTCCCCGTGGAAGAGGCTGGATAATTCGGCGATGCTGCAGATCAGTTCGATCCTTTTGCTGTCCCTGTTCTTCATATTATTCCCCTGAAAGGAAATCAGCCTTGTTCGTACAGACCCGAACCGCTTCGATGAGGGAGGAGCGGAAGCCGTGGCTCTCCAGGTCGGATACGGCTTCTATGGTGGTTCCCCCGGGGGAACAGACCATGTCCTTGAGCTCGGCCGGGTGTTTTCCCAGATCCATGACCATCCGGGCGGAACCCAGAACAGCCTGAGCCGCCATGGGATAGGCTTTGGCCCGGGGGATGCCTTCCAGAACAGCCCCGTCCGCCAGGGACTCTATCATCATAAACACCCAGGCGGGGCTGGAGCCGCAGAGAGAGGTGAAGGCGTTGATCTGGCTTTCGGGCAGGACTTCGCAGACGCCGAAGGAGGAGAAGATCGCCTTGACCCTGTCCAGGTCCCCGGGGCCGACATTGCCGTTAGGGCAGAGGGCTGTCATGCCTTCACCCACCAGGGCGGGAGTATTGGGCATGGTTCTTATGATCTTGTGTTTTTCCGAAAGCCAGCCGGTCATCCGGTCCAGGGTGACTCCGGCGGCAATGGTTACGGTCAGGGTGTTTTCGGGTATCTGAAATCCGATCTCCTTCAGGACTATCGGATAGATATGGGGCTTCACTGCCAGAATGATGATATCCGCTTTGGCGGCGATCTCCCCGTTGTCCCGGGCCGTACCGATACCGGGGAATTCCTTTTTCATGCGCTCCAGAGATTCCGGGAGGGCATCGCTTACAAGAATGTCAGAAGAGGCGTATAATCCGCTCTTAAGTATGCCGCCGATCATAGCCGATCCCATGTTTCCCGTTCCGATAAATCCGATCATTCCTGTCCCCCTGAAAAGTACCTGTAAACAGGTTCTATTTTAGCATAATTCCGAGTCTATAGCCAGCCCACACCCAGGGAACGCTTACCAAGGATATAGTCGTCAAAAAGGATCTCTCCCGCCTCTTCTGCTAAGCCAGCGCAGACATGGAGGGGAAGGAGATGCTCTTCCCGGGGATGGCAGTACCGGGCGTGGGGAGCCTTTTCCCAGTCGATCAGTCTCTTTTCTCTCTCCTGCGCCGAAATATCCCCGGTACAGGTCTCGGCAAGCCAATCCTGGAAGGCATCGTTCTCCCCATCCTTCTCCCTGTCCGAACCCCAGGAGAAAGCCTGCATGTTATGGAAGGAAAAACCGGAACCGATAATAAGAATCTTCCTTTCCAGAAGCGGTTTCAGGGCTTTGCCTATGAGCAGATGCTCCTTCGGATCGAGGCCCTGTTTCAAAGAAATCTGCGTACAGGGAATCTTTCCCTGGGGATACATGAGAAGCAGGGGGACGAACAGACCGTGATCAAACCCTCTGGTCTTATTCACCTCCGATTTTATCCCCGCCGCTTTCAACCGTTTTGTCACTTCTCCGGCCAGTTTCGGATTTCCCGGGGCGGGGTAAGTCAGATCGTAGGTGGATTCGGGAAATCCGTAATAGTCGTAGAAAAGGGGGGGAGCCTGCTGCCCGATCACCGTGGGGAATGCCTCTTCCCAGTGGGCGCTGATGACGAGAATTTCCTCGGGTTTCTTCAGCCGGGATGTGAGATTCTCCAGAAAGGAGATCATCCTTCTATGGGACGTATCGCCCAGAAGGGGCATGGGACCTCCCCCGTGGGAGAAGTAAACAATCTGCCCGTTTTTTTTATCTGCTCTGCTCATTGACAGGAACCTCGCTTCTTTTTCCCCATTATATCATGGAATAAAAAAACGAGTTCCTTGACTTTTTGCTTTTTTGAGATACAATGTATATAAAGTCTATAGATAAAATAGATAAAGGAATCTTAATCATGAAACTCTCTACAAAAAGCGAGTATTCCCTGCTGGCGCTGATTTACCTTGCCAGACATGACAGGGAAGAGGAGTTTGTCAGAATTCAGGATATCTGCGATACCTACGATATTTCGAAAAAATACCTGGAAATGCTCTTTTCCGTGCTGCGTCAGAATCGCTATATCCAGACAAAACGGGGCGCCGAGGGAGGGTACAGGCTGGCAAAAAATGCATCGGATATTTCATTGGCTGAGGTCATTCGCCTTATGGACGGGGCTCTCGCTCCCACCGAATCGGTAAGCCGCTACTTCTATTCCGATACTCCCATTCGTCAGGAAGAGAAAATTCTTGCTGTTTTTGAGGATCTCAGAAATATAATCGCTGAGAAAATGGAAAGTATCCATCTTTCTGATCTCATATAGACTTCCATAAGGAGGACATCATGTCAGAGAAACGGGACGAGTCAGTAAAGGTCCTCGGTTGGGAGAGGGCCGTTCTCAGAGAAGGACAGCCCTTCAAGGAACGATGGGCGCTTACCTCTCGTGAAGGTTTCGCCATTCTTCCTGTGCTGCTTTTTTTCGGGTTGCTTTTCGGATTGGCCTGTTTTCTTGCGGGAAATCCCTTTGAGAGTACCACCCGGATTGGATCGGCGGCTGTGCAGAAGCTAGGCTGGGCAGCCGGTTCCGATTCCTGGGGGATTATCGGTATGGTTCTGATTCTTTGTATCATTTTTGAATTTCTCGATTCCGCGGCGGGCATGGGATATGGGACTACTTTCACGCCCCTGCTCCTGCTTATGGGGTATGATCCTATGCAGATCGTCCCCATAATCATGATTCAACAGGCAGCGGCGGGTCTGTCCTCCTCCTATCTCCACAGGGAGCTGGGAAATATCGAATGGAAGTTTAATCCCCCTTCGGCATCGGTCAGGCTTTGGTTGATTATCGCCCTGACGGGAAGCGCGGCCGTGGTCTTTTCCATTACATCGGTATATGCCCTTTTAAAGCCGGCTGTTTTCTGGATCAAACTCTATGTCTGCCTGCTGCTTTTCGCCATGGGCATCATTTCTCTTGTCGGCAGGGGTAAATCTGTAGAGTTTCGTCCCCGGCGAATGGCATTCTTCGGAGCTCTTGCCGGCTTTAATAAGGGAATCGGCGGCGGCGGATATGGCCCTGTGGTCACCATCGGCGGCCTTTTATCAGGGATTCCCGTCAAGAGCATGACCGCCATAACGGCGCTTTCCGAGGGAACCGTTTGTGTTGTTTCCATCGTGACCTGGTTTATGCTCCTGGGACAGGGCGTTGTCATCGATTTCGTTCTTCTGCCCACCATGGTCCTGGGCAGCGTGATAAGTGTTCTTCTGGCTCCCTATGCTGTAAGAGTCATGCCCGAGGGGATTCTTAAATTCTTTCTGCCGTCCTACTGCCTGATCATCGGAGGGCTGAGCTTCTGGAAGCTTATGCCGGAAATCCTGACGCTCTTCTGAATCGGACCTACCTCCACTGATAGGAGACGGGAGACCGGTTGTTCAGCCGTTCGAAAAGCTCCCCCGTGTGATGCTGCAGATGGCGCAGGTTATTCATGTGAAACTCCAGCTGGTTCTGATTGTACCAGAAGGGCCAGCACTCTTTCTCCGGTGACATCGCCTCAAGGTAAGACGGAGCACAGCTGCGGATATGTTCCAGAAAGGCTTTCAGCTCCTCCCGGGAGTAGGGTTTCAGCGCCTCCGGTTCCCTGTCTTCATTGATCCTCCGGAGATTATGGTACTCCTCCCTTGATTCTCCCCACTTGAGAATGCCCTCTTCCGTGGGACTCAGATAGATGTTGGTGTAAAAAAGGGCATGGTAGCAGACCTGCCAGGCGGGGCTCTGGAACTCATCGCTGAGCCAGAAATCATCGGGACATTTATCGATAAACTCATCGATCATATCCAGGGCTTTATTGTACTGTCGGGAAAATTCCTCTTTCATGGAAACCTCCTTTTCTATCTTCGGGCAAAAAGGGCTTCCGGTCAACGGGGGCATAAAAAAAGAGACCATCCAAAGATGGTCTCTTTTGCGGAAGCTACGGGGATCGAACCCGCGATCTCCGGCTTGACAGGCCGGCGCGATAACCAGCTTCGCTAAGCCTCCATATAACTCCTTTGGAGTATTACCCCGGACGCGATTCGAACGCACGACCTACTGCTTAGGAGGCAGTTGCTCTATCCTGCTGAGCTACCGGGGCCCGGGGCACTCTCAAGGTGCTTGGCTATAATACGGAAAAAGTTTTTTTCTGTCAACAGCTAATCACAAAATCTTGCTAAAAATTTCTATTTCTCCAACAGGCCGAGAAATGACCCGGTTCCACTTCTTCCAAAGGGGGGTATTCAAGACGGCATTTTTCCTGGGCATAGGGGCAGCGGGGATGGAAATGGCAGCCCGTGGGGGGATCGATGGGGGAAGGCACATCACCTACCACCACTTTCTCCTTCTTCTCCCGGTTCGTAGGGTCCGCTGCGGGGAAAGCCTGAAAAAGGGCCTTCGTGTAGGGGTGGAACCGATTATTCACCAGATCCTCCTTGTCGGCCATTTCAACAATGCGCCCCAGGTACATGACAATGATCCGGGTGGATATGAATTCCACCACCGAAAGGTCATGGGCGATGAAGACATAGGTCAGGTCATGCTTCTCCCTCAGATCCAGGAGCAGGTTGATAATCTGGGCCTGCACCGACACGTCCAGAGCTGACACGGCCTCGTCGCAGACCACAAACTCCGGGTTCAGGGCCAGGGCCCGGGCAATGCCGAT
>JAFGPQ010000037.1 GCA_016936115.1 Spirochaetales bacterium | reverse complement strand
GGCGGCGGCGGCTTCCGTGACCGCTCTGACATCCCGACAGGGGGAATCCAGAATATCCCGATAGATCCCCGTGCCGTTGGACGCATGGATCCGGAGCCATTGGAAGAAGAGATTCACCGTAGCATAATCGGCCAGAGTGCCGTAACCGGCGAAACGGGGATCGGTCTCCCAGAATCCCTTCCAGACGAAGAAATTGTTGCCGTAGAGGATCGTCCTTCCCGGATCGGCGTTGTAATAATCCACCCGGGACTGATCCACTTTTTCGGAATAGAGGTATTCCGCCCCCGAGGAAAGCCCCTCGTTGATCCAAGTGTCCTGAACGGTGCCGTCCTTGAAAAAGGTGGAGGAGAAGTTGATGAGGTGCTGCAGTTCGTGGGCGATGGTGGCATAGGATTCGGCGCTAGTGGGTTCGGCGGGGTATGTGTCCATGAACAGCATGTCCGCCCCGTTGGAATCGGCATAGGTGCGTGGGGAGAACTCATGGATACTGTGAAAGTACCCCGCCACATAGCCTCCCGAACCGGAGAAACCGTCCCTGATATCCAGGTAGAGCAGGATAATTTTCCCGTTGCCGTCCACATCGCTTTCCGGCCCGAAGGATCCCCTGATAGTGCCGTAAATCCGATTATCGAACTCCCCGGCGATCTCCCGGGCCTGGGAAGGGGAAAGGTCTCCCTGGATTTCTCCGTATACGAGACAATATTCCCCTGCCGCCAGAAGTTCGGCGGAACAGTCGTAAAAGGCTCCCTGGACCAGATCATAGGAGCGGAATATCCGAACCGATCCTTCTGAGGGAATCTCATTGCCTGTCATGCCCAGTTCGCTGCAGGAGGGGATGAGCAAAATGGTTAATGAAAGGATTGTCAGTAGGGGGGATCTCTTCATTGCGGAATGCCTCTTTGGTCTATTTCAACTATAAGAGACGGGGCTTTCGATTTCCAATAAAGAGGGGCTTTTTCTTACAATTCTTCGAGGAGCCGGAAATCGGCGTAGGAGAATCCCCGGCGCATCAGGGCGGTGCGCAGTTTCGCCGGATCATCGTAGCGGCGGGAGAGCTTTTCCCTGGCCCGGATCAGGGCGTCCCGCCTCTCCTTTTCTCCCAGTTCCCCCAGGGCCCGGCGGATTATGGTGCTGTCGATGCCCTTGCTCCGGAGTCCCCCTTCCAGGGCAGCCGGTCCTTCCGGATGCTTTCTGAGCCTTTCCTGAATCCAGCGGCGGGCGAAGCGCTCATCGTCCAGGTAGCCCTTGCCGTCAATCCAGAAAAGGGCTTTTTCCACCGAATCGGGATCGAATTCCCTTTGGAGAAGCTTGATCCGCAGTTCCCCCCGGGAGTGATCCCTCCGGGCCAGCAGGTCCAGGGCCTTTTTGCGGGCGGCCGTTTCCCCGGCCATGAGCTCCAGCTCTTCCGGCGAATCGGGGTGGGGATTGTCAGAGAGAATGTCTTTGGCGATAAAAAAAGAGGACCCGTCCTCCAGAAGTACTTTGAGCACTCCGGCGACAGATCCTCCTTCCTGTATGGAATAATCCATTTTCCGAACGAAGTTTTGTGACTAACGTTTGGAGAACTGGAACTTCCTTCTGGCTCCAGGCTGACCGTACTTCTTTCTTTCCACCATTCTGGCATCTCTGGTGAGGTAGCCGTTGGCTTTGAGGGAGGTCCGGTTGGTTTCGTCCAGCTCTACGAGCGCCCGGGAAAGACCGTGAAGACAGGCGCCTGCCTGTCCGGTAATTCCGCCGCCTTTCACGTTGATAAGAATATTGCACTTACCTTCCATGTCGGTGACTTTCAGGGGTCTTTTGACGATGTCCTGATGCTCTTCGATGGGGAAAAACTCATTCAGAGCCTTTCCGTTAACGATAATGTCGCCCTTGCCTTCTCTAATGTAGACACGGGCTACAGAAGTCTTTCTTCTACCTACAGCGTTTGCTAAGTTCTTGATCACCGCTTACTCCTCTACTTTACTTCTACTTTCTCGGGCTGCTGGGCTGCGTGGGGATGTTCCGCCCCGGCGTATACCTTGACATTCCTAAAGAGCTGATTTCCCAGGGGGCCGGAGGGGAGCATGCCCTTGATGGCCTTTTCCATGGGAGCGGTCGGTTTGCGGTCGATAAGGGTTTCGTAGTTCTCACTGGTAAGTCCGCCGGTGTAGCCGGAGTGCTTGTAGTAAATTTTATCGGTTGCCTTTTTACCGGTCATAACGGCTTTGGCGGCATTGATAATAACCACGTAATCGCCCGTTTCCAGGTTAGGGGTAAAGCTGGGCTTGTTTTTTCCACGCAGGATGGAAGCGGCCTTTACGGCTACCCGGCCCATGGGTATACCCTCGGCATCGATCAGAACCCATTTGCGGTTCGCATCAGAAGGTTTTACGAATCTTGTCTTCATTTCTTTTTTGCCTCTTATTATCAGTTTCCGGATTATCCGGGTTGCATCGGTTGGATTATCCGGTGAAAAGAATGCAACGGACTCACATCATGGCATTAATGGGGGATTAAGGTCAATATATATAAAAGGTTGCCCGGTAACAAATTTCCCGATTCGGGGAGAATTTATCGGTCGTGATCCAGTATCAGCCCCACTATCCGCCCGCACCCGCCGCAGCGGTATCTTACTATAGGCTTGCGGGAACCCTTTTCGTAAAGATCATTCTCCCGTATCCACTCCTGGGCGCCGCACCGGGAGCAGCCGGTGAGCTTGATGAGTTTCCCGCATCGGGTGCATTTGAATCGCATGGTCTGTTTCTTGTCGCCCAGGGCGGCCCGGTCCACCCAGGTTTTGCTTTTGCAATTCGAACAGGTGACGTAATCCATTCCCTTTCAACATAGGCAATTCGGCCTTCCCTGTCCAGAGGGAACCGTTGCAGCGAGACTATTCCAAAAGGATGAAAAGGAATAGGATGGGACCATGGTATTTTTCTATGCCCTCCTTTCCGCCCTCTCCTACGGGGCCGCCGATTTTCTGGGCGGTCTCTCCTCCCGCCGGAATTCCGCCCTCACCGTGGTGGCCTGGTCCCAGGCGGCGGGGCTCTTCGTCGCTCTGGGGTCGATACCCCTGCTGGGCGGGAGCCGGGTCACTTCTACGGATATTCTCTGGGGAATCGGCGCAGGTATTACCGGGGCCGCCGGGGTGGGGCTGCTCTTTCGGGGACTGGCGGACGGGCTGGCTTCGGTGGTCTCTCCTCTGGCGGCACTGGTGGGGGCGGCCCTGCCCGTTCTCTTCGGTCTGCTCACAGGGGAAAGGCCTTCGGTTCTGACCTGGTCCGGCATCGCCCTGGCTCTGCCGGCCATCGTACTGCTTTCTCTGGAAAAGGGGGATCGCCGGGGGCATGTACTGCCCTCCCTGCGGCTGGGTATGACCGCGGGCATGGCTTTCGGCGGATTCTTCATCCTCATTGCTCAAACCGGGGAGGAGTCGGGCATGTGGCCCCTTCTGGCCGCCCGCTGCGCCACGGTTCCCCTGTTCATCCTGATCGCTCTCTCTTCGGGGAAGAAACTGATCCCCGCCAAAGGAACCGGTGTGACCGTAGTGATCAGCGGGGCTCTGGATATGCTCGCCAATATCTTCTATCTGCTGGCAGCCCGTTCGGGACTTCTCATCCTGGCCGTCGTTCTGACTGCCCTCTATCCGGGGCCAACCGTCTTTCTGCAGCGCCTTGTTCTAAAGGAGAAACTGACCCTATCCCGTCTGGCCGGGCTGATTCTGGCCATTGCCGGAGCGGCTCTTATGGGGGCGGGCGGGTAATCTTTCGTGGAAATCCGGGGCCATCGGTTTTATAATGGGAGATAAGGAGGTTCTGCCATGAGTAGGAACGCCAAGTATAACGACAGTAAATTCCGCTATCTTCACCCCAAGGATCAGCTTGTGATGATCATGCAGCGGGTGTACCAATACGAGATGACCACCACATCGGGGGGGAATATCTCGGTCAAGGACGAGGACGGGGTTATATGGATTACCCCGGGGGGCATCGACAAGGGCAGTCTGACCCGGGAGGACATGGTCTGGATCACCACGGACGGAAAGGTTCACGGCAAGCATGTCCCCTCCTCGGAGTACCCCTTTCACCGGGCTATTTACGAAGCCCGGCCCGACCTGAAGGCGATTCTTCATGCCCATCCGCCGGCCCTGGTCGCCTTCTCCGCCGCCGGGCTCTGCCCCCGGACGGACATTCTGCCCAATACCCGGAACATCTGCGGCGAGGTGGAGTTCGTGCCCTACGCCCTGCCCGGAAGCGAAGAGCTGGGCCGCAAGATCGCCGCCGCCTTCGCCGGGGGCACGAACATGGTAATTCTGGAGAACCACGGCACGGTCACCGCCGCGGAGGACCTTTTTCAGGCCTTCATGCAGTTCGAGACCCTGGATTTCACCGCCCGGATTCAGATCAAGGCCCGGGTTCTGGGAAATCCCCGGAAAATCGCCGACGGGGAACGGGAGACGGCCCGGCGCAAGAGCAACGAGCTGCCCGAATTCACCCCCGGTTCCCCGGGCAGCGGCGAAAGGGAGCTGCGCCAGGAGATGTGCCGGTTTATCCACCGCAGCTACGACCAGAGGCTTTTCACCAGTACAGAGGGAACCTTTGCGGTGCGGGTGGGGGAGGACGAGTTTCTCATCACCCCCTACGGTTTCGACCGCAAATACATGGAGCCCCGGGACATTGTTCTAGTTAAGGAAGGGAAGAGGGAAGCGGGCAAGCTGCCCAGCCGTTCCGTTCTGCTGCATCGGGCCATTTTCCGCCGCCGTCCCGAAATCAACGCCATCATTATCGCCCATTCGGCTAACCTGATGGCTTTCAATGTTTCGGAGACTCTGCTGGACTCGCGTATCATTCCAGAAGCCTATATTCTCATGCGGGATCTGCAGACCCTCCCCTTCGAGGCGCCCGTTAACGATCACGAGCTGGTCGTCGAAAGGCTGACCGAGGCGAATCCCCTGCTGATGATTCAGAACAACGGCTTCATCGTGACCGCCGACTCCCTGCTCAAGGCATTCGACCGTCTGGAAGTGGCCGACTATACCGCCGAGGCCGTTCTGGGCGCCTATCAGCTGGGCAAGGTACGCGTCATGGAGGATGAGCTGATAGACGACCTGAAGGTTGCCTTTAAGCTTAAGGAGTGACGAAATCGGGATTACAGGGATTGCAGCCAGGTTACAATAATCGGCCGTACCTCTTCTCCCATGACCAGTCCCATGTGGGTGACACCTTTTATGATTTCCCCTTCCATGACTTTTTTATACCGGGACACTTCCGGGAGAAAGAGGTCCGCCCTGAACGCTTCATCTGCGGATCCGGCGATAAGCATGGCCCTTTGTTTCATAGTTCGGAAATCTTTTTGGTAATCCTCCGGAGCGTAACCCCTGTTCAGGCGATAGGAATAGGAGAGGGTTTCCGAACCGTCACGATACTCGCCGGGGAGAATAAAGTCGATTACCCTTAAATGGTTGAGCAGGGTAATGCCCAGATTATTCAGCAGGGACAATCCGATGATCCGGGGAGTATGGACTCTTGCCCAGCCGCCGGAATTGCTTCTCATAGTGGGAGCGTTGTATTTCAGATAGGGGGACAGGAGCAGGCAGGCATCCACAAGGGCGGAATATCGGCTGCCCGCAAACCTCAGGGCAAGACCGCCCCCGGAAGAGTGTCCCGCCAGAATGATTTTTGCATCTCCCTTCTCCCTTTTGATCCGGGAGATAAAATCGGCCAGATCGTCCTCCAGCTGATTGATGTAATCCGTATCCCCCCTTCTTTCGGGGTAAAATCCGTGGCCTCTTAAGTCGGGTGTATAGACCTCGGCTGAATCGGTGGAACTCAGATACCCGGCCAGGGGGAAAAAATACCGGCTGTGCGCTCCGGAACCATGCAGGAGTATCATGATTTTCCTTGAATGGGAAGGATAGTGGCGGTAGTAAAGGGATTTTCCATCCCGGGCTTTATACTCGCTTAATTCCGGAAGTCCCGAATAATCCGCAAAAAGTTCCCGGAATGACATGTTTGAACCGGGGGAATCTCCCTTGGCCGGTCCCTTATCAATTAGGATGAGGAGGGCCGCAATTCCAAAATAAACCGCCGCGGAAACAACTGTAAAAAGAATGATCTTTTCCAAAAACGCTCCTTTTCAGTTCGGTTTCTTTTTTGTCTAACCCATCATTACCCCGTTGTTCAGAAAAAAACAGGAATTTCATAGAAAAGTTTCCCCCTGGATGACTCTTTTTCATGGATTCCCCGTGATTTCCGGTTTATCATATGGGATTATGGAAAAGTCACCTACTCTGAACCGGGGATTCATTCTGCTGATCCTCTCTTACATCGCTTTCATCTCTTTGGGGCTGCCCGACGGGCTGCATGGGGTCGCCTGGCCGGGAATTCGGGAAACCTTCGGACTTCCCATCGATGCGATCGCCCTCGTCATGATCTGCTCCACCGTGGGATACTCCGTATCCGGTTTTTTCAGCGGGGTTACGGTCAGGCTTATGGGGGTGGGCGGTCTGCTGGCCCTGAGCTGCGGCCTTACTTCCCTGGCCCAGCTGACATACAGCCTGACCCCCATATGGCCCCTCTTCGTGGGAGTGGCTTTCCTGGGGGGAGTCGGAGCCGGCGCCATCGATGCGGGCGTAAACAACTATGTGGAAAAACACTACTCCGAAAGGCTGATGCAGTGGCTTCACGGAAGCTTCGGCATCGGTATCACCGCCGGGCCTATCATCATGACCATGGGGATTCAGCTGACCGGCCGGTGGCGGGTGGGCTATATGGTGGTCTGTGCTTTTCAGGCGGTCATGGCACTGCTCTTTTTTCTGACAAGGAACCTGTGGGAAAGGAACAGTTCCGGAGAGGAGGGAGAGGAGAATGAAACCGCCCCTGTGGAAGAGGCTTCCATGGGGGAGACTCTCAAGATGCCCGGGGCCTGGCTGAGTATGCTCCTCTTCTTTCTCTATGTGGGCTCGGAAATCGGTCTGGGCCTGTGGGTCTACTCCCTGCTGACCCAGTCCCGGGGAGTAAGTCCCGCTGTCGCCGGTTTCATTACCAGCAGCTACTGGGGCATGTTCACCGTGGGCCGGTTCACCGCCGGACTCTATACGAAAAAGCTGACCCCCCGGCATCTGCTCTACCTGAGCATCGGCATCGCCCTGACGGGAACGGTCATTCTCACCCTCTTCAGGGGTGTGGCGGGCTCCGTAACGGGCATCGCCCTGATCGGCTTCGCCATTGCGCCGATCTTTCCGGCTCTCATGTCCGATACGGCGAACCGGGTGGGCCGCCGCCACGTGAGCAATACCATCGGCATGCAGATCTCCGCTTCCGGCATCGGCGGGGCGGCGGTGCCCTCCTTCGCCGGGGTCCTGGCCCGTCATTTCGGTATCGAGGTCATCTCTCCCTATATGCTCACCGCCTTCGGACTGCTCCTGATCTTCCTTCTCCTTGCTCGGGCGAAGAAAGATCCCCAATCATGACAAATGTCATATTTGCAGGGGAGGATTATCATGTTATCCTTTCCCCATGGTCAGGACGCTCTTTGACAGCAGGAATAGATCCTCCCTCCTACAGCTTTTCTACCTGCTCCTGAATTTCGGGGCGTCCCTTTTTATCGCCACCCTTATCGTCCGGACCACCGATCTGATCTGCTATAAGGACGGGGGGCGTACCTTTCTGGAGCAGATTAACCGGGCGCCCCTGAGTCCCTCCTTTTCCCGTATCGCCATTCTGATCCTCTTTTTTCTGCTTCTGGGGGTCTCTCTCATGCGAATCCGATTCAGGGAGAGCCTTTCCAATGAGGTTCTGGTATTCACCGTTCTGGCCGATACGGTCATTTGCGCCGTCGTCCTTTATCTGCTGAACCTCTCCAACAAGGAGATCCTGCTCTTTCCCGTGGCCGGAACCATTCTCTTCGTCAGGGGAGGGCAGCGGAAAACGGTCCTCATTCTCTTCGTGGTGGGCCTCTATATCCTGCTGGATCCGGACTTCTCCTATGTTCCCCTGCTGCGGGTCAATCTGGATCAGTATATAAACTTCAGAAACGAAGCCTCCCGGGTCTCCCTCTACGGAGCCAAAAGCATCCTCCAGTCCCTCAACTACTTCTGCTTTCTTCTCATCGTTTTTGTGGATATCCAGTCCCGGATCGAGGAGAACCGCCGGGTGCAGGAGCTGAACGAGGCTCTGGGACAGAGCCTGAAGGAGCTGGAGGTGGCCAACGTGCAGCTGGTGGAATACTCCAAGCGGTCCGAGGACTCTGCCCGGGTCAAGGAGAGGAACCGCCTGGCCCGGGAGATTCACGACACGGTGGGCCATACCCTGGCGGGCATCGAACTGGGACTTACCGCCTGCCGCAAGATCCCCGGTGACCGGACCGACCTGCTCCTGAACCAGATAGACAAGGTGGCCGAACTGGCCTCCCAGGGCTCCGGGGACATCCGCCGCTCCCTGAACGCCCTGAAACCGGACGCCCTGGAGCGTTACGCCATGATACCCGCCATCCGCTCCATCGTGGAGCAGATCAACGACTGCAGCGACGGCATCGTGTGCACCCTGCGCCAGAAGGGGGAGCCCCCCCGGCTCATCGCCCAGCAGGAGGAGCTGATCTACCGCATTGTCCAGGAGGGCATCACCAACGCCATCCGCCACGGGCAGGGGACCGATATTCTGGTGGATCTGGCGTTCAGCGACGACCATGCCACTGTGACCGTGCTGGACGACGGAAGCGGGGAAACTCCGGGAAAGGAGGGCTTCGGCCTGACCCACCTGCGCCAGGGGGTCGAATTCTACCGGGGGCATCTGGAACTGGCGGGAAGAGAAACGGGGGGCTGCCGCCTGAGCGCGGAGCTGCCCCTGGTAAGGAGATCCCATGATTGAGATTGTGATAGTGGACGATCAGGACCTGGTCCGGGAGAGTCTGGAATTTATTATGAACGCCAACGAGGATATCCGGGTGGTGGGGACCGCCGCCTCCGGGGCGGAAGGGCTGACTCTCATCTACGAGAAATCCCCCCGGGTGGTTCTCATGGACATCCGCATGCCCGGCCTGGACGGGATAGAGTGCATCCGCCGCATCAAGGAGGCCCGCCCGGAAATCGCCGTGATCGCCCTGACCACCTTTGATGACGACGAGTATATCTACGACGCCCTGAAGTACGGCGCCCGGGGGTATCTTCTCAAATCCATCAAGGCGGAGGAACTGGCCCGGGCCGTGCGGACGGTGGCCGAGGGAGGCAGCCTGATAACGCCCCGGATCACTACGAAGGTGCTGGATTTCTTTTCCACCATGGCCAAGGCCGATTTTATTCAGGGGAGCAGCCGGCGCAGCATGGAGAATCTGCAGGAGAACGAGAAAAAGATCATCCGCCTGGTGGGGCAGGGCTGCTCCAACAAGGAGATCTCCTACATGCTGAACCTGAGCGACGGCACGGTGCGGAACTACATCAGCGGCATATTGCAAAAGCTGGATCTGCGAGACCGGACCCAGATCGCCATCTTCGCGGTGCAGAGCGGCATCAACTCCTCCCCGGTCCTGTGAGAAGAGTCCCCCTTACCCTGCTGACGGTTCTGATCCTGCTCTCCTCCTGCGGGCCGGCCCACCGGAAAACCCTGGAGCTGGGAATCTTTTCGGGGAGCAGCTGGAACGCGCCCAACCTGAACACCTACGCCATGATGGACGAGATCATCGCCCTTTTCGAAGAAGAGAATCCCCGGATTCACGTTACCTACAAAAGCGGCATCATTCCCTCGGATTATTCGGAATGGCTGGCCCAGCGCATAATGAACGATGAGCTTCCGGACCTCTTCTTCGTGCTGCCCGAGGATTTCACCACCCTCGCTTCCATCGGGGTGCTGGAGGAGTTGAACCGGGAGGAGCTGCTCGACTCACCCGAAGGCATCTACCGTAACGTGCTGGACGCGGGGAGCCAGAAGGGCCGTCTCCTGGGCATTCCCTTTGAAATCAATCCCACCTTCATGTTCGTGAACAAGACCCTTCTGGCCGAAGAGGGCCTGGAATATCCCTCTCCGGACTGGACTTGGGAGGAGTTCCTGGACTACTGCACCGTTCTGACGAAGGACCGGAACGGGGACGGCTACACGGATCAGTTCGGGGTGGACGGGTTCCACTGGACCCAGGCGGTATTCTCCAACGGGGAGACCCTCTTCAGCGAGGACGGTTCCGACGCCTATCTGAATACGGAGGGCATGAAGGAGGCGGTCCGCTTCCTGAGCTCCCTGCGCCGGCTGGACGAGGAGGGGCTCGCCCAGGATTTTGACAGCGGGGTCACCGCCTTTTCCCCCTTCACCTACTCCACCTACCGCACCTACGGCTACTACCCCTACAGCATCATCAAGTTCGGCGGTTTCGAATGGGACACTACCCTCATGCCCCGGGGGCCGGGAGGCACCAACGCGGTGGATCTGAAAGTGCTCCTGCTCTCGGTGAACGCCCGGAGCCGCCGCCGGAAGGAGGCCCTCTCCCTGCTTCAGTTTATCGCCAACGACCGGGACGCCCAGGGAATCGTCCTGAAATACGGCCGGGGGTTGCCCCTGCGCAAGGACGTCCTCTCCTCCGACGCGGGACGGGAGATCCTTATGCAGAATCTGGCCTCCCCGGACAAGGCCATCGCCGTGGATACTATCGTAAAGACCGTGGAGAACTCGGTTATCGTCCCCCGGTTCCGCCGCTACGAGACAACCCTTTCCCTTATTGACAACCAGATCGCCCAGATCCCCTGGGATTCGGTGATTCTGAATAACGATCTCTCCCGGCTCAACCGCATTATCAATGATGAGCTGGATGACTGAAAACTGACAAATGTCATGGCTTCCCGATGACACCTGACGGGGCAGCGTGATGACAATGTTCATCTTTCGGGATCGGAAAAGGGGCCTGATAATAGGTCATACTATTTTTACGAGGAGATTTTTATGAAAAAAAATCTGATGTTGGGACTTATCCTGCTTCTGGCGGGGACCTTTTGTTTTGCCAACGGCCAGAAGGATGCCGTAGAAGACGGCCACTATCTTTTCGGCGCCACCTATATGACCATGAACAACCCCTTTTTCGTCTATCTTAACGATGGTATCAAGGAAGTCGCCGAGGCGAACGGAGACAAGCTGATCGCCTTTGACCCCGCCCTGGATCAGGCCAAGCAGATTGCCCAGATCGAAGACATGATCGCCCGGGGCGTGGATGCCATTTTCCTGAACCCGGTTGACTGGAAGGGCGTGCGTCCCGCTCTGGATGCGGCTAAGAAAGCCGGCATACCCGTGATCAACGTGGATGCCCCCGTATTCGACACGGATCTGGTTGACTGTATCGTCGCTTCGGACAACTACAACGCAGGTGTTCTGGTGGCCCAGGACGTCATGAAGCGTCTCGACGCGGCCAAGGTCGTTCTTCTCGAGCACCCCACGGCCAAATCGGCTATCGACAGAACCCAGTCCTTCGTGGATACGGTCAAGGGTAACCCCAACTACGAAATCGTAGCCCGCCAGTCCTCCAATGGCCAGATCGAGCAGGCCATGCCCGTAATGGAGAATATCATCCAGGCTCAGCCCGTTATCGACGTGGTTATGGGTCTTAACGATCCCACCGCCATGGGCGCCCTGGCCGCTCTGGAAGCGGCGGGAAGAGCCGACGGCGTTCTCATCTACGGTGTGGACGGCGCTCCCGATGCCAAGCAGATGGTAAAGGACGGCCGGATCACCGCCACCGCCGCCCAGTCTCCCCTGGGAATCGGCCAGAACGCGGTTGACGCGGCTTACAAAATCCTCAAGGGCGAATCGGTGAAGAAGGAAATCCTTGTTCCCATTACCCTTATCGACGCTTCCAACGTGGACCAGTTCGGTACCGACGGCTGGCAGTAGGTTTCTCTGATTTCATAGCAATAAAGTAAAAAATCAGCGGTGGTGCGGTTCCTCTTGGAATCGCATCACCGATTTTCACTTCTCTTGAGTCACTCACAAAACAAGGACTAGACCATGGAACAAATACCCCTGCTCCAGCTGCGCCATATCGAAAAGAGTTTTCCCGGAGTCAAGGCTCTGAAGGACGTTTCCCTGGATATCCATCCCGGGGAGTGTCATGCCCTTCTGGGGGAGAACGGCGCCGGCAAATCGACCCTTATCAAAGTACTGGCCGGCATTTATGACGAAGACGGGGGCGACATCATTCTCGACGGGGCGGCCATAAAGATCCCCGACGTGCACAAAAGCAAGGAACTGGGCATCAGCGTTATCCATCAGGAGCTGATTCTGGTTCCCTATATGACAATTGCGGAAAATATCTATCTGGGACAGGAACTGACCAAAAAGAGATCCCCCTTCATCGACAGGGAGACCATGGAAGGGGAAGCCCAGAAAGTTCTGGATAACTTTAATCTGAATCTCTCCGCCGGGGCTCATGTGGCCTCCCTGAGCGTGGCCCAGCAGCAGATGGTGGAGATCGCCAAAGCCCTTTCGACGGATGCCCGGATCATCATCATGGACGAGCCCACCGCGGCCCTGACCAACCGGGAAACGGATCAGCTCTTTGAACTGGTGCGCACCATGAAGGCCCAGGGCAAGGCTATTATTTTCGTCTCCCACCGCATGGAGGAGCTCTTTGCCATCAGCGACCGGATCACGGTTATGCGGGACGGGGAGTACATCGGAACGAAAATGACCGCCGAAACGGATCGGAAAGAGCTGATAGCCATGATGGTGGGCCGTCCCCTCAAGGATTTCTACCTGAAGCGGGACCACCAGAAGGGTGAAGAGGTGCTGCGGGTTCAGAATCTGAGCCGGGAAGGGGTCCTGAAGGATATCTCCTTTTCCCTGCATAAGGGGGAGATTCTGGGGCTGTCCGGTATCGTAGGGGCGGGGCGGACCGAGCTGGCCCGGGCCCTGTTCGGGATCGATCCCCACGACGGGGGGGAGATCTTCATGAACGGATCCCCCGTTACCATCGGCAAGGCTCAGGACGCCATGAACCTGGGGATCGGCTTTGTCCCGGAGGACCGGAAGCAGCAGGGCCTTTTTCTGCAGGAACGGGTGGGTTTCAACTTGACCATTCAGGTTTTGAAAGAGTGCTTCCGCTGGATCAGGACGAATAACCGCCGGGAGGATGATTTCATCCGCAAGGGGATAGAGTCCCTTGCCATCAAGGCCCATTCTCCCTCCCAGAAAGTCAACGAGCTGAGCGGGGGGAATCAGCAGAAGGTGGTTATCGCCAAGTGGCTCGCCCGTAATCCCCGGATTCTTATTCTGGACGAACCGACCCGGGGCATCGACGTGGGGGCTAAAACGGAGATCTACCGGATCATCGGGGATCTAGCGAAACAGGGAGTGGCCATCATCATGATCTCTTCGGAACTGCCGGAGATTCTGAACATGAGCGACCGGATCCTGGTTATGTACCAGGGAGGCATTATGGGCGAGCTGGCCGGAGAGGAAGCCACCCAGGAAAAAATCATGCATTACGCGACAGGAGGAAGGGATGAATAACTCTCTCATAAAATCCGCCGGAATGGCGGTTAAAGGATATTTACAGCGCTATCTGGGAATTCTGCTGGGACTGCTGGTCCTCTGCCTGATACTGACCTTCCGGTCCTCCGCCTTTCTGACGTCGGCGAATATTCTCAACGTCCTGCGCCAGGTGTCGGTGAACGCTATTCTCGCTTTCGGCATGACCTACGCCATTCTGATCGGGGGCATTGATCTGTCCGTCGGGTCCGTTCTGGCTCTGGCGGGAACCGTGGCCACCGGATTGATTGTGCGCAACGGCATGTCTATTCCGGCGGCGGTTACCATCGCCCTGCTTCTGGGACTGGGGTTGGGTGTTTTCAACGGTCTTGTGGTGGCTAAAACGGGAATCCCCCCCTTTATCGTGACCCTGGCCATGATGCAGATCGCCCGGGGATCGGCCTACGTGTACACTAACGGGCAGCCCATCCGCACCACCGACGAGGGGTTCATCGCCATCGGAACGGGCTACCTGGGACCTATTCCCTATCCCATCATTTATATGGCGGTGATTTTCGCCGTGACCGCGGTTCTGCTGAACCGTACCCGCTTCGGCCGCCATGTGTACGCCCTGGGGGGCAATCAGGATGCGGCGGTGTTCTCGGGCATCAAGATCAACCGGGTCATTGTCATCGTCTACGGTATGATCGGCCTCTTAAGCGCCGTCAGCGGGGTGGTCCTCTGCTCCCGCATGTACTCCGGCCAGCCCACCATAGGCATCGGCTTCGAACTGGACGCCATCGCGGCGGTTGTTCTGGGGGGGACCAGCATGTCCGGGGGCATCGGCTTTCTGGGCGGCACCCTGCTGGGGGCATTGGTCATCGGGGTGCTGAACAACGGTCTGAACCTGCTGGATATCAACTCTTTCTGGCAGCTTATCGTGAAGGGCGTGGTGATTCTGCTGGCCGTGTATATCGATTCGATGAAGAAGCGCAAGTAGGTTCGAAAGCCTAAAGCTGAAAGCGGATGTCAGGAAAAGGATTTTTGCCAGAGGGAGATGTGGGAGCGGCTTTCGTGAGTGAAGGGGGCTTTTTCCCAGTTTTCCCAGCGGGCGGTGAGGGACATTCCGGCGATCCGGGCCATCAGGTCCAGTTCGGAGGGCCAGACGTAGCGGAAGGGGATGCTGTGGATTTTCCGGTTCTCCCCGGTCCCCTCCAGATGATGGGAAACCAGTTTCTGTGAGACCGTGTCGTATTCATCGAACCCTTCCAACTGATTATCCGTTCCGAAGGGGCGCACGGTTTCCCCCGGGGGGAGCCTTCTCAGGTCGGGTACCATGGTCTCTATCAGGAAATAACCTCCCCGATTCAGATGGCGGGCCGCATTGATGAAGCACTCCGTCTGGGTTTCCTGGGAGGTCAGATTCATGATGGTGTTGAAGACAAGATAGACCAGGGTGTAGGTGCCATCCATTCTGTCCCGGGAGAAATCTCCTTCCCTGACGGGAATCTCTTCGGAACCGGGTTTTTTCTTCAGCTGAGCCAGCATCTGGGGTGAGAGATCCATTCCCTCCACCAGGACGCCCCGCATGCTCAAGGGCAGGGCAATACGGCCCGTTCCGATGCCGAATTCCAGGGCCTTCCCCTTTCCCGCGTACTCCTCCAGCACTTCCACACAGGAAGTTATCCATGAAGGATCGGAATGCTCACCAAGTGTCCTGTCGTAATCAGCGGCGATCTCTTCCCCGAAATAATTTTCTCCCATGATAACGCCTCCCGGGAACCATTATATCACGGATTTTCTACACCTCTTCCACGAGGGCCTCGTAACTCTTTCGTCTTCTCCAGGGTCTGAGGGCGGTGGAGGTGTCCCGGTATCCCAGGGCGATGACCATGACCACATGCTCCCCCTCCTTCAGGCTGAATTCCCTGGCGATGCCCTCAAAATCGATGCCGCTCATGGGATGGGAATCCACCCCGTAGGCCTGGGCCGCGTACATGAGGCTCATGGCCAGAAGACCCCCGTTGCTTTCGGCGAACTTGATCTTACGCTCCTCCGAGGAACCGTAGAGCCGGGCGGCGGCTTTCATGGCTCCCTCGGCCCCGGCCTCTCCGGCTAAACCTTTCAGTTCCTCCCAGGCGGGATTTTCCGGGCTGTAACCCTCCCGGTCTCCGATTATGATCAGGTTGTAGGTGGCCTCCTTTATCTTGGGCTGACGGTTAGCCTTCTCGAAGAGCCTCTCCTTTGCTTCTTCCGATTCAACGGCTATCACCCGCCAGGGTTCCAGGTTGAAGGCGGAAGGCGTATTTGAAGCCAGTTCCACGATGGCCTTGAGTTTCTCCTTATCCAGGGGCTGGGAGGCATCGAAACTTCCTACGCTCCTTCTTTCCGTAAACAAATCGGCATTCATATATTTTTCTCCATTTCTATAATTAAGATGTGACAGTCCTCTTTCGCTGAGAAATTGACTTCTTCCTGTAACTCAAAGCCGTCTCCTGCGTAGAGCACTTTTTCACCGGCTTCGACCTCCCCGCTTATCAGAACGCCGTAAATTTGCCGGTCTTTTCCCAGGGGAAAGGGGAGTTTCCGGCCCGCGCTTATCCTGGCGGCATAAATATTGCCGTCCTGATGAATCCCGATCAGCCCTTTTCCCCCAAAGGGGGAGACGATGTGCAACCAGTCCCCGTCCCTTTCCGTCATCTCCGGCCTAATGCTCCCGTACTGCGGTTCGTATCCCCGGGCATCGGGCATAATCCATATCTGGAGAAGGCGCAGGGGCTGCTTCCCTTCGTTGGATTCGCTATGGTGGATTCCCGTACCCGCGCTCATGTACTGCACATGCCCCGGGCCGATGGTCTCCTCCGACCCCATGCTGTCCTGATGGGTCAGCTCCCCCTCTATCACATAGGTGATGATCTCCATATCCCTGTGCGGATGGAGGGGAAACCCCGTATCCGGCTGTATGATATCGTCATTCAATACCCGCAAAGGACCGTAATGCATTCTCTTCGGATTATAATACTGGTCAAAGGAGAAATGGAAATTGCTCCTGAGCCATCCATGCTCCCCCTTCCCATGCTCTCGTTCTCTATATACCTTCATTCAATATCCTCATTATGCTTTCGCTCTTCCGCTCAATTTCTTAAGCAGATGAATGAGCTGATCCTTCTCCTGCCCGTCCAGGGAGGAATACTTCTCCCTCAAATTCTGCAGATGCACGGGAAATATCTCCTCCACCAGTCCGGCCCCGACAGAGGTGATGCCTATGATGCTGGCCCGTCGGTCCGCCTCGTCCGGTTTTCTGAGGATCATGCCGTCCCGTTCCAGATTCTTCAGGACCACGGTCATATTCCCGTTGGTGCTGAGGGTCTTTTCGATGATATCGCACACCCTCATTTCACCCAGGTGGTAGAGAGCCTCGAGAACGCCGAACTGGGGCAGGGTCAGTCCGTAGGATTTGAGAAAGGTCTGCATTCCCCTTTCCCCTTCCAGAAAATTCCGGGTAATCCCGATTTCCATGCGCAGATGCCTGTTGTCGTCCTGTCCGTAATCCCTGTTCCTCTGTTTCATAAATTCAATTTAATTACTAAGTAGTAATATGTCAATGAAAAAACATCTATGCGATAACAGGAAAAACGTCTACAATAGGGCCATGGCCGAGGAAGGAAAGGATCTTTACAAGATCATTCTTGTCGATGACGAAGACGAAGTGAGAGGGCGAATTTCCTCGAAAATCTCCGAGGAGAGCGGCTTTGTCATCGTGGGTACCGCCGGAAACGGTTACGACGCTCTGGAGCTGATCGAAAAGCTCTCACCCGCCGTGGTCCTGACCGACATACGCATGCCCTTCATCGACGGCATCGAACTGGCCTCCCTCATCCGCCGGGATTATCCCACGGTTCGGGTGGCCTTTATATCGGGCTACGATGAGTTCGAATACGCCCGGGAAGCCATAGAACTGAATGTCTCCAGCTATCTGACCAAACCGGTCACTCAGGAGGATATCTCCCGCTTCCTCACCCGTCTCAAGGGAGAACTGGACCGGGAATTCAAGGAAAAGTATAATCTTGAGAGACTGCAGAGAAGCTACGAAGAGAATCTGCCCCTGCTCATGGACAACAGTTTCACCGCCTTTCTCGTCAGCTCCGGCCGCTCCCAGATGCAGGCCCGGGAGGATCTGCGGTCCTGCGGGGTAGAGCTGGACGGCATCAACTACCTGGTGGTCCAGGTTCAGGTCGAAGACGACGGAGAGCGCCGGGACCTGAGGGAATTCGAAAGAATGAAACATGCCCTGAGATCCCTTATCGGCACCACCCTGGAGAGAAGAGAATTCTCCTTCAAATCCTTCCGCTTCTCTGAGGGGATCTTTTTCCTCATAGAGGAGAGGAACAGGCTTTTTCTCAAGGAGATTGACCCGGTCTTCTTTGAGATCGTCAAGCTGGCCGAGAAATTTCTCTCCCTGCGCATCAACATCGGTATAAGCCGCCTTCGGAATCACTTCCGCCAGCTGAATCTGGCCTACGAGGAGTCCTGCAAGGCCCTGGATCACAGCCGCTTTCTCAATGCGGGGCGCATCGTTTACATCGACCAGCTGGACAGCAAAGGGAACGCCCCGGCGGTCCTGTCTCTGACCGAGGGGGAAATCAAAACCCTGGAGCAGACGATCCGCTTCGGCTCCGATTCAGAGGTCCGTGATCTTCTGGACTCCCTGAAAATGGCCGGTCTTCGAAACGCCAAGGGGGGTGTGAATTTTCGCATGTACGCGGTGAATCTGGTGGACGTGCTGGTCAAATACGCCGCCTTCGTCGGGGTGGACCTGAATTCCATCGCCGGGGAGGATGTGCTGGAAAAACTGATAAGGTTCCGCTCTCTGGACCAGGTTTTCGACTGGGTCCTCTCCCTGGCTTTCAAACTGCGGGAGTGGAACCTGGACACCCGCCGCTCCGGCTCCCAGAAAATCCTGGATCGGGCGGTTCACATGATCGAGCAGAATTTCAACGATCCCCGACTCTCCCTGGATGATGTGTGCGAGGAGCTGGGCATCAGCGTCTCCTACCTGAGCCTGCTCTTTCGCAAGAACATGGATACCACCTTCGTCAAATACCTGACGAAAATACGCATCGACAAGGCCTGCGAGCTGCTCCGGCTGACCGGGGACAAGATTGTGGACATCGCCGGCCAGTGCGGCTACAACGATGTGTACTATTTCTCTCACAGTTTCAAGAAGTCCCGGGGTGTTTCCCCCAAGAAGTACCGTGAAGAGACTCTTTCGTAATCTGACGATCCGGCAGAGTATCCTGGCCGTTACCGTGGCCATGGTAGCGGTCTCCCTCATCGTATCCAGCCTGTTTTTTATGAACTCCTTCTCCCGGTCCACCCGCTCCCTGGTAGAGAGCCAGGCCCGGGAGATCAACAAGCAGATCATCCTGAACTACGAAAATTACATCAACCGGGTGGTGGAAACGGCCAATTATCTGCAGCTGACTCTCATGGAGAAGGATCTGGCCGACTCACAGGAGGATCTGGGGAGAACCTTCTCTCTGGGCGTGGACAGCAACCGGGATATCTCTTCCATCACCCTGTACGACATGGAAGGGAACGAACTGATCGCCGTGGGGCATCAGGATCCGGTTCAGGACAGTCTGTGGGCGGTGCGGGCCAGGACTGACGATTCTATCTACCATTTCTCTCCGCCTCACCGGATGGGGGAGATTACCGGGAGCGCGGTGAAGATCATCTCCATCGCCAAAACGGTCACCTTCGTAGAAAACCGCCTGGAAAAGCGGGGCATCTTCCTGATCAATCTGGATTTCCAGTCCATCGAGGATCTTTCCGATCAGACCAATCTGGGGGAAGGGGGGCATATCCTGATTCTGGGGGACGACGATTCCCTCATCTACAGCTCCCTCTCCGAGGAGTCTCCCGACTATTTTTTCAGTCTACAGCTGGCCCGGAGCCATTACTTCGGCGGATCCCGGGTCACACTACGCTCCCGGGAGATGTACCTGAACTCCAACACCCTGATCCAGACCCGCTGGCGCATCATCACCATGAGTAATATCAACGAGCTGGCCCGGGCCCGGGCCAGGAACCTGCAGCTTATCGTTCTTATTTTTATAGTCAGCCTCCTCGTCTCTATCATGGTGGGGGCCTTTATCTCCCGGCGGATCTCCGGGCCCCTCTATCAGCTGGAAAGGGCCATGTCGCGCATGGAGGAGGGGGATTTTTTCACTCCCGTGGAAGTGTCCGGCCAGAAGGAGATCATCCATCTGGGCAAGGCCTTCAACGAGATGCTCGAACGGATCCGTTCCCTCATGGAGGCGGTGGTGAACGAGCAGCGGGACAAGCGCAAGAACGAGCTGGCCGCCCTGCAGAACCAGATCAACCCCCACTTCCTCTACAACACTCTGGATTCCATTGTCTGGCTGGCCGAGAACAACCGCAGCAAAGACGTGGTCACTACCGTGGTCGCCCTGGCCCGGTTCTTCCGCATCAGCATTTCCCGGGGAAAGAATTTCATCCCCGTGGAGGACGAGATCGCCCATATTGAGAATTACCTGACCATACAGAGGATCCGCTATGTGGATAAATTCGAATACCGCCTGGAGATCGATGCTCAGGTTTACGGCTACCAGGTCATGAAGCTTATCCTGCAGCCCCTTGTGGAGAACGCCATCTATCACGGGGGAGGCGAAGCGGATGACGAGAAGGGTATTATTACCATCAGGAGCTACCTGCGGGACATCTTTCTGATTTTCGAAGTGGAGAACACGGGCTACGGCATCAGCGAAGAGAGGATCGGTGAGATCATGAAGGCCGTCAAGGATCCGGACCGGAAGGAGGGGGTGGGCCTGAGCAATGTCTACCAGCGTCTGAAAATCTATTACGGGGAGAAGGCGGATCTTGTCATGGAGAGCGATATGGATGAAATGACCCGTGTCACTCTGCTTCTGCCCCTGCCGGGGAGGGCCAAATGATGGGGAAAAGAGGGTTGTTTGTCCTGCTTCTGGCGGGCTTTCTGCTGTTTCTGACCCAGTGCTCCAGCGGAGAGAAACGGGTGGGGATCTTTCTTTACAACGGAGAGGACCCCTTTGTCCGGGGGCTGAACGAGGAGATGCTCTCCCAGTTCAACCGGACAATCTACCGCCCGGAGGTGTTCGACGCCCTGAATTCCCAGGTGGTGCAGAACGAGCAGATCGAACATATACTGGAGAATCCGGTGGACCTGGCCATTATCAATCCGGTGGACCGGCTGGGAGCCCACGCGATCATACGCAAATTCCGGGATGAGAATATTCCGGTGATCTTTTTCAACCGGCAGCCCCTGGAACGGGATCTGGATCTTTGGGACAGCTGTTTCTACGTGGGAGCCACGGCGGAGCAGGCGGGACAGATGCAGGCCCGCATGATCATGCATCTCTTCGGTGACGACCCGGACCGTCTTAACGGCTACGACCGAAACGGGGACGGGGTGATTCAGGGGATAATCATACGGGGCGAGCAGAGCCATCAGGACTCGGAGATACGCACCCGGGAGGTGCGGGATACCCTGAGCCGGAACGGTTTTTCCTTCGAGCTGCTCACTTCGGTGATTGCCAACTGGAACCGCAAGGAAGCCTATGACAAGATGGACGAAGTCCTGAATCTGCACGGGGATATCCTGGAGGTGATCTTCTCCAATAATGACGAGATGGCTCTGGGGGCGATCGAAAGGCTGATCGAGAAAGGGTTTTTCCGGGACAGCAACGGGAACGGCCGAATCGACCGGCAGGACGGGGACTGGATCCCCGTGGTGGGCATAGACGGGCTTCCCGAAGCCGTCCGGGCCATAGGAGCGGGAACCCTGTACGGGACGGTCATCAACGACAGCACCTCCCAGGCCGGCGCCATCGTCGATCTGACCGGAGCGATCCTTTCGGGAAGGGAGCCGGAGGATTCCCCGGACGACCTGGAAAAGGGGAAGTATATCTGGACCGATTACTACCCCCTCGTCTCGGAATAGGTCAGCTTACCGCCGTTTCCAGGGCCAGCTGCATCATTTTTGTGAACGTTTTCTCCCGTTCTTCGCTGGTGGTGGCCTCCCCGCTTACCAGGGAGTCGCTCACGGTAAGTATGGTCAGGGCTTCCCCGCCGTATTTCGCCGCCAGGGTGTATAGGGCGGCCGATTCCATCTCCACCGCCAGAACCCCGTGGCCGGACCAGATTTTCCATTCATCAGGATCGTTGTTGTAAAAGATATCCGAGGAGAGGATATTCCCCCCGTGAAAGGGAATCTCCAGTTTCTCCGCCGCTTTCTGGGCCTTGGCGAAAAGGCCGTAATGGGCGGTGGGAGCGTAGTGCATGTTCCGAAAGGTGATGTCATTCATGCTGCTGTCCGTGCTGGCGCTCATGGCGATGACTATGTCTCTGATCTTCACATTTTCCTGAAGGGAGCCGCAGGAACCGATGCGCATGATCCGCTTTACTCCGTAGTCCCGGAAAAGCTCGTTCACGTAGATAGAGAGGGAGGGCTGGCCCATGCCGCTGCCCTGTACGGAGACCTTCTGTCCCCGGAAAGTGCCCGTGTACCCGTACATGCCCCGGACTTCGTTATAACAGACCGGGTTCTCGAGATAATTCTCCGCCACGAAACGGGCCCGCAGGGGATCTCCCGGCATGAGAACCGTGTCCGCAATAGCACCTTCCGGGGCTCCGATGTGAATGCTCATAAAACTCCTCCTGTGATTCTCTTTTATTATAGTCCTCGGAGCGAAAGAAATAAACACCCCGCCGGAGGGGGCGTATAGACGGGATTCCGTTTTGGTAAGAAAAACTTGACAGGAAAGGGATTCGGTTATAACGTATGTAATATGCAAAGGTTGTAAAATGCAATTAAAGAGGAGTCATAATGGGAACATTAAAAATCAATCCGGAAAAATATATCCGCATGAATCAGATAATATTCAGTATTACCAATAGCTATGAAGCCCGCCTGGCAAAGGAAAAAAAACTCCGGAAAGACTCCCTATCCGTGTCCGAAATGGGAATCATCATGGTGATCGGACAGCTGCAGCCCCTCAATTCACGTACCCTTTCTCAGAAAATGGAGATAAATCCCGGCACTATTTCCCTGTATACGGAAAGGCTTGTGAAAAAGGGGCTCCTTAGCAGGTCAAGGGATGAAAAGGACCGGCGTAATTGGCTTCTCTCGCTCACCCGGGAGGGGGAGATCGCCTTTTCCGATACCTGCGAAGGCTCCCTGGAGTATACCTCAAGCCTCATGGAGGCACTTTCCGAAGATGAGCAGGAGATCCTGCACGATCTCCTGAACAGGATTTCACAGAGCAACGGTTATGGCTGGTAGCCTCCCCTGTGCAGCGGATCTCCCTTCCCCCACATGGAGGAAGAAATTCTATCCCATCTGGGCCGGCCAGTTCTTCTCCCTCTTCAGCAGCGGGATAGTGCAGTTCGCCATCGTCTGGTGGCTGACGAGGGAAACGGGTTCCGCAAAGATCCTAAGCCTGGGAACTATCCTAATTCTTCTTCCCGAATCTCTATTGAATCCCCTAATCGGCGCTATCGTGGACAGATCCGCCAGAAAAGCCGTTCTGATCCTTGCCGATTCCCTTACGGCGGCCCTATCCCTCGTCCTTGCCGGCATTTTCCTGTGGGGATCTGTCGTGGTATGGCAGGTCCTCACGGTTGTTTTTTTAAGATCCCTCTCCGGGTGCTTTCATCATAACGCCATGATATCCGCCACTTCCCTTATGGTTCCGAAGGACCGGTTAATCGGGATCGCCGGACTGAATCAGACTCTTCGGGGGCTGGTCATGTTCGCGACTCCCCCCCTGGGGGCTCTTTTGATGGGACGGAGCGGCTTTGGAATAATCATGCTCCTCGATGTGGCGGGGGCTCTGATCGCTCTTGTCCCGCTCTGTCTTATCGGGATAGGGGAAGAGGCCGATGGGTGGGATAAGGCGGGAAAGGGCTGGGATAAGGATCTTCCGGCTAAGGTGGCCGAAGGGTTCCGGTATATCCGGGCGTGGAAGGGGGCGGCCGGTATGCTTGCCATATCGACTATTGTTAATTTTGTCTTCCAGCCTGTTTTCACCATGTCCCCCATTTTCGTCATGAGGGTTCTGGCGGGGAATGAGATGGATTTCGGGATCCTGGGCGGTGTGACGGGATTCGGTTTTATGGCGGGGGGGATGGCCATCGGTATCCTCAAGGGGCATAAGAAAAAAATGATCACATCCCTGGCGGGGATTCTGGGGGCGGGCTCTGCGGTACTGGCAACAGGGCTTCTGCCGGCGGAATCCTTTCCCCTGATCCTCATATGCTTTTTCTTTGCCGGATCCATGATTCCCGTATGCATGTCCCCAGTTCAGGCCTTGATACAGGGCTCTGTTCCCGCAGGTCTGCAGGGCAGGGTCTTTTCCATTATGTCCAGCCTGTCGACCCTGGCCGCTCCCGTAAGCCTGGCACTGGCGGGAATCCTGTTCGACTTAGCCTCTCCCCGTCTGTGGTATATCGCTGGCGGAGGCCTTGTTCTGGCGGCGGGTTGTACGGGCTTTCTCATTCCCCGTATCAGAGATTTGGGCGAGGGGCCCGGCTACTGTCCCCGGGCCAGTCTTTCTATCAGATAAGCGGGATATCCCTGCTCTCTCATTTTCTCCTGGGTCACTGTATAATCGTAGGGGGTTCGATAGAAAGAGAACTCTTTTGTTTTCGTATCTATCAGACCCCAGGCCGCCCGGTTGTCCCCGTCCCGGGGCTGTCCCACGCTTCCCGGATTAATCATCATCCGCTTTCCCCTGAAGCAGATGGTCTCCCTGCCGGGAGAATAGTGGTCCACGTTCTTTTTATCCGTCAGATCGTAGTACTCCTGAAGGTGGCTGTGCCCGTAGAGAACGATCTTCTTCCGGGCGTGGGGCAGATTCCGGCGGGCGTCTTTCGCGCTCAGAATATACTGCCCCGCCGGGTCCTGGGGACAGCCGTGGACAAGATCATACCCTCTGTAAATATTCCGGGGAGGCTGGTGGGAGAGGAAACTCAGCAATTCCGGTGTGGTATGGGCTCTTCCTATGATCAGGGCGATCCGGGCCATATCGGAGAAAAAATCCTTGTCCATGTCTCCGGTCATGTACAGGTCGTGGTTGCCGGTCAGAAAGACCACCTTATATTTCTTGAGGATCTCCAGACACATGACGCTGTTCGGGCCGTAGCCGCACAGGTCTCCCAGGAACCATATCTCCTGCCAATCCAGATCCGCCGCTTCTTTCAGGACCGAGGAGAGGGCCTCCTCGTTGCCGTGAATGTCGGACAGAACCATAGCTCTCATAAAATATTACTACCTACTTTCTTTTTTCTTCTAATTGATTATAATCAAAAGGGAGAAAAGTTGAAACCATGGCGAATATCAGATCGGCCCTAAATAATATTCAGGAATCTTTCGTCTCCGTATGGACTCTCATGTCCGATACGACGATTTTTCTTTCGAACCATACGAAAATCTTCAATCAGTATGAACCCATGCTCCGTCGTCTGCGCCATAAATTGGAACAGAACCGGTCCAATCCGGACGTGCACAGGGAAGTCCGGAGCCAGCTGGTGGAACTGCGGAAAAACCTGCGCCACCAGGGGTACAACCTGCGTCTGGGATCGGTGGATCTGAAACTGGAAGGGTTCCGCAACGACGACGCCCTGGCCGAGGGATTCACACGCTGCGTCATTTCCATCATGACCGACAAATCGGTATACTACATTACGGGCACGGCCAACCATATCGAACTGGACAGCGCCCTGGACACCCAGCTCTCCGCCCGCAGGGTTCTGGACGGCAAATCCCAGATGGCTCGCCACTTCCTGTGGTTCCGCTGGACAAACCGGGTTCTCATACTCTCGGGAGCCGCGTCGGAAACAAAGGAAGACTTTGATGATTTCCGGGATTACGTTGCCGTAGAGAAGGGCAGTCTTCTGAAGTATCTCGTAAAAATGACCTGAGTATTTTTTCTGAAAAAACGCTTGTTTTTGTCCTTTTTTCACGTATCTTACAAAAAAGATGGAAAATATCACATTGTTTACTCCCTATTCGGTGGTACGATTTAAGGCGAGCAGCGGACAGTGGGTCCGCGTTTAATCATTTTAACTTTTCCCGGCCGGGAAAAGCGAATAAGGAGATTGATTTAATGAAAAAAGCATTGCTTTTGTGCCTTGTACTGCTTACGGTAGCTACTTTCGTTTCCGCAAACGGAAAGGATGACGGAACCATCACCATCGGTTGTAACATCTACAACTTCCAGGACAATTTTATGAACGGCGCTATCAAGCCCGAACTCGAAAGCTACGCAGCCGCCAAGGGTGTGGTCATCGATATCGTTGACTCCGAAGGTCAGCAGGCTAAGCTGAACGACCAGGTAGACATCTTCATCACCAAGAAAGTAGACGCTCTGGCGATCAACCTGGTTGACCCCGCCGCAGCTTCCACCATTATTGCCAAGGCCAAGAAAGCCGACATCCCCCTCATCCTCTTCAACAAGGAAGCCACCGAAGCCGGTGCTATGAAGGCATACGACAAGGTTTGGTACGTGGGAACCAACTCCGCCGAGTCCGGTGTTATCCAGGGCGAAATGATGGTTGCCGACTGGAAAGCCAACCCCGCATGGGACCTGAACGGCGACGGCAAAGTACAGTACGTCATGCTCAAGGGCGAGCCCGGACATCCCGATGCCGAAGCAAGAACCAAATACTCCGTTAAGGCTTTCACCGATGCGGGTATCGGCGTTCAGCAGCTGGCACTCGAAGCAGACCCCAACTGGTCTACCCAGTTCGGTAACGACAAGATGGCCGCATGGCTGACCTCCGGTTTCGCCAAGGACATCGAGCTGGTTATCTGTAACAACGACGGCATGGGCTTCGGTGCAATCACCGCTATGAAGGCCGCCGGCGTAAGACTTCCCATCTATTCCGTAGACGCTCTGGATCAGGCTCTGACCCACATCGAAGACGGCGAGCTGGACGGAACCGTACTTAACGACGGTAAGAACCAGGCTAGAGCCACCATCGACCTGGCAATCAACGCTGCCAAGGGTATGGATATCGTGGCCGGCACCAACTGGAAGATCGACAATGCCGACACCAAGGCTGTCCGTGTTCCCTACGTTGCTGTAACTCCTGAGAACTATCAGGATTTCAGATAAGCCTCGTAATGTTTTAGAAAACGTCGGAGCTCAGGCTCCGGCGTTTTTTCGCTGAATATGAATAACAGAATAATTTTGGAGTAGAGACTTTTGGAAAAAGATTACCTTTTGAGTATACAAGGCGTATGCAAGTCCTTCTCCGGTGTCCAGGTTTTGAAAGACGTTTGCCTAAACGTCCGAAAAGGGACCGTACACTCTCTCATGGGAGAGAACGGAGCCGGTAAATCCACCCTCATGAAATGTCTCTTTGGTATCTACAGGCAGGATAAGGGGCAGTTCTTTCTCGAAGGGGAGGAATTTAACTTTACCGATCCCAAGCACGCCCTGGAGAACGGGGTTTCCATGGTTCACCAGGAGCTGAATCAGGTTCTTCAAAGAACCGTAACCGATAATATATGGCTGGGCCGCTATCCCACGGGCAGAGTGTTCGTGGACGAGAAGAAAATGCACAGCGACACCCAGGCCCTCTTCGACCGTCTCGGAATGGATGTGGATCCCCGGATCACGTTGAACAAGCTTTCCGTTTCCCAGAGACAGATGGTCGAAATCGCCAAGGCCGTTTCTTACGATGCCAAAATCATCGTACTGGACGAGCCCACTTCCTCTCTTACCGAGAACGAAGTGCAGAAACTTTTTGAAATAGTTCGTCTCCTCAAGTCGGAAGGCGTGGGAATTGTTTATATCTCTCACAAAATGGAGGAGATTTTCGAAATATCCGACGAAGTGACCGTTCTGAGGGACGGCAGCTACATCGGGACGGAAGCCATAGAGGATCTGACCATGGAATCCATCGTGAACATGATGGTTGGCCGGGATCTGGAGCACCGCTTTCCCCCCAAGACCAATGTACCCGGTGAAGTTCATCTGGCCGTGAAGAACCTCTCCACCCGCTTCGCTCCCTATGTTCATGACATCGATTTCGAGCTGCGCCGGGGCGAGATCCTGGGTGTGGCCGGTCTGGTCGGCGCGGGGCGTACAGAAATGATCGAAGCTATCTTCGGCGCCCGGACGAAACGGTCCGGCGAAGTCTTCGTTGACGGTAAGCTGATCGACAACGGGACCCCCCACAAGGCGATACGGAACGGTTTCGCACTGCTGACCGAGGAGAGACGGGAGACCGGTATTTATCCCGTGGCTGACATCACCTTCAACTCCACCATCGCCAATGTGGAGAAGTATAAGAACAAAGCGGGCTGGCTGATCGACAAGAAAATGAAGGACGACACGGACCTGCAGATCAAGAACATGAGGATCAAGACTCCCAACCGCCGGGAACTCATCCGATCCCTTTCGGGAGGTAACCAGCAGAAGGTCATCATCGGCCGCTGGCTCCTGACCGATCCGGATATCCTGCTCATGGACGAACCCACCCGGGGTATCGACGTGGGTGCCAAATATGAGATCTATCAGCTTATCATCGAGCTGGCCCGGAAGGGGAAATCGGTTATCGTGGTTTCCTCGGAAATGCCCGAGCTTCTGGGGCTGACCAACCGGATCATGGTCATGAGCAACGGCTATATGGCCGGCATCGTGAATACGGAAGAAACGACCCAGACGGAGATTTTCCATCTGGCGTCCATGCATTTAACGAAAAATAGAGAGGTAGGAGCGTGAGCAATACGTTAGAAGCCCGCAAAGGGTTTTTCGCCAAGTCGAGCGAAGAATGGAAGGAATTCCTGATAAACAACGCCATCAACATCGTACTGGTGGGTATTATCATCGCCGTTATCGTCAAAGAGCCGGCATTCCTTTCCCTGACCGTTTTCAAGAATATTCTGACCCAGTCTTCGGTCAGACTGATTCTGGCTTTCGGAGTGGGCGGTATCATCATACTTCAGGGCACCGACCTGAGTCTGGGCCGTTTCGTCGGCTTTGCCGCGGTTATCTCCGCGTCCATGCTGCAGCGGACCGATTACGCCGCGCGATTTTATACGGACATGAAGCCGGTTCCCCTGGTGGTGCCCCTTCTCATCGCCATGGTGGTTATCGCCATCTTTAGCGGTATCAACGGTCTGGTGGTCGCCAAGTTCCAGATTCACCCCTTCCTGGCCACTATGGGTATGATGATCGCCGTTTACGGAATCCTTTCTATCTACTTCGCTTCCGGCGACCCGGGCCCCCAGCCCATCGGCGGATACGATGAGCGCTATACCGATTTCGTTATCGGGAGCACACTGGGGATTCCCAATCTGGTTATCTATGCCCTGGTAATCTCTGTTATTGTCTGGATTCTCTGGAACAAGACCACCTTCGGAAAGAACATGTACGCCGTGGGCGGAAACCCGGAAGCGGCCAAGGTTTCCGGTGTTAACGTGCTCAGAACCACTGTTATGGTCTACGTGCTGGCCGGTCTTCTGTACGGTATCGGCGGCTTCCTGGAAGCCGCCCGTATCGGAAGCGCCAACAACGGTACCGGGTTCGGATACGAGCTTGACGCCATCGCCGCCTGTGTTGTGGGGGGTATCTCCTTCTCCGGTGGTATCGGAAAAGTCTCCGGTGCGATCATCGGTGTTCTGCTCTTCACCATCATCAACTACGGAATGACCTTTGTGGGAATGGATATGTACTACCAGTACATTATCAAGGGTGTTATCATCGTGGCCGCCGTATCCCTGGATACGAAGAAGTATCTCAAGAAGTCCTAATTTGGTTGACGGGAGTCCGTTAGCTCCCGACAGCCGTTTTTCATACAAAACTTCCTTAAGCTGCGGGACCCCGACATTGTCGGGGTCCTCTTTTTTAGGAACCTGTCAATTCAGGGCGGCGAGAAGGGGTTTGAGCCCTTTCCGGTCCATCCGGTCGAAATCGGCTGTGATTTCCTCCCGCTCCACCGGATCCTTGGTCATCTTTTTAACCATATTCATCATGAATTTCATGAAGGGCTTCAGGTCCTCGAATCTCATCCGTCCCCCCAGGGGGAAATAGCTGATCTTGCTGCGGATCTCTTCGCCGAGAGCCTTTTCGTAGCCTTTGATGAGATTGGGATCATCCCCGGGTGCGCCGGAGGTGGTATAGAAGAGAATCTTCTTGTCCCTGAGCAGAGGCCAGTTCTTGTTCAACCATTTGGCAAGGAGGGGATTCGCCGCATAAATCGGGCATCCCACAATGACCGTATCCGTTGCTTCCAGGTCGGCCTTCTTCACCCGTTTAGCTTCCAGGCAGGGAAATTTTGTCTCCTCTTCAATCCATCGGGCGTACTGCTCAGTGGAACCGTAATTCGACTTGTAAACGATAATTCCTTTCATAACTGTTCTCCTTAGGTTAGCCCCTCGATAAAGGAGGCCATGTGTTCGACAATCCTGTTCTGAATATCCCCATCCCTTTTTAAATCAATTTCATAAATGGTGCTGATCTGGGCCAGCCCGTGCAGCATAAACACATATCTTTCCGCCGTCTGAACCAGGGGGCATTCCCTTATCATGCCCCGATCCACCAGATCCCCCAGTAGAATGACCGTCAGATCGATCTGTCTTTCGAGGATGTGGTCTACAAAAAAACGGCGGCATTTTTCATCCAGGTACATTTCGTTATGTATGATGCGGTTGATTTTTCCGGTCAGCCGGGGGAGCCGGGAAGAGTAGAAGGCAACCCCCCGAAGCCAGAGTTTTACCGGATCCGATTCGCCGGCGGCAAAGGCGTCCATCTCCTCTCTCGAGAGCATGGCCCGGTTGATCCCCTCCAGCTGATACTCCAGAATGCTTTCCAGAATGGCGGCTTTTCCCTTGTAATGGTTGTAGAGGGAGCTCTCCTTAATCCCTACCCGGCGCGCTATATCCCGAACAGAGGCTCCCTTGAATCCCTTTGCGGCGAAGAGATCCACCGCGGCTTCTCTGATGAGTTCTTTTGTGCTGCTTTCCTCGGTCACGATATAATACTAACAAGTGTTCGTTCGTATTGTCAAGCGTAAACGAATATTCCGAAGGAAGGAGTCCTTAGGCGTGTTCCTCTTCCACCTGGATCATGGTCCACTTTCGTCCGAAGAAACGCAGCAGGAGCAGGGTGGCGAAGACGGCGAAGGAAGCCATCTCCGCATACCAGACGCCGGCCAGGCCCGTATTCATATTGATGACGAAGACGTAGGCCAGGGGGATGAATATCAACCAGAGACGCAGGATCGTGTTTACCATGACGGTCCTTGTGTCTCCGGCGCCCCGCAGAACACCGCCCATGATAATGTTGAAGGTCAGACCTATCTGGTTTAACCCCAGAAAGAGCATCACCGCCGCCCCGGTCATAATAATGACAGACTCGGTGGAGAACAGCCCGATGATGAACCGGGGAAAGGATATGAAAATCCCCCCGATAAACAGGGCCCACACCACACCCATGGTCACGGAAAGGTAACCCGTTTCCATAGCTTTCTGGGTATCCTTTTCTCCCAGAGCCTTGCCTACCAGGGTCGCCGTGGCGATGGAGAGGCCGATGGCTGGCATAAAGGAAAGGGACTCGATCTGAATGAGAATGCGAAAGGCCGCTTCGGACACCGTATCCAGGCGGGAGACAATCACCGCCATGGTCAGGAAGGAGAGCTGCATCAGGGCCTGCTCCACCGCACCGGGCAGACTGATCTTCCAGAGGGGCCGGATAATTGTTTTCTCAAAGAAGAAGCGGAACTTCAGCTGGAACCGGCTTTTCCTTACATAAATAACATAGATATAGAGAAGCATTCCCAGCAGGCGGGAACCGGACGTGGCCCAGGCCGCCCCGGCGACTCCCAGTCGGGGAAAAGGGCCGACACCCAGAATCAGCACGTAATTTCCTATGATATTGGTAATATTGGCGATCCCCGTAATGATCATGGGGGTCATGGTATTCCCCGAGCCGCGCAGGGTGGCGGCAAAGGAAAAGCTCAGGAACAGGGGAATGAAACCGGCCAGAATGATGCGGAAGTAGAGCAGGGAATCCCGGTAAATCTCTTCGGTGGTTTCAAAGATGCTCAAGAGGGAACCGCTGAAGAGAAGAGAGAGAAGCATGACAACGATGCCTATCACCAGGTTCAGGTTCACGTTCTGTTCGGCGTAGCGCTTCAGTTTGACGAAATTCTGTTCCCCCAGACTGCGGGAGATGAGGGCCACGGCCCCCGTATTGAAAGAAGAGAAAACAAAGATGAAGGTGAACACGATCTGATTGGCGAAGCCCACCGCCGCCAGGGCTTCCTTGCCGATGAATCGGCTGATCATAATGGTGTCGCTGACCCCGAGCATGGTATTCAGGGCCATCTCTCCAATGGCGGGCAGGGAAAGAGATATGATAAGGGAGAGAAGAGGCTTTCTCCTTGTCAGAAAGGTTCCTAACTTTTCCATGAAAGGCATCATAGACCTCTTGTGGGAAGAAGGCTAGACCGAAAAAGCGTTATAATCGAACTTTCCCACTCCTCAGGAGATGAGCAGAACCGCCCCGGAGGCGATGAGTATGAAGAGGCCGTGGCCCAGGGTGAGTTTCTCCTTCCAGAAGAGGATGCCCGTTACCAGTCCCAGAATGATAATGCCCATGGCCAGAACCGGATAGACCACGATGGCGGGAAGGGTCATGAGAGCCTTGAGAATAAAGAAGGATGACCCCAGGTTGATGATCCCCAGCAGAACGCCGGGTAAAATTAGATTGGCCCGGATTCTCTGTTTTTTTACTACGAGAAGTACCAGGGCGGAGAGGAAAGATGTCAGGAACACGAAGAAAAGAAAGGCCCCCTCGCTGGTGTCCGGCCACAGCTCCCTTACCACTTTCAGGGTAAAGTCGTTGATTCCGAAGGAAAGAAAGAGAAGAAACCCCCAGATATTGTGTCCCCCCCGTCGGGAACCGTCGGTTTTGTCCGATGCCAGAGGGATGGCGATGAACATGAGAACCATTCCCAGAATCTGCCGAATAAGAGGGTTCTCGTGAAAAAGGAGTACCGAGCCCAGCAGGGGCAGCCCCGCTGAGAGTCGGGAGATAGTCGCGGAGAGGGAGATCCCCAGTTCCGCAATAGTTTTCCGATAAATGTAAAAAGCTCCGATAAAAACGAAGCCCAGAAGGATCGCCGTGACATAGAACGCCGTTCCCAGGGTCTCTCCCGGTACGGGAAGGGTGGACATGTCTCCCTGCAGAAAGGCTGTTCCCGAGGCTACGGCGTAATTAATGAGAAAGACCGGCTCCACGCTCATGTGATGCCGGTCGGTAATTTTGAGAATCTGGGATACGCCGGTGGCGCACAGAACGGCCAGAAGGATATTAAGCATTACAGCAGAATATCAGCTTCCCCGGGTTGCGTATATCCCCCGGGGAGCATTCTCGAATCAGTCATTCTCCAGAAGATCGTGCAGTTTCTCCGGATCCATCCGGAAGAGGCTGCCCGTTCCCTGGAAGAAACCGTGCTCACGTATCAGATGGATACCCAGATCCGTATAGATCATCTCCTCATCGGTCTTGAGATTCTGAATGGTAATAACCGTCTTGCTGTAGACTCCGGGATGGTCGAAGGGACAGGGAATCTTACCCCTGATGGAATCGGCCTTGGCCATATAGGTGTCGTTGAGTTTCACGTATATTCCCAAACCTTCCATGGCCTTGTCCCGGATCTCTTCCAGTTTTGCCGCCAGGGTCTCCCGGTCCGTTTCGAGCCTTTCCAGTTCTCCCGCGTCATGATCGATTATCTCTTCGAAATTACGGGTGTCCTTTCCCAGGAAACCGTGAAGGGCAATTACCCCCGGTTTCATGTTTTCCATGATTTTATGCATGGCCGGATTTTCTTTCATCGGCTCCTCCTTAAAATTTATCGTAATAGATCAGCTCTTCCGGGACGCCCTTGTCGGTGAGCACCTGGATACAGGCGTTGATCATCCCCGGGCTTCCGCACAGATAGGCCTCGGTATTCTCTCCCGACTTCAGGAAGTTGGCCACCGTTTCGGTAACGAAGCCCGTTTCGCCGCTCCAGTCGTCCTCGTCGGAGGGTTCGGAAAGAACGGGCACGTATTTACCGTTGACCAGGGATTGGGCAATCCTGTCCATCTCATCGGGAAGCACCAGATCCTTCCTGGTCCGGGCGCCGTAGAAATAGGTGAGCTTCCGGGGATTCTTCTTCTCCGCCATATCCAGCATGATCGACTTGATGGGGGCATTTCCCGAACCGCCGGCAATGCAGACGATATCCCGTTCCGTGTCCCTCAGAAAGAAATCCCCGTAGGGGCCGTTAATGGTGACCTCCTGTCCTTCCTTCAGGTACTCATGGACCCAGGTGGTACAGATCCCTTCGGGAACGAGGCGCACTTCCAGCTCCACCGTACCCGTTTCCGAGGGAGCGGAGGAGACCGAATAAGCCCGGAAGACCGATTCGTCGCTCAGCTTGTACTCGGGCACCTGAATCTGGACGAACTGGCCCGCCTTGAAGTCGATGAAGTCCGGCTTGAGCAACTTCATACGCAGTTCCTTGATATCATGGGTCAGATCCACGATGGATTCCACCTTCGTCTGGTAGCGCTTGACGCTGAAAAGCTCTTCCGGAATGCGGATGGCCATGTCCTGCTTAACCTTGACCTGGCAGGAGAGGCGGATGTTCTCCCCCTGCTCCTCCTTGCTGATCCAGGGCAGTTCCGTGGGCAGGTACTGTCCCGCGCCCGATTCCACCTTGAGCTTGCACAGACCGCAGGACCCCCGTCCCCCGCAGGCGGACGGGATGAAAATTTCCTCTTCGATAAGGGTCCCCAGCAGAGGCCTGCCGCCCTTGACTGTCAGCTTTTTGGAGCCGTTTATGGTCAGTTCCACCTCTCCGTAATTGGCGATAAAAGCTTCGGAAATAACAAGGATTACCGCCAGAAAAACCGTAATCCCCGTAACCGTGCCTACGCTGATAAGCAGTGCTGATAACATTCCCGTCCTCCTAGGTTACGTTGATCATGCCGGAGAAACCCATGAAGGCCAGGGCCATCATGCCGGCGATGATGAGGGTGATTCCCGCGCCTTCCAGTCCCCGGGGTATTCGGGATCCGGCGATCTTCTTGCGAATGCCCGCCATGGCCATGATAGCGAGGAACCAGCCGATACCGCTTCCCAGGCCGAAGAAAAAGCTGTTGATGAAGTTGTAGTTTCTAATGACCATAAAAAGGCTCACACCCAGAATGGCACAGTTCACCGTGATCAGGGGCAGGAAGATGCCCAGGGCGGCATAGAGTCCTTCGCTTATTCTCTCAATAATCATTTCCACCAGCTGTACAAAGCCGGCGATAACCACGATGAAGACGATGAAACGCAGATAATCAAGGCCCAGGGGCAGAAGAATGTAGTTGTAAACCAGCCAGTTCAGTGCGGTGGTAACGGCCATAACGAAAATAACCGCGGCCCCCAGTCCGGCGGAGGTTTCGATCTCCTTTGAAACGGAGAGGAACGAACACATTCCCAGGTAGTTGGCCAGCAGGATATTGCTGGTAAAAATGGAGCCGAAAAAGACGGCTACAGGCATCAGATCATTCATTCTTTGCTCCTCCCTTTGACGACCCAGATGAAAATGGCGAGCATGAAGAACGCCCCGGGAGGCATTATCATGATGGCCCAGTTGGTCCACCAATCGCCCAGCAGGGGGAATCCCCAGACCGAACCGGATCCGAGCAGTTCCCGGAAGAAGGCGATGATGACCAGCACGTAGGCATAGCCCATGCCCGAGGCCAGGCCGTCGATGAGGCTGAGCCCGGGGGGATTGCTGGCGGCAAAGGCCTCCATGCGGCCCATGACGATACAGTTGGTGATAATCAGTCCCACGTAGGGGCCCAGCTGCTGCCAGATCTCCGGCATGAAGGCCCGCAGGACGATGTCCACGATAATAACGAAGGTGGCGATGATCAGGGTTTCCGCGATCATTCGTATCCTGCCGGGTATTACCTTGCGCAGGAGGGAGAAGGTAAAGGAGGAGAGGGTGGTGGTGAACATCACTCCCAGTACCATTACCACGGTGTTCTTAAGATTATTCGTAACCGCCAGGGTGGAGCAGATTCCCAGTATCTGAACGAAAACGGGATTGTCCTTACCCAGGGGGGCGGTAAATGTTTTCAGTGCCTTACCGGCCATTAATTACCTCCTTTGAGAGAAGCGGCTCTCTCTCCGGCCCTGTTGAAAAGGGACAGGGCGTATTCGCTGGTCCGGGAAGCCCCGGTGATGGCGTCGATTTCGGAGGGCGCCGACGACTCGGTTCCTTCCGGATTCATCTTCAGAGGGGGCACCTTGCCCCGCAGCTGTTCCTTGAACCAGGACTCGGTGATGCGGGCTCCCAGCCCGGGGGTTTCGTTCTGGCTGATGAAGTCGACCCCCGCGAATTGAGACAGGCTGCTGTCGAAGGCGATCACCGCGCCGATTTCGCCCCAGAGCCCGGGTCCGGTCTGTATGAAGGCGTAGGCCGCGGGCTTACCCGACGTATCCTTAACGGTGAATACCCCGTTGTCTTCGGTGACCAGGCTCTCGTAGAGTTCGTTGATCCCCTGATTCGTGGCGGGCACGTTAAGGCCTGCCGCAAAGAGAACCGCCCTTTTCAGAACCAGCCCTTCGTTCTCCTTCACCCTGTCCTGGGTAGAGAGATAGAACGCGGAGACCAGGGTGATGCAGATGGCTGTCAGGACAGCGGTCACTACTACCGGTCTGATCCGTTCGGCGTAAAATCCGGTTTTGCTCATTTGGCCGCCTCCCGCTGTTTTTTCTTTTTTTTCGCCTCTTTCATATAGTGGTCCAGCAGGGGAGCGAACATATTGGCCAGGAGAATGGCAAAGGTCACCCCTTCCACCCAGATCGAGAAGACCCGGATCAGGGAGATGAGTATGCCGATGGTCAGTCCGTAGATCCAGCGGCCCCCGTCGGTGGTCTGGGACGAGGAGACCGGATCGGTGGCCATGAAGACGAGACCGAAGAGAAGGCTTCCCGTCATCAGGCTTGTCAGGGGATCCACTCCGGCGGCGCCGCCGAAGTAGAGAGCGGAGTGCATGGCCAGGAATCCGATAAGACCGGCGGCCATAATGCGCCAGTTGGCCGCCTTCTTCCATATAAGGTAGACGGCGCCGAGCAGAATGAGCAGGGCGCTGGTTTCACCCAGGGACCCGGCCGTATTGCCCAGGAACAGGTTCAGCAGGGGGAAGGGTTCGCCGCTCATGAGAGCGGCCCGGGGCGTAGCCCGGGATACGGCGTCCACGCCGTGGAGCCAATAGGCGAATCCTCCGGGAAATCCCGTGGCCGGCTGGACGAATCCCGCCGTCAGGGGCACGCCGAAGCTGATGTATACGAAAGCCCGTCCGGATATGGCCGGATTGAAGACGTTTCTGCCGAAGCCGCCGAAAACCATCTTTCCGAAGATGACCCCGAAGGCGACCCCCACCGCGGCGATCCACAGGGGAACCGCGGGAGGCATGGACAGGGCAAAGAGGAAATTCGTCACGAAAACGGCGGATGACACTTGCTTTGCATAAATCCGGGCAAAGATATATTCACTGAGAAATCCCGCGGCATTTACCACGGCCAGGATCATCAGGGACCGCCAGCCGTAAAGGTAGATGGAAAACAGGGCCAGAGGAATCAGTGCATAAACAACATGGAACATAACTTTTTGCCGCTGGATGAGCGGCTTCTTCTTAATTTCACCCATACCTCATTATTTGTTCCCATAGCATTAGATGTCAATAAAAAAAAGCGACTTTCTCTGTCGATTCCCTTTGAAAGGGTCATTAAATTCGACTCTTTTAGTCATGATTACAGGTTTTCGGTGGAACTGCGCCGGAAAAATGATTATATTGAAATTCCGACAACAGAAGGAGAAAACATGCCTGTCAAAATAGCCAATGACCTTCCGGCGCGAAAAGTGCTCGAGGGAGAAAACATATTCATTATAGGAGAGGACCGGGCCCTTCATCAGGATATCCGCGCCCTGAAGATCCTCATTCTTAACCTGATGCCCAAGAAGATTGAGACGGAAATCCAGCTTCTGAGACTTCTGAGTAATACTCCGCTCCATCTGGAGATCAGTTTTATCCATCCCGACAGCCACGAGTCGAAAAATACGAGCAAGACCCATCTGGATAAATTCTACCGCACCTTCGAAGAGGTGGCCGATCAGAAATTCGACGGTCTCATCATAACCGGGGCGCCGGTGGAGCATCTGGAGTATGAAGAGGTGGGATACTGGCCGGAACTTTCCCGGATCATGGAATGGTCCCGCCGCAACGTATTCTCCACCCTGCACATCTGCTGGGCTGCTCTGGCGGGTCTCTATTTCCATTACGACATTCCCAAATACTCCCTGGGCCGCAAGATGTTCGGAATCTTCCCCCATCAGAAGAGTCTTCCCCACGTTCCCCTTCTGCGGGGATTCGACGATCTCTTTTTCGCCCCACATTCCCGCCATGCGGAGCTGCGTCGGGAGGATGTCATTAAGCATCCGGAGCTGGAGATACTCTCCGAATCCCCGGACAGCGGGGTTTATATTGTCTCCGACAGAAGGGGAAGGCAGATTTTCGTCACCGGCCATTCGGAATATGAGCCGGACTCCCTGAAACAGGAGTACGAAAGAGATCTGGAGAAGGGTGACGCCATCGAACTGCCCCGGAATTACTTTCCCGGGAACAATCCGGCCAATCAGCCCGTGGTCAACTGGCGAAGCCATGCTTTCCTGCTCTTCTCCAACTGGCTCAACTATTACGTCTACCAGCAGACCCCCTTCGATATCGGTACCATCGGCGATTAATTCCCCGACGATTAATTCCCCGAACCGTGCTATCATAGGAAGGCAAGGGGGAAAGGACTTATGAAAGAGAAGGGCAGGGAGGGGAAACTCTCCCTTTCGACCAGACTGTTTTTCGGTATGGGCGATATCTACGGGGGCGGCGCCTTCAATATCGTCAATTTTTACTATGCCGTCTTTCTGACAGACGTGGTGAAAATCCATCCGTCCTACAGCGCCATGATCTTTCTCATCAGCAAGATCTGGGACGCGGTGACCGATCCCTTCATGGGGTATCTTTCCGACAGGACCCGCTCTCCCTGGGGACGGCGCAGGCCCTACTATCTGATGGGCATTCCCCTTATCTTCATCTCCTTCGTCATGCTCTGGTTCCCGGTGAACTATGATTCGGAAGTCTCCCGTTTTCTTTACATACTTCTGGCTTACATGTTCTTCAATACCGTAGTTACCCTGGTCATGGTTCCCTATCAGGCCATGAGCGCGGAACTGACTTCCGACTACGAGGAGAGGACCAATCTCAACTCCATACGCCTTGTCTTCAGTCTGGTTTCCTCCCTGCTGTGCGCCCTTTTCCCCCTGTTTATCATCAACGGATTCGGGATCGACGTGGAGGGTATCCGCAAGGGTTACATCGCCATGAGCGTTGTATTCGGCCTCTTCTTCGCCCTGCCCTGGATAGGCACTTTCCTCTTTACCTTTGAGAAGCCCGTTCCTCCCCGAGCCTATGAGAAGGGGTGGTTCAAGGCCATGTTCGAACCCCTGAAAATAAGGGTGTTCCGCCAATTTCTGGCCCTTCAGCTCTTCACCTTCATAGCCTTCGATATCATCGTTCTGATCATAGGGCACTATATGAAGTACTGGATGAAGAATTACGAGGCCATGAATATCCTTCTGGGCCTTCTTATTATTTTCGAAGTCGCCGCGGTGCCCCTCTTCTCCCGTATTTCCCACAAATGGGGTAAAACGAATGCCTACATTACCGGAGCCGTTATCTGGGCCATCGCCTGTCTGGGGCTCTTCTTTATTCAGCCCGGGACCAGCCTTCTCGTGCTCTACGCCGTAGGGATTGTGGTGGGCATCGGCCTGGCCGGGGCCATCGTGACACCCTATACCATGTTCGGAGACGTGGTGGATGTGGGAGATCTTGCCTTTCGTGAGAACCGTTCGGGCAGCTTCAGCGGCATGCTCACCTTTCTGAGAAAGACAACCACCGCCATCGCCCAGGCCACGGTGCTTGCCCTTCTGGGGTGGGTCGGCTACCGGGAGCCCGTGGAAACCCTGCAGAACGGGGTTCTCGTTTCCCTGGAACAGGACCAGCCCGAAGCGGTTCTGATTATCATTCGCATGATCGTCACCTTTGTCCCCCTGATACTTCTGAGCTTCGGCGTCCGGATCGCCCGGAAATACCCCCTGACCAAGGAAGTTCACAGGGAGATCCGATCCGTCATAGATTCCCGGGAAGAGGAGGGCGGAACGGTCGGCGAAAAAGAACAGAAGCTCATTGATTTACTGGTATAAAGGGGTATATTTTAGAATCAGGAGTGACCATGCTGTTTTATTCTCTTATGCTGCTTCCCCTTATTCTGGGATTTCTGGCTGTCAAAACCGATTTTTATCCCCTGAAGGCTCTTGTCACCCTCTCCTGTATGGGGATTATCATCCTTTATTGCCATTTGTCCGGCTATGTGGACAACAGCTACCGCTATATCCTGACCGCCTTTCTCTTCTCTATCGGGGGAGATTTCTTTCTGAGCCATAAGACGGGACCCCGGGGGGAACGGCCATTCTGGTTCGTTTACGGCATCGGCCTCTTTTTCATGGCCCATCTCTTTTATCTGGTATATATCAGCGGAGAAGCGGCATTCTCAATCATTCCTCTGCTTCTTCTGCTTGTTCCCTTTCTTATCTATTTCTTTACCCGCATCTACTTTCGATTAAAGGAGATGTCCCTTAAAGTCGCCGTCTTTCTCTATTTGATAATATCCTGCTTCTCTCTGGCCCTGGCCATTGGGTTTCAGGCGGACGGATGGAGTAAGTTCTCCTTCATCACCGGAATCGGGCTAATCGTATTCTCAGATACCTGTATTGCGGAAGCGGAATTTATGGGTCTTACCTCGTTGAGGAAGCTGATCCTCCCCACCTATTACGCCGCCCATATCGCTCTGACTATAGGGCTTCTGGGGCCACTTGTTTAAAGTTACCTTTTTGTTGGTTTAAGACACAAAACTACTATAACGTAATATATACTATGATGTTTACGAAAATGTATAAAATATAAAATCCTGTATTACAATTAAATAGCCTGCGCCTGTTCTTTTTGGTATAATAATTGCACATAAATGTAAAAAATGCGGAGGTTTTGTTGTGATAGAAGACTCAATTCTTACAGCCGCCCGGAATCTGGATGTGCTTTTCCTGTTTCTGGGTGCTGTCATGATATTTTCCATGCACGCCGGTTTTGCCTTTCTCGAAGTAGGATCGGTCAGAAGGAAAAGTCAGGTTAATGCCCTTAATAAGATTATTTTCGAATGGGCCACCTCGACTATTGTCTATTTCGTGGTGGGGTTTCCCATCGCCTACGGGGTGAAATCCTTTCACTTCTGGCAGAGCGCGGATCAGCTTATGGCAACGGGAAGCGGCGAGATGATGAGATTTTTCCTGCTTCTGGGCTTTGCCGCCTGTATCCCCGCCATCATATCCGGCGGCGTGGCGGAGAGAGCCAAATTCTGGACCAATACCCTGGCCGGAGCCGTCTTCGTCGGTCTGGTCTACCCCTTCTTCGAGGCCCTGACCTGGGGACAGATTCCCCTCTTCGGCACCGGTTCCTGGCTGGAGAACCTGACCGGATACGCCTTTCACGACTACGCCGGTTCCGTGGTGGTTCACTCCATGGGCGGCTGGCTGGCCCTTCCCGCAGTCCTTATTCTGGGGCCCCGGCGCAAACGTTACGGCCTGGACGGCACCAGCGCCCCCATCCGTGTTTCAAGCATTCCCTTTCTGGCTCTGGGCAGCTGGATCCTCTGCGTGGGGTGGTTCGGCTTTAATGTGATGAGCGCCGGAAACCTGGGAGGCATGAGCGCCCTGGTGGCCATCAACTCCCTCATGGCCATGGTCGGCGGTATCCTGGCGGGTATGCTCATCTCCCGCAATGATGCGGGATTCACCCACAACGGCGCCCTGGCCGGTCTGGTGGCGGTCTGCGCCGGCAGCGACCTGTACCACCCCATGGCGGCCCTGTTCGTGGGGATCGTGGCAGGTGCCGTCTTCGTCTTCGGCTTCCATATTGTGACCGAAGTGCTTAAGATAGACGATGTCCTGGGAGTCTGGCCCCTTCACGGGCTCTGCGGAACCTGGGGTGGACTGGCTGCGGGCATCTTCGGGCAGAAATTTTTCGGCGGCATGGGGGGCGTCTCCTTCGTGGCCCAGCTGATTCCGGTGGTTTCCCAGATCCTGCTCTCCTTTACGGCCAGCGCTCTTGTTTACGGCGTCCTGAAAATGACTTTTGGGATAAGGCTGACGGAGCAGGAGGAACTGCTCGGTCCGGACCTGGCCGTTCACCATGTGGAATCCCAGCCCGAAGAAGCCCTGTAGGAAAGGAGTAGTGTAAATGAAAATGATAGAAGCCATTATTCAGCCCGATTGCCTGGAACCGGTTAAGAGAGAGCTGCGCAAGCGGGATGTATCCAAGATGACCGTTTTTCATGTGAAAGGCTGCGGCAAGCAGATGGGATATACCGAAAGCTATCGGGGACAGACCCATGAGGTGAATCTGATGCAGAAGGTCTGCATCCGTGTGGCCGTTAACGATGAATTCGTCAGACCCGTGGTAGATGCCATTATCGAGGGAGCCCGTACCGGAGAAATCGGGGACGGGAAAATCTTCATTCAACCCCTGGAAGAGTGCATCCGTATCAGAACGGGAGAAGAAGGTTCCGATGCCATAGGCTGAAAGGCTTGACGAAACCTCCATTATTTGTAAAAATGCCCCCTATGCAAAGCATTGCCGTAAAAACCACCACAACCCCTACTCTTTTTTTGAACCGGAGGTGGTTTTAGGCAGGCTTTATATAAGCATTCCAGCCCCGCCTCCCGGCGGGGTTTTTTATGGCCTCCGCCGGTGCGTTGCCGGATAAATTCACTGGAGGTACAGCTATGAAACGGAAAATCCCCGTAGGGATTCTAGGCGCCACCGGCATGGTGGGGCAGAATTATCTTCTCCTGTTACAGGATCACCCCCTGTTCGAGGTGACCTTCCTGGCCGCCTCGGAACGATCGGCAGGCCGGTCCTATGAATCCGCCGTGACCGGGCGTTGGCGGATGGGCGAACCGATTCCCGAAGGAATCAGGTCGCTTAAGGTTCACACCATCGGTGACGATTCGGCCCCATACGGGGAGTGCGCCCTGCTCTTCAGCGCCTTCAGTGCGAATAAGGATGAGACCCGGCGTATTGAAAGGGGATATGCCGCTGCCGGAGTTCCCCTGGTTTCCAATAACTCCGCCCATCGTCTGACCGATAACGTCCCCATTATCATGCCCGAAGTAAATCCGGGCCATCTGGCTGTCATCGGCGAACAGAGGAAAAGGGAAGGCTGGGAAAGGGGATTTATCGTCACCAAACCAAACTGCGGTATCCAGAGTTACGCTCTTCCCATCCATGCCCTGAAGTCGGCGGGTTATGTCATAAAAGAGATTATCACCACTAATCTGCAGGCCCTCTCCGGAGCGGGGTACCCGGGGCAGTCCACCCTGGATGTGATAGACAACATGGTTCCCCTGCCCTCGGAAGAGGAGGAGGCCTTTAGGGAGCCGCAGAAAATATTCGGAACCCTGAAGGACGGCCGTATCCTACCGGAAGATGATCTGCGTATTTCTTCAAGCTGTCTGCGGGTTCCCGTAGTGCACGGCCATACCAGCTGCGTCTGGTTTGCAGTGGAAGGGGATCAGCCCTCACTGGAAGAACTGGAAGAAGCTCTTTGCCATTTCCGGGGAGAACCGCAGGAGCTGCTGCTTCCCTCGGCGCCCCATCCGGTGATTCGTTTTACCCGGGACAACCGCCGGCCCCAGGCTCGGCTCGACCGGGACAGGGGGAAGGGAATGGCCGTAACCCTGGGGGGACTGCAGAAAAGTCCCGTACTGGGCTACCGCTTTACCGCCCTTTCCCACAACACGGTCAGGGGCGCCGCCGGCGGGGCAATTCATACGGCGGAGTTACTGGAGGCAAAAGGATTTCTGGATATGGATAAAAAAATACTATAAAAAAGCTAGTAATAGCTAATTTTCTGTGCTATGTTTAATTAGATAAATAATTATAGATATGAAAGGAGTACAATCATGGCACAGAAAATAGTTGTAATCGGAGTCAATCACGCCGGAACCTCGGTCATCAGGACCCTGCTGGCTCAGAATAGGGAAAACCGGGTTATCGCCTTTGACCGCAATGATAATATATCCTTCCTGGGATGCGGCATCGCCCTGACAGTGAGCGGAGTGGTTAAGGATCCGGAAAGTCTTTTCTACGCCGATGTTCCCGCCCTTGAGGGGATGGGAGCTTCGGTTTATATGAATCATGATGTGATTAAGGTGGATGGGGACAGGAAGCTTATTACCGTGAAGAATCTGGGAACCGGGGAGGAGTTGACCGAGACCTACGACAAGCTGGTCTATGCGGGAGGTTCCTGGCCCATCGATCCCCCCATTAAAAATAAGGAACTGGAGAATATCGATATCTGTAAGCTCTACCAGCATGCCCAGTCCCTGATCGAAAAGGCGAATGATCCCGCAATAAAAAGTGTAGCCGTTATAGGCGCGGGTTACATCGGTATTGAGCTGGCCGAGGCTTATCATGAAAAGGGCAAGCGGGTCACCCTGATAGACCGATTGGAGCGGGTGGTCCCCCGTTATTTTGATAGGGAGTTTACCGACCGTCTCCAGACCGATATGAGAGATAACGGCATAGAGCTGGTTCTGGGGGCCGATGTGACCGAATACCGGGGAAACGGGGGCAAGGTCAGTTCCGTGGTTACCACGGAGGGGGAATTTCCCGCCGATCTGGTTATTCAGTGCATCGGGTTCAAGCCCAATACGGAACTGCTGGAGGGAGCCGATAAGATTCCCAACGGGGCGGTAAAAGTGAATGAATACATGGAGACCTCCCTTCCCGATATCTATGCGGTGGGTGATTCGGCGGCTATCTACCACAGCGCCACGGGACGCCATGAAAATGTGGCCCTGGCCACCAATGCGGTAAAGACCGGTGTTGTCGCCGCCAGCCGGATTAACGGAATGGATGCGGTGAAACTGGATAGCGTGGTGGGCACCAACGGCATCTGCGTCTTCGGCAATAAGCTCTCCTCCACCGGCCTGAGCGAGGACGCCGCCCGGCAGCTGGGGCTTAAGGTGCATAGCTCCTACTTCCGGGACAATGACCGGCCCGAGTTTATGGACAGCTATGAGAAGGTGAGTGTCAAACTGGTCTACGAAGAGGAGACCCTGCGTCTGGTGGGAGCCCAGATCGGATCCTACGGGAAGGAAAACCATACCGAATCGATCTACTATCTGGCTCTGGCCATTCAGAAGGGGATGACCCTTCCTGAGATAGCCATGACAGATGTGTACTTTCTGCCCCACTTCAACAAGCCCTTCAATTTCATCCTCACCGCTGTTCTCAAAGCCCTGGGATTGAACTATGCCGTGCCTGTGGAAGGGACAAACTGGAAGGAAAACTCGGTTAAAGAAGCATATTCATATAACTGATCTCCTGCTGAACCATGGCTTCGTCCTCGTGGCGGAGCCATTCGTTCAGCCAGGCGAAGCGCTGGGCCAGAATGAAATCGGGGAGCAGTTCCCCACTAGGCTCGGTAAGGATCCCCTTTATCTGTGTGTAGAAGGCCCGGTTGAAGGGGCCGTCAAAGGCTTCGGGGCTCTCCGAGCCGACGCAGCCCATGATCAGGGACGCATCATAGAGCAGGGGTTTGGTTCCGCAGAATTCCCAATCTATCATGGCCAGCAGGCGGTCCTTTCCCCAGATCACATTCAGGGGATGGGGATCGCCGTGACCGAAAACTGACGGAATCTGTGAGTACCGGGGAAAGAGATTCTCCTCAAGACGGTGAAGAACCGGCAGCAGGGGGACGAGCAGATCTCCACGGTTCAGGGCGATCTTTTCAATCAGACCGTTGATGAAGGCGGGAAGATCGAACGCCGGTTCCTGCGGGTCCGGCGACTCAGCGGCGTATAGGGCGCAGAGGAACTGTCCCAGCGCTTCGCCCCGCCAGCCGTCCCGCCAGTAGGTCTCCCGGTTCAGGGCGGTTCCCTCTACCAGGCGGGACAGCTGCCAGGTCTGCTCCTCTCTGCCCCGCTGAATAGCGTTCCCGTCGGTTCCCCGCAGAAAGGGATTCACCGGAAGCCCCCGCTCGGAGAGCCGCTCCAGGCGGCGAGCGGTTTTCTCATGGTTTTCAGCCCGGTCCGGTTCAATCTGCTCCAGGATCAGCTTTTCTCCCCGGCTCAGAACGACCGTACGGTAGAGGGACCGTTCCGGGCTTCCCTGAATGAATCTCTTCTCATCCAGAGCTTCCGGCTGTCGGTCCCACAGCTTCAATAGGGCGGATATCTCATCATCATTATAATGGAGAAAGGGTTCTTCCGATGAGAATACACCATCCATTCCCTCCTTTTTCATCTGCCGCTCCATAAAACGGACGCCCCTGATGCAGCGGTTGCCGCGCATCAGGAAAATGCCCTCCTTCTCTGTGAAGGAAAGGCCGCAGCCGTTGGGGCAGATAAGACAGGTCAACGGACTCTCCCCCGTTTCATAAGGGATGGCACCAGGGCACACAGGGATCCGAAGAGATTCGCCGTCAGATCCCGCCAGTCCGCTGAGCGGCCTATGATAAAACTCTGAGCCTGCAGAAGTTCCATCATCCCTCCCCATCCCAGAGACGCGGCCAGGGCCAGCAGCAGGGCCGGACCGGTTTTTCCGGAAAAGGGCACCGCTTTGATCAGGCTGAAGGCCAGGAGAAAATAGAGAGCGGCATGGACGAATTTATCGGCCCCGAAGAAATCGTATCCCAGATCTTCAAAGGTTTTTCCCGGCAGGAGAGAGAGTACGCCTATGGTCAGCAGCCAGAAGAAAACCGCTCCGATACGGAGGTATTTCCCATTCATAAGCCCATCCTAACAGGAAAGAAGGGAGCTCACAATAGGAACGGAATTTTATTATTGTGCTTGCGAAATTGGCCGGAGGGGACGATAATGTGAACAAAAATCGATTCGGAGCACATCTATGGGGAAAAAGCTGGAGAAGAAACAGCGTCAGCTATGGCCGGCGATTCTGGGGATATATCTGATCCCAGTCCTGGCCAACATCGGCATGAGGTTTTATATAGACGGAGCGAGGGGGGTTATGACTCTGCTGGGAAACCCCGTCATGTATGCGTATATCGGGGGATTTACCCTGATCATGCTCGTTCTGTGTTTTCGCAATAGCCGATTCATGAAGGGGTATTCCCCGGAGCTGACCGGTGAGGATCTGGAGAAATTTCAGAGAACCTTTGTCAAATACCCCACCCTGCCCCTGGCTGGTGCCATCATTTACAGCGTACTGGCCGGCATCGTGGTGGCCTATGCCCGGGGAAATCTGAAAGAGTATATCAGTGAGGAGATTCTGCTTTGCTTCTCTCTGGAAATGCTCTTCGGCATGCCCCCCTATATCCTGTTCATCCGCCTTTACGAAAGGCAGAACAGCCATATCCCCTTTTCTGAAAAGCATATGTCCCTGAGCCTTAAGGCCCGGTTCACCCTGGTGGTCTTCCTGTGCATGATCAGCCTTTACGGCGTTTCGCTGATCGGGACGAAATTCATCATTCTCCACCATGCCGAATTCGGCGGGGGCTTCGGCCTCTACAATCAGATCCGCATCAAACAATCGGTCATCTTTCTCATTTGCGTCTTTATGGCGGTAATGAATGTCATCATGCTGCTCGACGGCATTCTGCATCGTATCGGCCTCTCCCGCGATATTCTGAATAAAATGTCCCTAGGGGATTTCTCCTTCGAGGAGACCAATATCACCTCCCGGGACGAACTGGGCAGTCTTCTTTTCGATCTGTCCAAGGTGCGGGCGAACGTGGCCGGGCTGATCCGTTCCATCTCGGGATCCTCCAGCCGCACTGTGGCCATCAAGGAGCAGCTCTCCGCCGTATCGGAACAAAGTTCCGCCGCCATGACCGAAATGAACGGCAATATCGAATCCATCGCCCGGTCCGCCCAGAATCTGGATAACAACATGGGCGACGTTTCCCGATCCATGGACAGCCTGGGGGAGGCGGTGCGGAACATCGACAACGCCATTGACGAACAGGCCCGCCTGCAGCAGCAGTCCTCCTCCGCGGTGACCGAAATGTCCGCCAATATCGAAAGCATCGCCGACATCGCCCACCGGCGCATCGAATCGGCGGACAAGCTGAACCGGGAAGCCGAAGAGGGAAGGGTAGTCATAGAGGAGACAATCGCCGGGATTCAGGAGATTGATTCCAGTATCGACAATATCAAGGAGATCACCCAGGTTATCCTGGGCATCGCTTCCCGCACGAATCTGCTGGCCATGAACGCGGCTATCGAAGCGGCCCACGCCGGCGAAGCGGGACGGGGGTTCTCCGTGGTGGCCGAGGAGATCAGAAAACTGGCGGAAACCTCCTCGTCCAATTCCAAGCAGATCAACGACAACATCAAGGACATCATCGGCAAGATCGAGGAAGCCGCCCGACGGGGCAGCCGGACCCAGTCCTCCTTCGGCAGCCTGACCCGGGGCATCGATGAAGTGGTCAACGCCCTGGGCGAGATCGAAGGAAGCGTCTCAGAACTCAAAGAGGGGAGCGGCGAAATCATCCGAGCTATGGACGATCTTGAGAGCAACTCCCGGAATCTGCGGGATCTCTCCCATCAGATGAACGGGGAACGTGCCGAAGTAACCAAAGCCCTGGAAGGGGCCCTGCAGATCTCCAGCGAGAATCAGTCCGCCATGGGCGAGATGGGCATCGGCGCGAAGGAAGTCATGGAATCCTCCCTCTCCCTGAACGAACAGGCCCGGCGGCTGAGCGAAGCCACCGAAAGCCTTGAGAAGAACGTGGGATCCTTTAAAATCTCTGGGGAATGATTTTCTGGGTGCTGTAGGCGATTCTCCTGTAGCCCGATGATTCCCTCTCGGGCAGGGGAATCGGCTCATGGGGCACCTTTTCGTAGGGAATCATGCTCAGCAGATGGCTGATGCAGTTCAGGCGGGCTAGCTTTTTATTGTCCGCGGGAACCACGTACCAGGGAGATTTTTCCGTGTCGCAGTACTGGAACATAATGTCCTTGGCTTCTGAGTACTTATCCCAGTGAATCCGTGACTTCAGATCCATGGGGCTGATCTTCCACCGCTTGGTGGGATCCTCGATACGCCCTCTGAAACGCCTCTCCTGCTCCTCATCGGAGACGGAAATCCAGTATTTGATAAGAATAATACCGGACCGGATAAGCATCTCCTCGAAATCGGGGCAGCTCTGGTAGAACTCCTCCCACTGGTCCGGGGTGGTGAATCCCATGACCCGGTCTACCCCCACGCAGTTGTACCAGCTCCGGTCGAAGAGAACCATCTCTCCCTTCGCGGGCAGGTAGGGCACGTAACGCTGAAAATACCACTGGGACTCTTCCCGTTCCGACGGTTTCCCCAGGGCGGCCACATGGCAGATACGGGGATTCAGGTTCATGGAGATCCTGTTGATGATTCCCCCCTTTCCCGCGGCGTCCCGTCCTTCGAAAAGAACCACCACCTTGAGCCCCTTCAGTTTGATCCACTCCTGCAGTTTGATCAGCTCCAGCTGCAGCAGATGAAGCTCCTTCTCGTAGACCTTTTTGCCGATCTTTCTCTTTTCCGGTATTCTGTCCGTTCCCATGGCTGTGCTCCTCGGAGGGATGTCTCCTTCCATGGTAACAGGGGTCGTCCCCTCTGGCAAGTTTTTTTACCACTCCCTGTTACTCCCCCGGGACGGGAGACTTAACCAAGAGGTCCGTTTCGGGTATAATTCCGTATCACACAATTATCAGGATAGTAACATGGCAGAAAAATCAATTATTACCTATACCCTTACCGACGAGGCCCCCGCCCTGGCCACCCGGTCCCTGCTTCCCCTTATCCGGGCCTTTGCGGGATGCGCGGGAATCGGGGTGGAAACGAAGGATATCTCCCTGGCCGGACGGATTCTGGCCGCTTTTCCCGAGAGGCTGAAGCCGGAGCAGCGGATCCCCGACGACCTGGCCCTTCTGGGAAAAATGGTAAAGGAGCCGGAAGCCAATATTATCAAGCTCCCCAACATCAGCGCTTCCGTTCCCCAGCTTAAGGCGGCGGTAGCGGAGCTGCAGGAGAAGGGATACGATCTGCCCGATTACCCGGAAGAGCCCGTCGGTGAAGAAGAGAGTGCCGTCCGGGCCCGTTACGATAAGATCAAGGGTTCCGCGGTGAACCCCGTCCTGAGGGAGGGGAATTCCGACCGCCGGGCCCCCCTGTCGGTGAAGAATTTCGCCCGGAAGAATCCTCACTCCATGGGGGCCTGGTCTAAGGACTCCCTGACCCACGTGGCCAGTATGGAGGAGGGCGATTTCTACGGCAGCGAGAAGTCCCTGACCCTGGAAAAAGCCGACCGGGTGCGCATAGAGCTGAAAAAGGCTGACGGCACCACGGAGGTTCTCAAGGAGGGCCTGGCCCTGCTCGAAGGTGAGATCATCGATGCTGCAGTCATGGACAGCCGGAAACTGCGGGAATTCTACGCCGCCCAGATAAAGGATGCCCGGGAAAAGGGAGTGCTGTTTTCCCTTCACCTGAAGGCGACCATGATGAAAGTTTCCGACCCTGTCATCTTCGGCCATGCCCTTTCGGTCTATTTCGCGCCCCTCTTTGAGAAGTTCGGCAAGGAACTGGCCGCCGCCGGAGTGGATCCCAACAATGGCCTGGGGGATCTGCTCAAGAAGATCGAATCCCTGAACGATGACGTTCAGAGAAGCATCCGGGCGGAACTGGATGCCTGCCTTGCTGCCGGGCCGGACCTGGCCATGGTCGATTCGGACCGGGGTATTACCAATTTTCACGTTCCCAGCGACATTATCATCGACGCCTCCATGCCCGCGGCCATCCGCAACTCCGGAAAAATGTGGAACAAAGAGGGCAAGGCCCAGGATATGAAAGCGGTTATTCCCGACAGATCCTACGCCGGGGTCTATCAGGCGGCTGTGGACTTCTGCAGGGAAAACGGCGCCTTTGATCCGGTTACCATGGGAAGCGTGGCCAATGTGGGCCTCATGGCCCAGAAGGCGGAGGAGTACGGTTCCCACGACAAGACCTTCATCGTCTCTTCCGAGGGGACCGTGCGGGTCGTGGGCGAAGGGGACCGGATTCTACTGGAACAGCCGGTTCGATCCGGGGATATCTTTCGCATGTGCCAGGCCAAGGACGCCCCCATCCGGGACTGGATCAAGCTGGCTGTGATCCGGGCCCGCCTGACCGGAAGCAAAACCATCTTCTGGCTCGATGAGAACCGGGCCCACGACAGGGCCCTGCGGGAGAAAGTCGCCGCCGTCCTGCCTGAGTATGATACGCAGGGCCTGGATATCTCCGTGCTCTCCCCAGTGGAAGCGACACAGGTATCCATGAAGGAGATTGCCGCCGGTAATGATGTCATCTCCGTAACGGGAAATGTGCTCCGGGATTACCTGACCGATCTCTTTCCCATTCTGGAAGTGGGAACCAGCGCCAAGATGCTCTCCGTGGTGCCCCTCATGAACGGTGGCGGCCTCTATGAAACCGGAGCCGGCGGATCGGCTCCCAAGCACGTTCAGCAGTTCCTGAGTGAGAATCATCTGCGCTGGGATTCCCTGGGGGAATTCCTGGCCCTGGCCGTCTCCCTGGAGCAGATAGCCCTGGGTGGCAACGGCAAAGCGGCTGTTCTTTCTAAGACTCTGGATCAGGGTACTTCCCGGCTGCTGGATAACCGCAAAAGTCCCTCCCGCAAGGCGGGGGAGCTGGATAACCGGGGCAGCCACTTCTATTTGGCTCTCTACTGGGCCCAGGCCCTGGCGGAACAGAACGATGACGGGGAGTTGAGGGATAATTTCGCCCCCCTCTATCAGGAATTAGCCGCGAAGGAAGAGGACATTGTGGAAGAGCTGAACCGGGTTCAGGGAAAGGGGGCCGATATGGATGGCTACTACCGTGCCTCCGAGGAAGTCATGGCCCGCCTGATGAGACCCAGTCCCCTGTTCAACTCCATTATGGATGAGTTTAGTTTACGGAATAATTGAAATCGTAGGAGAGGGGCAGGGCAATCTCGAAGGAGGTGCCCAACCCTTCCTTCGTTTTAACCGAAATCGTTCCCCCGTGACTCACCACGGAACCGTAGACCGAGGAGAGGCCCAGGCCGCTTCCCTTGTCCAGGGGCTTAGTGGTGAAAAAGGGCTCGAAAATATGGGGCAGAACATCCTTGCTGATTCCCGGGCCCGTATCGCTCACGGTCATCATGAAGTAGACACCGGGTTTCATCAGCCGTGACTTGCGGCGGCACTCCTCATCGGTGAAAAAACGGTTCTCCGTTTTGATAAGGATCTTGCCTCCTTCGGGCATGACATAGCCCGCATTTTTTCCCAGGTTCAGAATAATCTCCATAATCTGAAAGGGATCGGCGAAGAAGGTCTGATTTATGGCATGAATCTCCGTTTCCACTGTGATCTTCGGTCCCAGCAGGGTCTGCAGCTGGTCGGCCCCCTCTTCAATCTGATCGTTCAGATTCACCACAATACAACCGAAATTGCGCTTCCGGGAAAAATTCAGCAGTTCCCCGGTCACGCTGGAAGCCCGTTCGCAGGATTCGATAATCTCTTGATTGTACTGGAGCAGCTCATCTTCCTTCTTACCGTTCAGTTCCATGGACATGAGCTCGGAAAAGCCCATAATACCGGTAAGCATGTTGTTAAAGGAGTGGGCGATGCCCCCGGCCAGTTTGCTCAGGGCGTCCAGCTTCTGAATACGGGAAATCTCCTCACCGATATGACGCTTGTCCGTAATATCCTGAAGAGAAACGATCAGCTCCGTATGGGGGCACTCCCTGCTGATGGGGATAAGGGTAGCCGTGATATGCCGGGCGGTCCCCTTTTTGTCCAGAAGATCGAGGTAACCGGAGTATTCGGAAGTCTTTTTATGGCTGATAATATCCCTAAGCCTAAGATCGACCGGTTCCGAAGAGAAATGGTCCACCGTATTGACCACTTCCGTGAAGGGACGGCCCTGAACCTCGTCGAAGGACCAGCCGGTGAACTCCTCGGCGGCCATGTTCATAAAGGAAATGGCCTCATTTCCATCCACCGTTATGATTCCTTCGCTCAGGGAAGAGAAAAGAGAGAAATAGGTATCATTTCTGCATTGGGACTCCTTCAGGAGTTCCACAAGCGCTTCTCTTGAGAGAGAATCATAATCCATAATTTGAATTGTAAGTTACTTTTTACGGGATGGCAAGTTTTTTCCTGTAGCCGGCGATTTTTGTCCGCAAATAACCCGAGAGATCCCCGGGTTAACCGAAAGTTCATCAAACAATAATGATAGGGAAACCATTTTTACCTAATCTCTAGTGTGCATAGGCACGGAATGTCCGTGTCAAAAAACAAACAGGAGTCTTAAGAAAATGAAGAAGAATCTTATCCTTTCCCTCATGGTGCTGTGCCTGGCCGGTCTTTTCGCCAACGCTCAGCAGGAAACCGCCTCCGCAGACATGGCGGATCAGATCGCCAAGGCCAAATACGTGATGCTGTTTATCGGCGACGGTATGGCCCTGCCCCAGATCAATTCCGCCGAAGCCTACCTGAGCTCCGTTAACGGGACCCCGGTGGGAGTCAAACAGCTTACTTTCACCCAGTTTCCCGCTCAGGGCATGACAACCACCTACGACGCCCTCTCTTTCATCACCGATTCCGCCTCAGCCGGTACGGCAATCGCTTCGGGCAACAAAACCGAGTCCGGTGTCATTAACTACAATGTGGCTAAAACGGAAACCTTCACCACCATCGCCGAGCTGGCCAAGAGCGCAGGTATGAAGGTGGGGATCCTCTCGAGCGTAAACCTGGACCATGCCACCCCGGCCAGCTTTTATGCCAAGGAACCCAGTAGAAACAACTATTATAATATCAACATGCAGATGGCCAACAGCAACTTCGATTATTTCGCCGGCGGTATGGTCAGACTGGACAAGACACCAAAGGGAGAGAAAAGCGCTCTGGACGTGATGAACGAACGGGGATGGCAGATAGCCACAACCCGGGAGGAACTGAACGCCCTGACCCCCGGCACCCAGGCCTATGCCTACTACAATACCAGCTTCACAAGAAACTCCCTGGATTACGCCATGGATCAGGAAGCGGATGATATCACTCTGGCCGAGTACGTGGACAAGGGCATCGAGCTCCTGGACAACGAGAACGGTTTCTTCATGATGGTGGAGGGCGGCAAAATCGACTGGGCCTGCCACGCCAACGACGCCGCCGCCTCCATCAAGAATACCATCGCCTTCGACGAGGCCATTCAGAAAGGTATCGACTTCTACAACGCTCACCCGGACGAAACGGTTATCATCGTAACAGGTGACCACGAAACGGGCGGTCTGACCCTCGGTTTCGCCGGAACCAAATACGGATCCGCCTTCGATGAAATCGGCAAGCAGAAAATGTCCTACGAAGCCTTCGATACCTATGTGTTCAAACCCTACAAGGAAGCCAACGGGAACGGGGGCAAATTCGCCGACCTGATACCCGCCATCGAGGAGAACTTCGGCCTCACCGACCTTTCCGATTACGAAGCCCAGATGCTGGAAGAAGCCTTCGCCAGAAGTATGAAGGGTGAGGAAATCGCCTCTAAAACCCAGGATTATCTGCTTTACGGCGGATACAACGCCCTGACCGTAACCATTACCCACCTGCTGAACCAGAGAGCCGGACTCGCCTGGACCTCCTACTCCCACACCGGTGTTCCCGTGGCCACCTTCGCCATGGGCGTAGGCCAGGATCTGTTCAACGGCTATTACGACAACACGGACATTTTCAAGAAGATGTCCCAGATCATGTTCTAAGCTGAAAAACAGTTTTACCTGAATCACCGGGGAGGGCGGCATGGGCCGTCCTCCCTGTTTTTCATAGCAGAAAATCTATAAACGAGAGGCTCTATTCATGTTCATCGGAGAAAAAAACACCGGCAAAGACAGGATCTTCACCATCATCGTCACCCTGCTCACTCTGCTCATTCTTATGCTGCCCACGGGATTCGAGAACCGGCAAAGAACAGATATACTCCACGCCCGGGGAAAAATCATCGCCGTGGACGATTCGGAGCTGGAACAGTACGGCATCGTCAGGACCGGAAACCAAGGGGTCACCATAAAAATCCTGAACGGGAAGTCCAAGGGAACCGTGACCGAATCGAATAATATGCTCATGGGCAAACTGGAACTGGATAAAATGTTCGCCCCGGGCGACACGGCCCTGGTTTCCATAAATACGGACAAACAGGGGGATTTCGTTTACGCCACACCCGTGGACCATTACAGGCTCCGGGTTGAGATGGTGCTGCTTTTTCTTTTCGCGGGGCTTCTCATCCTCTATGCGGGGTGGACCGGCATCAAGGCGCTCCTCTCCTTTCTCTTCACCGGCGCCGCTATCTGGAAGCTGCTGCTCCCGGGTTTTTTGAAGGGCTTTAACCCGGTTCTGATCTCCCTGGCCATCGTGGCCGTCCTATCCGCAGTCATCATCTTCCTGGTGGGAGGGCTGAATAAGAAGGGGCTCATCTCCTTTCTGGGCACAGTGGCGGGGATCATCTTCACCGCCGCTTTCTCACTTCTCTTTGGCAAACTCTTTCATATCCACGGGGCGGTCAAACCCTTTTCCGAATCCCTGCTCTACTCGGGATACGCCCATCTGGATCTGACCGCCATCCTGGTTTCGGGTATCTTCCTGGCCTCCTCCGGAGCGGTCATGGACATCAGCATGGATATCTCCGCCTCCATGCACGAGATCAAGCACAAAAGACCCGACATCCAACCGAAAGAGCTGATCGTCTCAGGTATCAAAGTGGGCCGAGCCGTGGTAGGGACTATGACCACCACCCTGCTCCTGGCCTACTCGGGAAGCTATACGGCCGTTCTCATGGTCATGATGGCCCAGGGGACCCCGGGGGTGAACATCCTGAACCTGACTTATGTGAGTTCCGAAATCCTCCATACCCTGGTGGGAAGTTTCGGCCTCGTTCTGACCGCGCCCCTCACCGCCCTGATAGGGGGTATCATCTATAACCGGACCGGGGAGTGATCCGGTTCTCCCGGGCGTCTCCCCGTCCCGGGGCCGGGCTTTCCAGGGGTCCCGTCCCCGTTCTTCGTACGTTGACCCGGCTCTGCCGGCCCTTCCAATCCCTGACGCAGCTCGCTATAATGACATCATGACACACGAAGAGCTGGAAGAGGGAGCCGTCCTGAACCTGGATTATGATAAGTTAACCTCTATAGCGGAGAAGAACTGTAAGGTTGTTCCCGTGGCCGTGCAGGATTCGGAAACGAAGGAATTGATCCTCGTGGCCTACGCCAACGAAGCGGCCCTGAAGCGGACTCTCGAGACGGGCAAGGCCGTTTTCTGGAGCACCAGCCGGAACGAACTCTGGGAAAAGGGCCTTACCTCGGGGAATGCCTATATCATCGAGGAGATCCGGGTGAACTGCGAGCAGAACTCCCTGTTGTACATCGTCCGCCCGGAGAAGGGAAAGATCTGCCATACCCGCAACAGTAAAGGCCAGGCGCGGAACTGCTATTACCGCCGGCTGGATCTGACCACGGGGAGACTGGAAAACCTGGATCCGTGACCCGAATCGCCCTCTTCGCAGACCTTCATGCCAATCTACCCGCGTTGGAGGCTATCCTTCAGAAGACAGGTGAGCTGGGCGTGGACAGAATCATCAGCCTGGGAGATACGATCGCCATAGGGCCCCATCCCGGGGAATGTCTCGAGATCATCCGCCGCAGAAATGTCGAGTGTGTCATGGGTAATCACGAGGAGTATCAGGTTAAGCAGATTTCATCTGCCGAACATCCTCAGTCCATGTCAGACGGCGAAATAGCCCATCAGATATGGACCGGCAAACAGCTGGAAAATAGGGATCGGGCTTTCCTCAGTACTCTGCCATACCGGATCGAAGAGCGGATAGAGGGGCTCTCCTGTCTATTCCTTCACATTTCGAGATGCCTTACGATAAGGAAAAAGTTATAAGGGATCTGGAAGATAGGAAGGTTCCCGACCGGGAGCTGATCGGTAAGGTTTTTTTCTAACCTACTTCCGGCACATATAAAGCCGGAACTTCTTATCCTGTCCCAGAATCTTCATTTTGGAAAACTGTCTCGTGAGCTCCTTTTCATAGCCCAGATAGCGGTTGGCCACAAGAAAGAGCCATCCCCCCGTTTTCAGAACCCGGAGGCTTTCCGTGATAAAGGCGAACCCCGTCTCCAGCTGAATGCGGTGCTGCTGGTGAAAGGGAGGATTGCACAGAACCAGATCGGCGAAATCGTCATCCACCCCTTCCAGAATATGGGTATGGCGGATGTCAAAGCGGTCTTCCAGCCCATTCTCCCGGGCCGAAAGGCGGGTGCTCTCCACGGCGGCCGCCGAATCGTCCGTGGCGATGATTTTCGCTTCCGGCCAGGTCAGGGCTGCCTGTATCCCCAGTATACCGCAGCCGCAGCCCGGATCCACCACCGTGGCGGGAGCGGGGATTCGGGGAAAGCGGTCCAGAAGGAACAGGGTGCCCCGGTCCGGCTTGCCGTAGGAGAAGACCCCGGGAAGAGATATGAGCTCTTTCCCCTCCCAGGAAAAGCGGTGTTCCTCACGGGATTCTACCTTAACCGGTGTCAGAACGCCCCGGTAGTAGCGGGCTTTCTTTTTGATGAGAGAGTATTCCCCCCCATCGGTCAGTTCCTGAAAGGTTTCAAAAAAGCTGGGGGGAAGCAGTTTAGCCATTCCCGCGGCCAGTATGGTGACGGGGTTCGTGATTCTTTCCCGCAGTCTCTCCAGTTCATAGCGGAACCGGGGCAGGGATTTGGGTATTTTCAAGAGAATCAGTCCTGCTTCGGCGGGAAAATCCCCATGGAACTCATGAAAAACAGGATCCCCCTCATAACCGTTGTCTCTCAGGTTCCCGGTAATGCAATACCGGGAGCCGCAGGAGTCGTTCAGGCCGATCGGGTCGTAACCGGCCAGGGGAACGGTCAGGGCGCCGCAGGAATCGCCCAGAATCAGGGGGCGGGGAATCTTCCCTTCGGGAAAATCCCGGGAAAGGACTTCCAGCAGATACTCGTCCGCCCCGTCCCAGGGGCGCAGGGAATTGTCCGAAACGGGTGGGTAGAAGGAGAGGGTCGTCTCCTGGCGGAACGGGTACGCCGGGGGGTAGGGAAATTTCATAGATGAAGGATAAACCAATTTTCCACGAATAAACAGAAGGGAGGTTCCCTATTTCAAAAGTTTCCAAACTTATACGGCAGAGCATTGCCACAATATAAGGTTTCTGTTAATATTACTCGCAACTACGGAGCCCGTTCAGTTGTCTGGACGGGCTTTTTGCTGTTCTTTTCTTAGGCCCGCTTCGGGGCTTAAAATCGTTAAACTAAAGGAAAAAAAAGAGATGAAACTTGTAGTTATCGGAGCCCAGTGGGGCGACGAAGGTAAGGGGAAAATGGTTGACTATCTGGCCGAAGATGCAGATCTGGTCGTCCGTTTTTCCGGCGGAGCCAATGCGGGCCATACCATAAAGGTAGAGAACAGGACATTTGCTCTTCATCTGGTTCCGGCGGGTATAATCTACCCGGAGAAAAAGGTTGCCCTGGGCAACGGAATGGTTATCGATCCGGAATCCCTATTCAAGGAATTAGGCGAAATCGCATCTCAGGGGATCTCCTGGGAAGGACGCGTTTTCGTATCCGACCGGGCCCATCTGGTTCTTCCTTCCTATAAGGAAGAGGACATGAGCATGGAATCCAAACGGATCCGTCCCATCGGGACGACGGGACGGGGCATCGGCGTCACCTATGCCAATAAGGCGCACCGCGACGGCATCCGGGTGGGCGATCTCTGGGATCCGGTCATCTGGGAAGGGCTCAAGGAAGAGGATCGTTCCTGGCTGGCTCCCTTCAAGGACAAACTGGCCGGCATGATCGTGAATATGGCCGCTTTCATGATGGAGAACCGGGATAAGGACATCCTGCTCGAAGGAGCCCAGGGCGCCCTGCTCGACCTGGATCACGGAACCTATCCCTTTGTTTCCTCGGGCATGTCCACCAGCTGCGGCGCCGCTCAGGGCGCGTCCATCGGTCCCCGGTATATCGACAAGTGTCTGGGCGTGTTCAAGGCCTATCAGACCAGGGTCGGCAACGGGCCCATGCCTACGGAAATGCTCGAAGGAGCCGATCTGGAACTGGGCAATACCCTGCGCGAACTGGGCCATGAGTACGGGGTGACCACCGGCCGTCCCCGGCGCATAGGCTATCTGGACCTGGTGGCCCTGCGCTATGCGGGCTGGGTGAACAGCCTGGACGGTTTCATTCTGTCCCATCTGAACCTTTACGACGGTTTTGAAACTATCAAGATCTGTACCGCCTATGAAATCGACGGTGAGATCGTAGAGGAATTCCCCGCTTCCATCGATAGAATGGAGCGCATCAAGCCGGTTCTCAAAGAGTTCCCCGGCTGGGAAGGCAAGGTAGGCGACGCCCGCAGCTGGGATCAGATTCCCGCCGGCGCAAAGGATGTGATCAGGTTCATCGAAGAGTTCACCATGGTGCCCGTGGCCGGTTATTCCGTAGGGCCTCTGAGAGACGAGACCTTTATGAAAGATCCCGCCTGGGCGAAATAAAAAGAAAAAATGATAAAACCGCTCCGAATCGGGGCGGTTTTATTTTATCCCTGGAAGAGTGAAAATAGTTACTGATAAAAACATAAAACCGGTTTACAATTGCCTATGCGGTTAGGAGTAAGTCAGGGGAAATGAAAAGCACGAATTGGGAAGAGTATACAAAATTCATCAGGTATAATTCGGTCTATCTTTGGTTCATAAAGCATGCCTGGGGCGGCTATAACAAGCTGATTGGTCAGGTGGAAGCCCATGAGATTGAATCGGTTTTTGAATTCGGCGGCGGGTCCGGCCATCTGACACATCGCCTCGCCAGGCATTTCAATGTGAAGCACCTGGGAGTAATCGATCATACGAAGAAGCATCTTGATATATCTAAGGATAATCTCAAAGGGCTTCCCTGTGAAAAAAGGTATCATCTGGATGATTTTTTCAACCTCTCCGATCGGGAAACCTATGATCTGGTTCACAGCCAGGGAGTCCTAGAGCACTTCAGTCCAGCACAAAAACTTGTGCTCTACGGGAAGCACCGGGAGATTGTTTCCAATAAGGGGTATATCATAATTTTTGTGCCCACGCCGACCCTGTCCTACCGCATCTTCCGCCGGATTTTCGAGCTGACCGGTTTCTGGATCTTTTATGATGAAGTTCCCATGACCCTGGATGAGCTGAAAGGGATCGTATGCCATTACGGGGATAAAATCCTGATGGAGACAACCTTCTGGAGACTCTTTCTCTCTGAAGTGGGTGTTCTGATTAAGACTTCCTAGGCCACCACAGGGCACTGGCCATCAGGCATAAGAGAAAAAAGAACAGAAACAGCGTGGCAAGGGCCTGCGAATCGAGTAGCCGTCCGGCGACAAACAGCCCCAGGGGAACCCCCGTGTAGCGCAGGGAAGAGAAGGCGGCGAATATGCTGCCCCGCCTGTCCTCCGGGACGTGGGTCTGGAGGAGTTTCGCATCCATCATACCACCCACGCCCAGATTGGCACCGAAGAGAAACAATCCGGCCGCCCCCAGAATCATGGGGCCTTTCACCAGAAGAACCGCCAGAAGGATCAGCAGACCGGCAATCTGCCCGAGGGGAGTGATTCTGAGCAGGGTATGGGGATTAAGCCTGTGGCCGGCCCAGGCGTAGAAGCCGGTGGTCAGAGTGGTTCCCCCCGCAAAGGCGGCCATCCATAAACCGTAAATCGTGCTGCTGCCGGCGTATTCCTTAGCAAGAACCGGGAGAGTCACCGCCAGCAGGGTGGTGGCCACCGTATTCACCAGGGCATCGTACAGGGCCAGTTTTCTGACCGGGGGTGTGATAATCAGCCAACGCCAGGCATCCCGAAGGGAAGCGGATCGGTCCTCATGGCGGGTATGCCGCTTCAGGCCGAATCCGAAGGCCATGATAAGCAGGGAAAGGGCGAAGGTGACCGCGTCTATGGCCATCAGGTAGACCGCTCCGATAAGTGTTAGAAGCAGCCCCGCCAGCACCGGCCCCAAGAGGTCGGCCATAGTTTCGATGAGGGAGTAGATGCCGTTGACCCTGTCCCGGGGCAGCCCCTGTTTTTCTATCAGCTCCGTGACGATCACCTGCCGGGCCGTATGGCCCGGCGTATCGAACACCTTGCTGAAAAACACGAGAATTCCCAATAGGACCATATCCAGCGCGTTCAGGTGAAAGAGAAGAGGAATCAGGGCGACCGCAAAGAAATTCACCCCGTCCGTAAAGAGGCTGACTGTTCTGGCGCTGAAACGGTCTATGAACCGGCCGCTGAACAGGCCCACCAGAATATTCGGCAGTTGACCGGCAAAGACGATGCCCGCCGTGGCGGTGGCGCTGCCGGTGAGTTCATAGACAAACCAGGGAACCGCCAGTTCGGACAGAACATTGCCCAGCAGGGACAGGGTATTGGCGGAAAAGAGAGAAAGGAGGGCGCGTTTCCCCGACGGGCTCTGGCTGCTCATAGCCTGAACATAATAGGCAATGGAATCATTCTGATCAAGGCGGACGCCGCCCGGGCAGTGAAAAAGTTAAGGCAAAACTATATAATGGGGTATGACCAGAGGACAAGTCGCAGCTTTTTTGAGTATAAATCCCGAAACAATAAGATATTATGAGAATATCAATCTCATCGAACCAGGCATTGATCCGAGAAACGGCTATCGCTATTATGACGAGATATTGGTATCCAGGCTGGAATTGATCCTGCGGTTCAAGACCCTCGGTTTTTCCCTTAAGGAGATTGGTGCCTTTTTCGAGCTTCTACAGAATTCCCTGGAAAAACCGGAGCGTCTGGGTAAATACATCGAGCAGAAGATCCGGGATATTGATGAACAGATCGCCAATCTGACCTCTGTGAAGAGGCAGCTGCTGCAGTTTAAAAACCGGGAAGATAGGAAAACCTGTGATCTGTTTGCGAAATTCATCTGAGAGTTATTGACCCTGTACCCGACTACATCCTTTATCATCCCCTGAAAGGAGTCGGAAATAATGACAATAGAGCACTTCAGACATGCTACCTCGATATTGGAAATCGACGGAAAACGTATTCTCATTGACCCGGTTTTTGCCGGGAGGGGAGCCTATCCTCCCATCGTGAATTCCCGTAATGCACGAAGGAATCCTCTGGTCGATCTGCCCGTGGCTTATGGGGATCTGGGCATATACGATGGCGTTCTCATCACCCATGATCATAATGATCACTTTGATGAAGTCGCCAGAAAAGTCCTCCCCCGGGACATCCTCCTCCTCTGTCAGGAAGAGGATAGAGCCTCCTATCTGGAATTAGGCTTTACCCGTGTGACTGGTATCACCGACCGCACAATATGGTCAGGCCTATCTGTCAGAAGGTTCATGGGGTACCATGGGGGACATCTTTTCAGGAAGAAGCTGGGAATCAGTTCGTCCTATTTCATAGAGGGACCCGAATCCCGGGTCTATCTTTCGGGGGACACCCTGCTGACGGGTAGGACCAGGAGAATTCTAAAGATGCTCTCTCCCGAAATAATCATTGCCAACGGGGGAGGCGCCCGCTTGAAAGTCCTGGGCAAACTGACCATGGATAACCGGGATATTCTAAGGCTCAGCCGTATGCTTCCCGGATCGAGAATTATTGCCGTCCACATGGATTCCCTGAATCATTGCTCCGACACAAGGGAAAGACTGAAGAGAGTCATAAATTCACAGAACAGCAATATTCTGATACCGGGAGACGGGGAGACTCTTGAAATGGGGTAATTCGCAGAGAATGAACCTTGAATGTTCTATTACCATCTCTTAGAATTATATTATGAAGAAGTGTATTATACCGATTCTTCTTTTTCTGAGTTTTTTCCTAACGGCGCAGGAGGTCATTACCTTTGATATTGGAGATTGGGAACCCTATACCTCGAGCAGGGATCCCGATTCTCAGATACTGGAGCAATTGGTAACAGAAATCTTCGTACTCTATGACATGGATGTGGAGTATAGGTATTATCCCTGGCTGAGGAGTCTGTGCAATGTGGAGAATGGAGACAGCGACGGCTCCTTTCCGCTTATGCAGACTGCTGAGCGGGAAGAAAGCTGCCTCTCCTCGCAGGAACCCATTCTGATCGAAGAGAATGTCTTCTTTCATCTGAAAAGCCTGGATTTCGATTGGTCAGATTTTTCCGACCTCCAGAAATATCGCATAGGCGGAACAATCGGGTATGCCTATATGGAGCCCCAGATTGAGTACGGGCTGAACATTGAGCTGGTTCCCCGGGAGGAGCTGAACTTCAATAAACTTGCCGCCGGCCATATCGATATATACCCGGCCTCCAAAGATGTCGGCCTTTATCTGCTGACATATCTGTTTGACCAGTCCGCCGCGTCCCGTTTTACCTACCACCCGAAAATCCTGAAATCCCAGGATTATTACCTTCTCATTTCAAAAAAGCATCCCCGGGCTCAGGAAATTGTCGATAAATTCGATGAAGGCATTCGAACCTTAAAACATAACGGGAGATACTCGGAAATAATGGCATTGCTCCCCCATTATCCCTGAATTGGTATGCTCCATGAGAAATAGAAAGGAATTATTACTGTATCCGGCTCTTTTTCTGCTTTTTGCGGGATCTCTTTTCATTCTGAACCGGGAGAAGGATATGAGAAACAGTGAAAGCCTCTCCTATCACAGCAATGTTCTCTCTTCCTATGCCTGGGACTTGAATTATCAGGGGATTGAGGAATACCTGAGATTCGCCGTAAGACTGGGTAAATACCGGTCCGCCTCCTACTATGATTACGCTTCCGTACAGAACGTGGTTATGGTGCAGGGAGATAATTTAAGGGGATTTGAACCTCTCCTGCTGAACATGAAAATTCTTCATGAGGATGAGCTGGTCTCTGTGATTCGAAAAAACGATGAGAGCCTGGGATCCCTGAGAATCGTAACAGTCGACCGGGTTATTTACCGGTACTCCTTTGCCCTGCTGATTTATCTCCTTGTCCAGTTTATCCTCTATCTGTTCCTTCGGCTGGTCAATGCCAAAAATGACCTGAACCGCCGGGTGGAACAGCGGACAACTGAGCTGAGTGAAGAGGTCGCCGTGCGTCAGAGAACCGAGGAGGATCTCCGGCTGACCCTTGATTCTATCGGAGACGGAGTCATTTCCATTAATCTGGATAACAGAATCACCCGTATCAATCCTGTGGCCTGTCGCCTAACCGGATGGCCTGCCGATCAGGCAATAGGGGAGCCTCTGGACCGGGTATACCGCACCGTCCGGGAGGGGGAAGAGGAAGATGTCTTTGATGAATCCCTCCATACTCTGACATCCCGGGAAGGCAAGGTATTTACGATCTCCGAATCCCGGTCTCCCATCAGTTCCCAGACCGGGGAAATCATAGGATCCGTTCTTGTCTTCCGGGATGTGTCCCTGACCCATAAACTGCAGATACAGCTGGAACACAGCCAACGTATGGAAGCCATCGGGAAACTGGCCGGCGGTATCGCCCACGATTTCAACAATGTCCTGGGAGCGATCCTGGGGGCTTCGGAACTCCTTGAAATGTGTCTGGATGATAATTCGGAGGCAAAACTCTATAACCGGATGGTCATAGATACCAGTGACCGGGCGAAAGGACTGACCAGGCAGCTGCTGACCTTTTCCCGTAACCGGGAGACCCTGCTGGCCCCGCTGGATTTTCACGTGCTTCTGACCGATACGGCAACCCTTCTGAAAAGCACCCTGGACCCTCGGATTTCCATCGCCCTCGCCCTGGATGGGGAACATCATTTTCTTATGGGGGATTACGCCATGTTGGAGAATATGCTCATTAATCTGGGGGTCAACTCGAGCCATGCCATGCCCGGGGGCGGGACAATCACCTATACCACCCGTAATATAGAGATCAATGAAGAGAACCGTATCCGCCATAGAATTTCCCTGCCCCCCGGGGGATATCTGGAGTGTGATGTTTCCGATACTGGAACGGGAATCCCTAAAAATATTCTGCCTCGCATTTTCGAGCCCTTTTTTACGACCAAGAAGAACGGGGAGGGGACCGGTCTCGGTCTGGCTTCGGTTTATGGAACCGTTCATCAGCATCACGGGGATATTTCTGTTTACAGCGAAGAGAACGTGGGCACATCCTTTAAGATCTACCTGCCCCTTTCCGAAGATCCCGGTACCTCCGGCGATGACCAGTCCGATATCTCTCTGGAAGGTTCGGGAAGGATCATTCTTGCGGACGATCAGCCGGTGATCAGGGCTTCCGTGGCCGGGCTGCTCGAAAAACTGGGGTATGATGTTCTGGTCGTGGAAAACGGTAAAGACGCCCTTGCCGCCTATGAACGGGACCCCCGGACGGACATCATCCTTCTGGATGTGAACATGCCGGAAATGAGCGGAATAGCCTGTTTCCGTGCCATCAGGAAAATCTCACCGGATATGCCCGTCATACTAGCTACCGGTTTGCCCGAATCGGATGAAATGTACCGGCTGAAAAAGGAATTTGAGGTGCCATTGATTGCCAAACCCTACAACAAGCAGGAACTGGCCCTTTTGATAAAGCAGTTGCTCTTCTGACGATTCCCCTGAAAGCATATGCCATCTTTAAATGGAAAGTAATTTAAATTTGACTATATGTTAAAAATATATTACATTATGTATGGCAGACGTAACATAGGAGGTTAATATGTCATACAAGGAAAAGCAGATTATCATGAGTATCCTGATCGGACTGGGTATTGTGGGTTCCTATATCATCTTCGCTCTCAAACAGTATCATGCCGGTGTTTTCGGGCCTGAGGATTACCGTCTCTGGGCCGTGGCGATTCTGAAGTTTATCGGAGCCGGCGTTATGCTGGAGATCATCGGGCAGATCGTCTTTCATATCTTTCTCGCCATCGGCATCGCCGTACGGGAAAAAATCCGGAATCAGGATATGGATGACAGGGATATAGAGAAGAATATAAAAGCGCAAATGGTGGAAGACGAAAGGGATAAGCTGATTTCCATGAAATCGGAGATGATTGTTCAGGTTATCATGGTCCTTGGATTTATTGCCGGTCTGGTCACCCTCGCCGCAGGTTATACACCTCTTTTGATGATACACTTTGTTCTGGGTGCTTTTGTTCTGGGAAATACCGCCGGCAGCATCATACGCATAGTGAAATACCGGATGGGAAGTGACTGATGGCGGCGAAGCTGAGGATTACAAACAACATTCGGACCCTGCGCTTTCACCATGGGGAGATGACCCAGCAGCAGCTCGCCGAGCTGACCGGGGTGTCCCGGCAGACGATCATCGCCCTGGAGGCGGGACGCTATTCCCCCTCCCTGGAACTAGCTTTTCGCATAGCCGAGGCTTTTGATGTGCCCCTTCCCGAGGTTTTTGAGCATAAGAAAGCCTAGGCGGTAGAAATAATGCTCTCGGGTCTTTATACTAATTTTATGGAGCACTTGAAGATAGGGGATAAGGATGTTTACATCGTCAAATCCCATAACCGAGTACTTGAGGCCTGGGAGAGAATTCCCCCCTGCAATGTCTTTACCCTGGATTACCATACGGATACGAAAAAGGCCTTTTCCACATACGCCTACTGGCGGGCGGACAGCGAGAAAAAAGCGGGAAAATGCGAGTCCCGTCTCGAGCGGAAGAAGGAACTGGTTCAGGAAAAACTGCGGGGATACCTGAATAACAGGCTCTCAATCAGGACCATCAACGACAATCTGCGCCATGACGAGCATATCGATTTTTCCGTTAGAACGGGCATCGCCGACAGGGTGTTCGTCCTCTCCCATAACCGTAACGAGGGAAGCGCCAATCCCCGGGTTTATCAGTATCACGGCGATTCCGATTACGAAGGGGAACCTATTGTGGAGTATCCCCTGGAATCGGAACCCGGTCTGACCGACAGGATTCTGTCCGATGCGGTAGAGGAAGCCCGGAATCTGGAGGAAGGCTTTTTCGACCGTTACATTCTTGATCTGGATTGCGACTTTTTCACCACCGGAGAGAGCCTGGAATCGGAATTTTCCGAGGTTTTCGGGGAACTGGTGTCCCAGGCGGAAATGATAACCATTGCCAAAGAACCGGAGTGTGTGAAAATCTGTCGCGAAGAAGGCAGCGGCCTAACCGGGGAAATCATAAAGGACCGCTTGTTAGAAATGATTGAAGACATACTGCTTCCGTAGTACACTTCTCCTATGCCCGGGTCAAAACACAGGACATCCCAGCCGCTCCTCTCTCTGCAACACGGAAAAGGGGCAGCCCTGTTCTACGGGCTGACGATTCTGTTTTCCTACGCCCTGGTCTGGAATATTTCGCCTTCCCTTGTGGAGCCTGCGGACGATACGGTACTGGTGCGGCAGACTTTTCTCATCTTCTGCCTCTTCTCTTTTTCGCTCAGCCTTCTTCTCTTTTTTATGAGATCCACCTACCGCGCCGCCATCATCCTGTTTTTCCGCTGCTATCTGATTATGATTCAGGGGTACGGTCAGCCCGGTTTTTTTACGGTCAAGCTCATCCTGGGCATCGCCCTGCTTCTCGAGACGGGGATCATCCTCCAGAGACCGTACAATTGGATCTTTTCCGGCATATTCACGGGGCTCATGATTGCCGGGCAGGTATACAATCCCGTTTTCGGCCACTCCTCCTTTTTCGGTCCCGAGGTGTATGCTTCCCCGGACGCTCTTTCGGTAATGCTCTTCCTCTTCACCGTGGTATCATTCTGCATCAACATGATGATTCACCACGCCGATGTCAGGGTGATAACGGAACGGAATTTCAACACCCAGCGGGCCAGCATGATCGCCCTGGCCGAATTCAACGCCAATCTCCAGGCCTATGCGCAGCGTGTGGGCCACGAGTCGTCAGACCGGGAGAGGAACCGCATCAGCCGGGAGATACACGATATCTCCGGCTATATCTTCACCAATCTGATCGCTCTTCTCAACGCCGCCTGCAGCATTCCCGCCGACGATCAGGAGAAGCTCTCCGAAATCCTCATCACCGCCCGGAAACAGGCCCGGGAGGGATTGAAAGAAACCAGAACGGCCCTTCGGAAGACCCGGGAGACTCCCATCCCCGAAGAGGAGGGGGTCCGGGCCATCCACAAGATCGTACAGATTTTTCAGCAGGTGACTGGTGTCCGGGTACAGGTAAACTGGGGCAACATTCCCCACTCTTTTTCACGGGAATTGAATTTCGTTCTCTATCGGACCATACAGGAAGCCCTGACCAATGCCTACCGCCACGGCATGGCCACGGCCATAACCATCCATTTTCTGGTGGAGCACCGGGAACTCAAACTCAGCGTAGTGGACAACGGGAAGGGCGCCGAAGAGGTGGTGAAGGGAATCGGTCTGACGGGCATGCAGGAACGCATCGGCAATTTGGACGGGCAGATCCGCGTGAGCAATGCATCGGGGGGAGGATTCTCCCTTAATGTAACCGTTCCGCTGGACAGAAAGGAAAAACAGGGGGAAGTATGGGAAAGATAAAAGTACTGATTGTGGATGATCAGAATCTTTTTGCAGAAAGTCTCAGGACTTTTATTCATAATTATGCCGACGATATCGAGGTCGTGGGGATAGCCTCTGAAGGTAAAGAGGCGCTTGAGCTGTGGAGAACCCTGGAGCCGGGTCTTGTTCTCATGGATGTGCACATGCCGGTCATGAACGGGGTCGAGGCGACGAAGGAACTGCTGGCCCGTGACCCCTCCCTGAAGATTATCATGCTCTCCACCTACGATGAGGACGAGTACGTGCGCCAGGCCCTGAGTTACGGCGCCTCGGGCTATCTGCTCAAGGATCTCTCCCCCACGGAGCTCATCGCCAGCATCCGGGCGGTCAACTCCGGCATCACCCAGATCTCTCCGGTGCTGGTCAACAATCTGATCAAAGGGCTCCACGAGGAGGACCGGGAACAGTACAGCAAGCTGAGCGAGCAGATGGAGTGGGTGGAAAAGCTCACCAAGAGGGAACGGGAGATTTTCACACTTATCGCCACGGGCTGCGATAACGATCAGATCGCCGAAGAGCTTTGCATATCCGAGCGGACCGTGCGCAACCATGTGAGCATCATCTACTCAAAACTGAATATCGACAACCGGTTCCAGATCATTCAGCTGGCCAACAAGATCCACTACCATTCATGAACCCGTGACTTTTGTACCGGATCGGTCGGACAATATGTGACATCTGTAAGTATCCCGGGCAGACAGAACGTGTCAGAATAGGGCACAATCACAAGTTTCGAAGGAGATTTTTTATGAAAAAAGGTTTAGTCCTATTTCTGGCCGTTCTGATGATTGCTGTTTCATTTATGAGCTGCAGTAACAAAGAAGCCAAAGCCGGAGCACCGCAAAAGCTGACCGTATGGTGCTGGGATCCCAATTTTAACGGTTATTCCATGGGCAAAGCTGTCGAAGTCTATCAGGCGTCTCATCCGGACGTGGAGATCGAGATCGTCGATGTTCCCGATAATATCGAAGGAAAAATAGAAGCCGGTCTTCAGGCGGGCGGTGCGGGTCTCCCGGATATCTCCCTTTTTCAGGATTATATCATTGAAAAGTTCGTACAGAACTATCCCGGAGCCTTCGTTGATCTGAAGGCGGAAGGCATTGATCACAGCCAGTTCGCCCAGTACAAGGTCGCCCCCATGACCGACGGCGACAAGATTTACGGTATTCCCTTTGACACCGGTTCCACCGGTCTGTTCCTCAGAACCGATATTATCTCCGCAGCCGGTCTCAACCCGGACGACTACCAGAAGAGCATGACCTGGAGCGAAGTAATCGCCCTGGGCGAAAAGGTAAAGGCCGCCACGGGTATGCCCCTTATCGCCTACGACAATACCAGTTTCGACTTCCTGCGTATCATGGTACAATCCACCGGTACCCAGTTCTTTGACAACAGCGGCAACGTTATGTACGACACCCCTGCGGTTAAGAAGTCCCTTGCCTATATCAAGGAGATGGACGATAAGGGTATTCTCTTCATGGCCGAAGGCTGGAACAACTGGGTAGCCGCTTTCAATAACGATCAGAGCGCCGGTCTCATGAACGCCCTGTGGATTATCGGAACCCTCAAGTCCAAACCGGAAAACGCCGGGAAATGGATGGTCGTTCCCACTCCCATCGTGGAAGGCGTGGCCAATGCCCAGGCCGCCAGTAACAACGGCGGTTCCTCCTGGTACGTTCTCTCCGCCACGAAGAACAAGGACCTGGCCGTGGACTTCCTCAAGAGTACCTGGGCAGGAACAACCCCCGAGGCTCTGGGCTTCTACAATGAAATCCTCAAGGGCGCCGGCGCCATGGGAACTTTCCTTCCCAGCAGATCCGGATCGAACTACACCGCCAAGGATGAGTTCTTCTACAAGAGCCAGGCCGTTTACAAGGACTTCTCCGCCTGGATGGAAAAGGTTCCCGTTCTCTATTACACTCCTAATTATACCGCCATGAGAACAGCCCTTGGTAATGCCATGCAGGGTATGCTTTCGGGCAACATCACCACCGTGGACGGTGTCATCGACGCAGCCGCCGCCGAATACAAACAGACCACCGGAAACTAAACCATTCACAATAACGCCTCTTTCCCAACAGGGGGAGAGGCGTTTCGAGGATTCTTTTATGCTGCAAATACACAATCGCTACCATCGCTATCTCAATAGAACCGGATGGGGCTTTATCGCTCCGGCCCTGGCATTCTACCTGGTTTTCATGCTCTACCCCATAGGATCATCCCTCTTTCTGGTCACTCAGAAATGGCGGGGAATGAGCCGGGAATTCGTCGGTCTGGGAAACTTCGTCCGTATGGCCCACGACCAGGTTTTCTGGAAGGCCCTGGGGCACAACTTCCTTTTCATGGCTATCCAGATCCCCCTTATGGTGTTTCTGGCCATGGTTATCGCCGTTATTCTCCATCAGGGCATCAAACGGTTCAGGGGAATTTTTCGAACGATCTATTTTCTTCCCGTGGTCACTTCCCTTGTGGCCTACTCCATCCTCTTCAGAATCCTGCTGCAGTCGAACGGGCTTCTGAATAACTTCCTCCACTCCCTGAAACTGATCACCGAGCCCATAGGCTGGCTCAACGATCCCTTCTGGGCGAAAGTTACCATTATTCTGGCCCTGACCTGGCGCTGGACCGGCTATAACATGGTGTTCTTTCTGGTGGGACTCCAGAATATCAACAAGGAAATATACGAAGCTGCCGAAGTGGACGGGGCGTCCCAGATCCGGCAGTTCTTTACCATAACCCTGCCCCTGCTCACCCCGGTGATTCTTTTCTCCCTGGTGACCTCCACCAGCGGAACCATGCAGCTCTTCGATGAGCCCAATGTCCTCACCTGGGAGGGGGGGCCGGCCAATGCCACCATGACCGCCGCCCTGTATATCTACCGGCAGGCCTTTGTTCTCAACTCCGACTTCGGATACGCCTCGGCCCTCTCCTATGTGATGGTCATCATCGCCGCCGTGCTGGCCTTCATTCAGATCAAAGTTCTTAAGGAGAGAAACTAATGGCTATCGTACGCAGCAAAATGACTCCAGGCTGGTTTTTTCTCCTCGTCCTCTTCGTCATCGGAGCGGTCCTCTCTCTCTTTCCCTTTATCTGGATGGTCATAGGAATGACCCAGAACCCCAACGACGTGGTGGCGGGAAAACTGATTCCGGGCCATGAGTTCGCCCTGAACTGGCAGAAAATCAGCACCACCTATGAGACGGTCTCCTTTTTCATCAACTCCATGAAGATCGCCGTCATCACCGTGATCCTGGGAATCGCCGTGAATAGCCTGGCCGCCTTCGGATTCGAGAAGTATCCCTCCAAGGCCCGGGACCGGGTCTTCGGTGTTCTGCTCCTGACCCTTATCATTCCCCAGATGGCCATCGTTATTCCCCTGTTCAAGGAAATCTCCTTCATGAAGCTGCTCAACACCCATGCGGCGATTATTCTGCCCTCGGTCATGTCCGTTTTCATCATTTTCTTCCTGCGGCAGAACTTCAAAATGTTCCCCACGGAGATCATGGAAGCGGCCCGGGTGGACGGAGCGGGAGAATTGAGCATTTTTGTCTTTATCGTGATCCCCACCATGAAGGCCACTTTCGCTTCCGCCAGCATCTACATGTTCCTCACCCAGTGGAACAGTTACCTGTGGCCCCTCATGACCATCCTGACCGATAAAATGAAAACCCTGCCCATCGCCATGTTCTCGGTAATGCGGGCCTATACCATTGAGTATGGGGGACTGATGATCCTCGTTTGTATCTCCACCTTTCCCATACTCGTTCTCTTCCTGGCCATGCAGAAGCAGTTCGTCCAGGGCCTTACAGGATCGGTTAAATGACAGAAGAGATTCTTTACGGGGGAGATTACAATCCGGACCAGTGGCTGGACCGGCCGGATGTGCTTAAAGAGGATATCAGGCTGATGAAAAAGGCGGGGGTCACCGTGGTATCCCTGGGGATTTTCGCCTGGAGCGCCCTGGAGCCGGAAGAGGGTGTCTTTACCTTCGAGTGGATGGACAGGGTTATCGAAGAACTCCACGGGGCGGGAGTAAAGGTTTTCCTGGCCACCCCCTCCGGCGCCCGTCCCGTCTGGATGGCCCGGAAATACCCGGAAGTTCTGCGGGTGAACGCCTCGGGCCAACGGAATCTTTTCGGCGCCCGGCATAATCACTGTTTCTCCTCCCCGGTCTACCGGGAGAAGACCGCACTCATGAACAAGAAGCTGGCCGAACGTTACGGGAACCATCCCGCGGTGATTCTCTGGCATATCTCC
>JAFGPQ010000036.1 GCA_016936115.1 Spirochaetales bacterium | reverse complement strand
ATCTCGATAGGACGCTCCCTCTTTACTCCCTCTCCTCTCCGGATCTTCTCAATCCAAAACAAAATCTTAAACCCGACAGGCTCCTAGGCTTATAGAAAATTCCGTGCTAAACTTAGGCATATGAACAGCATCAGGTCAGATGAAGATCATTTCCCCGCCATCGGTCTCGGCTGCGGGGGATTCAGCCGGCTCGGTTTGAACAGCGGAGCTCAGGCTTTTGAGAATGCCCTTGCCCTTGTCCGTGTCGCCTATGATCAGGGGATTCGTTTCTTCGATACGGCCGAGTGTTATGAAACCGAACCGGCTCTCGGCGCCGGACTTTCCGGCAGGGAACGGGCCGGCTTGATGCTCTGCTCCAAGCTGACATACCGGAATTCCGATGGGAATATGAAGAGCATCGAAGAGATCCGCGGATCTCTGGAGCAGAGCCTCTCCCATCTTCAGACAGATTATCTGGATATCTATTATATCCATGCGGTCAATCTGGAAGAATACGATCAGGTGACCGCCTTTCTTCTGCCCCAACTGAACCGTTTTCGGGAGGAGGGGCTCATCCGAAAAATCGGCATATCCGAAATATTCAGCCGGGATACTTCCCATCGCATGATGGAACGGGCGGTGAAGGACGATCACTGGGACGCGGTCATGGTGGGGTTCAACCTGCTGAATCAGAGCGGCCGGGAGATCCTGAAGCGGGCCGGGGAAAAGGGTATTCTGCGGGTGAATATGTTCGCCGTGAGACAGGCTCTTATAAATAACGAGGTTTTCGGCATCTATATGGATAAGATGATCGGGGAGGGGCTCTTTCGTTTCTCCCACAGCGAATTCTATGAATTCAAGGATCATCTTTTCCGGGGAATCGATTCGGTAAGCTTTCCCGGACTGGCCTATCAATTCGTCCGGGACGAGGATCTTTTTGATGTGGTTCTGACCGGAACGGGCAGCCGGGAGCACCTTAAGGATAATATGGAATCCCTTCGGGGACCGGTGCTGTCCGATAGAATTCGCCTTCTGATCAGGGATTTTTTTGCCGGAGAGAGCCAAACCTCCGGTCAGGAAGGGTTCTTTTAAGCTAAAATCATGTATACTCTTTGTAAACTGATAAAGGTTCACCATATAACTCCGATAATGGAAGGGAGGTAGGAAAATGAGAAAATTACTGTTATTATCCCTTGTCCTTATACTGTCTTTAACCGCCCTGAGCGCCGGAGACAGAGCGGAATTCGTCAATCTGGGCTTTTCACCGGATGGTAACTATTTCATGTTCGGATTCTATGGATATGACTCCCAGATACACAAATCCTATGCCGAGATTTATACGGTGGACGTGGCAAGGAACCTTTTCGTTCCCAAGGGCGTTTCCAAGGGAACCTACGACTATACGGTCGTACCCGGACAATCCGTGGAAGGGGCTCTTTTCAGCCTGTTAGAAGACAATGCCTCTGTCAGAACAAGCTACTCCATCCAGTATCTGGAAACGGGACGTCCCATCTATATCAGGATCGACGATAATCCGGAGAGCCCCGATAATCTCGCTACCGAAGAAAATCCGGGAATGAATAATCTGGAATTCAATGATTTCGTAAACGGTGACCACTATGTGCTTACCCTGGATCAGACCAGAGAAGAGGGGACTCCGGTAAGTTCCACCTTCGCTCTGGATCTGACCGTAACCTCCTCGGACGGTCTTTCCCAGACCTATAGCGTGGGGCATCCCAACTATAAGCGGTCCAACGTGGAGAAATACAATATCGACAGGGTACTGATCGGACCGGACAACCGCTCCGTGATCATCATCATCGCCAAGTTCTACGATAATGGAAATATCCGGTACATGGTTGAAACGGTAAAGCTAAAATAGTAGAATCCGCCTATGGTCAATATTCGCCTCTTTCTGTTTTTTTTCAGAAAAGAAAACATCTTTAATATCCTTCTTTTTCTAACGCTGATCTCCCTCCTTTTCATCGGGGATATTTTCTTTCTTGTCTTTCTCATGAGGCTGATAGGGACTTACCTGGCTTTTTTCTTTTTCTTTCTGTTCACCGCTCTGGGACAGTTCGGAATTTTCCGGTCATTCTCGGTTCTTCTCAGCTCCCTTTCTGAGACAAAGAAAGCGGGCGGCGATTGCCATGAATACTATATTCTCTACGCCGGTACCATCCCTTCCGCCGTATACATGATCTATCCCGGTATAATCAGTACCCTGGCCGGCTTTCTTCTTCTGTCTGCACCTGTCAGGAAAATGCTGGGCAGACTGATTTCGGCGAAGCTCAAGATTGATTGGGATGAGATCAACGAATATCTCTTTCTGTTGATGTAGACGGAGCGATGGAGCGTTTTTTTTATCTTGGTGATCCGAGCCGGTTTCTTTCCGGCGATCTGGACAGAAAAGAAAGGGTCTCCTTTATAAGCGATTTCTCTCTGAACAGCTTTCTGGATAAAAAGGAAAAAATCCCCTTTGATTACCTTATCCTCGATACCAGAGCAGGAGAAAAGATACTCCTGGGCTGGCTAAGAGAGCTCGAATCCCATCCTTCCCTGCCCGCCGTGATTCTCGCAGCCGACGGTGAGTATACCGATTCCGAGGAGATCGGAGATCATCCCCTTCTTGCCGGTGTTTATCGGGGAGTCCCCCTTATGGCTGATCTCATTCTGGGCTGCCGCCGTTTAGGGGATGAAAAGAAAAGGGGCAACCTGGGTTTCTACTCTTCAAAAACCTCCTATCTGGGAATCATCGGGATATCCCGTCCCATAAGGGAACTCTGGGAGAAAATTGATCGGTTTTCCCAGTTCAGGGAATACTCCGTACTTATTCTGGGAGAGAATGGAACGGGAAAGGATCTGGTCGCCCGTGCCCTGTACCGGAGAGGCCATGAAGAGTCTGAGCCCTATGTCATATACCAGGCATCCGCATCGGGAGAAGCCCTGATGGCATCCGATCTTTTCGGAGTCAGGAAAGGGGCCTACACCGGTTCGGAGAACCGGGAGGGACTTCTTTCCCGGGCGAACGGGGGAATCTTCTTTCTGGATGAGGTGGGGACCCTGAGTCCTACAAATCAGACAGCCCTCTTGCGCGTGCTCGAGGATGGAGAGTTCCGTCCTCTGGGGGCGGCATCCCTGGTACCCTCACGTTTCCGTTTTTTCTCTGCTACCAATGAGGATATTGCCCTGGCCGTTGATGAGGGGCGTTTCAGGCAGGATTTGTATTTTCGTATCAATACCCTGGTCCTCAGAGTTCCCCCGCTTCGGGAAAGAAAAGAGGATATCCCCCTGCTGGCCGATCACTTTGTCAGGGAGGAGGGTTGGCATAAGAGCTTCACTCCTTCGGCATTGAAGAAACTCCAGCGTCATGACTGGCCGGGGAATGTGCGGGAGCTGCTAAATGTGGTGCGCCGTTCACTTGTGGAAAGTGACAGCCCCTCGACCATAGAAGCGTGTCATATCATTTGGGAATAGAGGAATATGATGTAGAAAAGATGAAAAATGCTTAAAAAAACAAAAAAAAGAGAGAACTGTTTGACAAAAGGAAGGGCAGTTTATAAAATGACTAGAGAGACATTCTATTTAAGGTTGTTATATGACAAACAATAATGAAATCATTCCCGGTTTTGATATCGAAAAAGACGACAGCTTAAAAATAAGACTACAGAAAATAGACAGTGTAAAGGGATGTCTGGTTCTATATCTGTCCGGCTATATTGATACATACAATTCTAATCTGTTTCAGAAGCGTGTAAATAAGGCCATTGAGACCGGATTTACGAAGCTGATATTTAATTGCGGCAATCTGAATTATGTCTCCAGTACGGGAATCGGTTCCTTTACCCATTTTCTCAAGGCCGTTAAACCCAAGGGGGGGGATTTGGTCCTTCTCGAGATACAGCCTAAGGTTTACGAAGTATTTCAGCTGCTGGGATTTTCACAGTTTTTCAATATCAAGGATAACCTTGACGAAGCGGTCGGATTTTTCTCCAGTGAGGGTGGCGGCCGTTCCGAATCGGTTTTCCCTAAGATTTTCCGATGCCCCATCTGTTCAAAGAAACTGAAGGCCACCAAGGCCGGTCGTTTCCGATGCAGTGAATGCAAGACGATTTTGGCAATAGACAATTCCGGCCAGGTATATCTTGGCTGAAAAAAGACCGGGTTCCTTTGAACCCGGTTTTTTTATCGAATTCGTTCTTGATAACAGGGTCTCCGAAGAGACCCTGTATGAGCGGGATCTTCCTTCCCCTTATCATCTCCGCTTTACCGCGAAACCCCATCCTGACAAATATCCCTCTCTCCTGATTCTTCCCTGGTGCGACGAGTATGCGTCCCTTTTCAACGGCCCCTTTCCTGTTGTCTGTTATGGAAAGGATTCCGACAAAGCTCTCAACTTCCCCGCCGTTCGGGCATCCCTGGCTCCTCCCTGCTCCCGGGACAGGATGACTGCCCTTGTTTCTACCCTGCTGGAGCAACCCGATTTCCCCCTTCCCGGTGGATATATCAAAATGGGTATCCGCTGTCTGAAAGGGCCCTGGGGCGCCTTACCGCTGACCAAGGGGGAGGAGCTTCTTTTAAGGGCACTTCTATGCAGTCCCGACGGTTTCAGAACCTACCGGGAACTGGAAATCCTGACGGGAAGGAAGGGGCTGAAATCCCTTCTTAGCCGGCTCAGATCCAAGCTAAGTCCTCTTATGAGGGATTACGGGCCCGTAAGCCTTGAATTCACCTCAATAAGGAGTACCGGTTGCTATCTGGGGATAACTGTGGAAAACTTGTGAATAACTGTGTAAATCCTGATTTGACGGGTATTAGGCTAACAGCCGCTTAACATTAAAAAATCCGGATATTTATCATCATAATTACAAGAATAACGATAAAATGTTTCACTACAATGAAATAACGAATGTTTTAGATACTGGTTCCAGGAGAATAGCCCCTTCCGGGCTGTATCCTGATTTACAGGGCAGCCTGTGGATAAATTAGGGATATCTGTGGAAAACTTTCTGGATAACTCTCAAAGTTCTTATTAAATAAGGGTTTAGAAGATATCTACAATCTCGTAATATCTGCGCCTAAATCGGACAGGCGGGGAACGAGATTTTCATAGCCCCTTTCTATCTGATAAACATTATTAATGACGCTTTTTCCTTCGGCGCAGAGAGCGGCGATTACCATGGCCATACCCGCTCTTACGTCCGGGGAAACCAGATTGTCCCCCTTCAGGAGAGAGGGACCGGATACGACAGCTCTGTGGGGGTCACAGAGGATGATTCCCGCTCCCATACCGATGAGTTTATCCACGAAAAACATGCGCGATTCAAACATCTTCTCATGAATCAGCACGGTGCCCTTAACCTGGGTGGCCACTACCGTCATGATACTGGTAAGATCAGCGGGAAAACCGGGCCAGGGAGCATCATCTATGACAGGAATCATTCCCCCCATATCGGGAATGACCTCCATTTTCTGCTTGGAGGGTATGAAAACGGTGGATCCGTCGTCCTCCCAGGTGATACCCAGTTTGGCAAAGGCCAGACGGCACATTCTCAGATGCTGGGGGTCGGCGTTCCGGATTTCCAGTTCCCCTCCGGTTGCCGCGGTCAGTCCGATGAAGGAGCCGACCTCCATGAAATCGGCACCTATGGTGAATTCGGCGCTATGGAGTTTCTTCTGCCCTCGGATATAGAGAATATTCGATCCTATTCCCGTGATGGAAGCTCCCATGGCATTTAGCATATGGCACAGGTCCTGAATATGGGGTTCGCTGGCCGCATTGCGCAGAACCGTTTCCCCCTCCGCCAGGACGGCGGCCATCAGAGCGTTCTCCGTGGCTGTGACCGAAGCTTCGTCCAGAAAAATATCCTCCCCGGTCAGTTTTTCCGCCTTTATGTGGAATACGCCGTTTGTCTCTACCTTGCCCCCCAGGGCGCTCAGGGCGAGGAAATGCGTATCAAGCCGGCGTCTTCCGATGACATCCCCTCCCGGCGGAGGGAGAATGACCTCTTTCAGACGGCCGAGAAGAGGCCCGGCAAAAAGTATGGACGCCCTCACCTTGGCGGAGTCCTCCCGGGATATCTCGCAGGTTTTAATGTTGTTCGTCGTTATGGTATAGGAGTTCTTCCCCTTCCTCTCAACCTTACTGCCCAGATGGGTCAGGATCTCCAACATGACCTGAACGTCCTCTATGTCGGGAAGGTTATGAAGGGTGACCGGTTCATCCGTAAGAAGGGTGGCGGCGATACAGGGAAGGGCGGCGTTTTTGTTGCCGCTGGCGGTAATGATTCCCCTGATGGGATTGCCGCCGGTGATTTCATAGCAATTGGAACAACTCATAGCCTTAATCTACCGGAGCGGAAGGGGGCTGTCAATGTGAAAAGTGTGGCTCTTTTATGGATATCTTTTTAGTATCGGTACTTAGAACTTCATCTTGTATAAAAATACAGAAGTGTGTAATATTTATCCATAATTCTTTCTGATGGGGAAGAAAAAAAGGGGTACCATGAAGGTTATAAAATTCGGAGGCAGTTCCGTATCAGACAGCAGTAAGATAAAGGCTGTGGTAGAGATCATTCTTTCATCCAGGGAGAATCGATTTGTCGTCCTTTCCGCTATGAAGGGGATCACCAATACTCTTATCGCTTCCGCCAGAGCCGCTGAAGCGGGCGACCGGAGTTATAAGGAACAGTATGAAGAGGTGGAAACCCGAACCTATGGCGCCCTTAAAGAACTGGTTCGGGAGGGGACCCTTTACGAAACTACGAAAGAAACTCTGCAGTCCATGCTTGAGGAGTACCATGATATTCTTCACGGGGTGGAATTAATAAGAGAGTGTTCTCTCAGGTCCCTGGATCTGATTATGAGTTTCGGTGAACGGCTGAACTGTACCATCGTCTCGGCCTATATGAATGATGCGGGGCATAAGGCCGAGTATATCGATGCACGTGAGATCATTCGCACGGACAGCAGCTTCGGCAAAGGCTCCGTCGATTTTCCCCGTACCTATGAACTGATCCGGGAGAGGGTCAGGAATGTAAATGGGGTGGGCATAATCACCGGATTCATTGCCTCAAGCGCCCAGGGTTTCACCACCACACTCGGCCGTAACGGAAGCGATTACACGGCCAGCATCATTGCCGCCGGTGTAGAGGCGGATGTATGTGAAATCTGGACCGATGTGGACGGGGTTCTGACCGCCGATCCCCGGGTTGTGCCGGGCGCCAAGGTCATCGATCAGCTGAGCATAGAAGAGGCCATGGAGCTCTCCTTCTTCGGGGCGGAGGTGATCCATCCCTCAACCCTGATACCCACGGTGGAGAAGGAGATCCCTGTCATTATCAGAAATACCATGAATCTGAGCGCCCCGGGAACGGTAATCTCCGGTATGAAGCCGAAGCGGACAGCTCCCATTACTGGGATCGCCTCCATTGATGAAGTGGCTCTCATCAATGTGGAAGGGGGCGGCATGATCGGCATGCCCGGCGTGGCCTCCCGGATTTTCACCTCCCTGGCAGAGGAAGATGTGAACGTGATCATGATCAGCCAGGCCTCATCGGAACATAGCATCTGCATCGTATGCCGTCAGTCGGAGGCGGAGCGGGCGAAATCCCGTCTTGAGAAGGATTTGGCCGATGTGATTGCCTCAAAGAGAATTCAGAAAATCGGCGTGCAGATAGATCTGGAGCTGGTGGCGGTCATAGGTGATAACATGAAAGGGCAGGTTGGACTTTCCGGACGTCTCTTCAGCGCTCTTGGCGACAGTCAAGTCAATATCCTGGCCATTGCCCAGGGATCGACGGAGAAGAACATCTCCCTGGTCATAGAAAAAAAACAGCGGGAAACCGCTCTCAATGCCATCCACAGGACCTTTCTGGAATCCTGAAAAAAAGGGCTGTCTATCTGACAGCCCTTTTTCCTTCCTTTTTGCCATTTACAGCTTATCGATAAGCATGGAACACTTTCCCGAGGGAATGGGCAGGGTCTTCTTCTTCTCTCCCAGGATATCGATGGTGAAGTAGTAAAGCTTTTCCGATTCCAGGCGGATCTCCCAGCCCCGGCCGCTTTTGTTACTCAAAATGGTGATCTTGTTCCTCTTGAGGTTCAGATCTTCAATCCCCATGACTTCCAGAATGGGAACGATCCAGTCTACCGTTTTGCGGGGCAGGCTGATGTAAAGGCCGATCACATTCTCTATCATAAGAGCTATTGTGGAGAGGCCGGTACAGCCCAGGTAGAGCTTTCTGTTGTTCTCCACGCTTCCCCCGATAGTCGCAGGACCTTCCGAAAGAGGAGCGTAGGCTTCCCAGAGAGTTCCCTTCTTGCCGCTGACAGGATGAAAGGTATCCAGAACGGAATAGATATGCTTGATGGACATTTCCCGGGACATCTCATACTTTCCGTATTTCTCAAGGGCTTTAATGACCATGAAAGTAAGGGCCGGGTAGACCGAACCGTTGCTGCCGTCCCCCTCCTTCTTAAAAGAGGGCTCGTTGATGGCAACCGTGGGAAAAGGATTGGGTCCTCCGAACAGTTCCGGATCACGAAGATGGGCGATAATGGCTTCGGCCCGCTCCTCATTGGGGATTTCTGCCAGCAGAGGCCAATAAGCGGCGATGGTTTTTACCTTGACCGGATTGAGGTCTTCATCCAGATCGTAATAAAAATTGTCGTCCCTATCCCACATCTTGCTGGAGATTCTGGTCTTGAGAGAGAAATATTTTTTCTTGTATTTGAAGCTGAGCTCCTTGTCGTTAAGCACATCCCCCAGGGCAGCCATATACAGGGAATTCACTGCCATCTGGGCGTTGAAGTCCACATAAAAAACCGCGTCCTTGCGAGGGGCGTCGGGCATCATGGTCGCCGAAAGGGGAACCTTGTAAAATCCGCTCTCCTCATCCTTGCAGGTCGACTCAATCCATTCGTAGTAATTCTCCAGACGGGGCATGATCTCTTTGATACGCTTCTTTGCCCCCACCTTGTGGTAGAGGTTATACTCCACCCAGGCGAAAAGGGGAGGGCAGAGTCCTTCCGGATTATCCTTGGAAAAAACCGGTTTGCCCGTAACATCGTCATATTCGCAGCGGATCGCCCCGTTCTCTTCCTGCTTGGCATAGAAAACATCGAGAATGTTCGAAACGGGGAAGTTCCTGCTGTTGTAGACAAGAAAGAAAGAGGCCATAAACGTTTCATAAAGGTTGATGGCGCTGCCTTCGGGATATTTGAAATAAAAGGGACCGAAATTGTTTTCGGCGGTTCCCTTGTTCAGGAAGTCTGTGAGCCAAACCCAGGACCGTTCATAAATATCCACAAAATCCTGATCATAGTAGTGAACAAGGGGAAAGTCTTTTTTTACCACTTTTTCTCCTCGGTAAAATTTATTCTATAGGCAGAAGACGGTATTATCCGATAATATTACTTATGTCTTCCGATGAAACCTTTTCATATTACCACATCGGGAGAAGAAAATCAAATGGAAAGTGAAGGCTAACCTTCTTTTATTCTGTTATGATTCCTGACGGCCTCATCGATCAGAAGGCGCAGAACGCTGCGTGCTATCTGAGGATCCAGTCCGTATTCTTCGGCCAGGGCGGAGATTCTTTCCATCTGCAGACGTTCCCTTTCCCTGTCCGTGGAGGGCAGATTCATTCTCTTTTTTAGTTGCCCCACTTCCCCGGTTATGCGAAATCGTTCGGCTATGAGTTCTATGAGAGACCGGTCGATCCTGTCCAGAGAGTCGCGTAGCGATTTAAGTTCATCCATGGGGTAAGTATACTCGCGGGGAGGGGTTTTTACAACGGATTCATTTTTTGGGAAAAAAGGTCCGGGACATTCATCCCGGACCGGCTTAACTTGCCTTTCTCTCCCGATTTTCCTTATTGCAGTAAAGAATCTTCCTTATGCTGTCGGGGGAGAGGTTGTATTCGTCGGCCAGACCGTTGATAGTCCACCCTTCCTGTTTGAGCTGGCGGATGTCATCGTTCCTGGCACGGATTTTTTCTCTGGTTCCGTTCTTTTCACCCCATGAAAGCCTTGTTTCTTCTATTCTGGGGATATAGATCTGAGAACCCTGTATGTATTTCTGTATTTCCTTAACCAATTCTACGGGAAGACACTCTTCCGCTTTCATATAAGACATGGTTGTTTCCTCATATTGCTAGCGCTCGTTCGATTCTGATGAACCAAACCGAAATGTACCGAATAGAAGCTGCTGGACTGCTATGAGGAGAGAGGGTGGGTAGTTACTCCTCGGCGGTCCGGCAGATTCCAATAACCAAAGCTGGTCGTGCAAAATAATCGTATTTAATCATTTGAAACCTCCGTGCGAGATAATAAGCTGATCCCATTTTAAGACGACGTTTACTATTTGTAAAGGGTAAAGAACAGTTAAATTTGAAAATTCCCGCTACTCCCTTTTCGGAAAAATCGGATGTAACGGAACTTTCCCTTTCCCCATCGACCCGGGAGGGGTAAACTGGACTCATACCGGTAAATAAAGCGAGGTGCGGCATCGGGCCGTACCGGGCGAGTACAGGAGGTGTATTATGATTGCAAATACAAGTTACGGGGCGTTAAGCCTCTAAGGACGGGAGGGAGTTTTCCCGCCGGGTTTTCCCGGCGGGGAGGCTCCCTCTTTTTTGTTTTCTCACCCCATCTCCCTTGCCCAGAACAGGACCAGTCCTTATACTTTAAACTGTCACAGCGAATGTATGATAATCAGACCGGGAGGTTTCATGTGAATAGAAAAGAGAAAGCCGCTGAGCTTTTGAAACAGTTTAAGGGGGTTTCCTACCATTACGGCAAAGGCGCCCTGGATAATCTGGCTTCCGAGGCCGGAAAAATGGGTAAACGGGCCTTTCTGGTCCACAGCTCATTCAAAGGGAGCGAGAAGTGGATAGAAAAGATCATCGAGGCCCTGGAAGAAGCCGGTGTCGAACTGATCGGCCGCATTCCGGGAGGAAAGCCCAATGCCCCCCGGGAGGATCTGTTCCGCATCAGCGATGCCCTTGCCAAGGCCGACCCGGACTTGCTTGTGACCTTCGGCGGGGGTAGCAATATCGACCTGGTCAAGGCGGCGGAAGTGCTTAGAACCCTGGGCGGTTCCATCGAGGATTACTTCGGCGTGGGAAAGGTTACCGAGGCCCTGGCCGCCTCGGGAAAGACTCTGACTCCCCATATCGCGATTCAGGCGGCCGCTTCCAGTGCGGCCCATCTGACGAAATATTCCAATATCACCGATACGGCCACGGGTCAGAAGAAACTGATTGTGGACGAGGCGATCGTGCCCCAGGCGGCCTTCTTTGATTATGAAGTTACTCTGGGAGCTCCCTCCTCTCTGACTATGGACGGCGCCCTGGATGGGGTATCCCACTCTCTGGAAGTGCTCTACAGCGCCAGCGGCAAGGAAAACTATGATCTTTGTCTGGATATCGCCCTGACCAGCATCGGTCTGGTTATCGAGTACCTGCCCCGGGCCCTGGAAAATCCCGGGGATTACGAGGCCCGGGAAGCCATGGGACTGGCCACCGACATGGGAGGCTACTCCATCATGGTGGGCGGAACAAACGGGGGCCATCTGACGAGCTTCTCCCTGGTAGACCTGCTGAGCCACGGCCGGGCCTGCGCTCTCATGAACCCCTACTACACGGTTTTCTTCGCCCCCGCCGTTGAGGATGCTCTGAAAAAAATCGGCGTCCTCTACCGGGAATTCGCCTACTCCCATGCGGACTTCGAAAGCCTTTCCGGCAGAACCCTGGGACTGGCCGCGGCGGAGGCCATGTTCGGTTTTTCCAAGCGGATCGGCTTTCCCCTGACCCTGGGGGAGGTGGAAGGATTCAACGACTCCTATATCGAGCGCGCCCTGGACGCGGCAAAGAATCCCCAGTTGAAGATGAAACTGCAGAATATGCCCATTCCCCTGGTATCGGAGGATGTGGATCCCTATATGGGACCCATACTGCGGGCTGCCAAAACGGGGGACCTGTCCCTGATTACCATGAAATGACCCAGGAATTTTCGCTGAACGGAAAAACCTACCGTACCCGGTTTCCCGAGGGAACCGAGATCCTCTCCATGCCCGATGCCGGGGAAAGGTTTCCCTTCGGGGAGATGTTCACCCGGGCCATGGACCATCCGATCGAATCGGACCCCCTTTCGGTTCTGGTCAGGCGTTACTTTGAATCATCCGGGAAACCAAGAAAGGACTTCCGCATCGTCCTGGTTGTTTCCGATGCTACCCGTCCCGTGCCTTACCGGGGAGATGAGGGCATACTTTGGCCCCTGATCGAGATTCTCTTTGCCGAAGGATTTACCCCTGATAATCTGCTTATTCTTGTGGCCACGGGAACCCATCGTGCCATGTCCGAAGCCGAACTCAGGGCCATGTTGGATCCCCGGGTCTTCGCTTCGGCCATCCCCGTTGTTAATCACGACTGCCGGGACCGGGATAATCTGACCGCCCTGGGACGGACTACCCGGGGGACAGATGTGTTGATTAACCGGCTCTACGTGGAGAGCGACTTCAAAATCCTGACCGGTCTTGTGGAGAGCCACTTCATGGCCGGTGCTTCCGGGGGCCGGAAGTCAGTCTGTCCCGGTCTGGTGGGGGAGGAGTCAACCTTTATCTTTCACGGCGCCCCCATACTCAGCAATCCCGAAGCCCGGGATCTTGTACTTGAGAAGAATCCCTGCCACGAGGAGTCTCTGGAAGTGGCCCTGAAGGCGGGGGTGGATTTCATCTGTAATGTGACCCTGGACAGCGCTTTTCGGGTGACCGGGGTCTATGCGGGAGATCTTCAGGCTGCCCATTCTCAGGCTGTGGCGGGACTCCGGGACCATGTGGCCATCGAAACGGATCGGCAGTATGATATCGTCATCACCCATGCCGGTTTTGTGGGTCTGAATCACTATCAGGCTGCCAAAACGGCTACGGCGGCCCTTCCCCTGCTTCATGAGAAATCCCGGCTGATCATGGCTGCCGATTGTCATGACCGGGACCCCGTGGGAAAGGAGACCTACCGCCGGGTTCTTCCCTTTCTGAAAGAGCGGAGCGCTGCTGAATTTGAAAACCTGTTGCTTTCTGAGGAGTGGACTTTCGTCCCCGACCAATGGCAGGTGCAGATGTGGGCCCGGCTTTTTAAAAGGATTCCCCAGGAGCGGTTTTGCTTCTTCGCTCCCCAGCTGACGAGGGACGACTATGAAATTCTGCCCGGTGAGAACGGTTTGGACATTTTTAAACCGGAAGATGATAGAAATGATCTGGGGCTATGGCTGGAAAGAGCCCTGAACAGGGCGCGGGAAGAGTGCCGTCAATCCGGTAAAGCAGAGCCGTCCATTGCCTGGCTGGCGGATGGTCCCTGTGGAATTCCGGTCAGTCCTTCTTGAATAACCTTACCCAGGCCAGGAGGATCCAGAACCAGATCTGACGGAACAGCCGAAGCCATCGCCAGGGCAGCAGGAGGGATTTGAAAAATCCCCTGAAAAAGCGGGATGCCGGATCTTCCGGGGGTTTGGCCTTTTTGCCGCTGATGATTTCAAAACAGTTTCGGTTCCAGAGCAGGATTCCCGGATTGAAGGAGTCCCCGTGGCGGTGTATCCACAGATCCCGTCCTTTTACTCCCTTGCCGGCAAGGAGCAGGGTGGGGGAGGATTTCTTTATGGCCATGAGAATGTCCTTTTCCCGGTTCCGGTCCCATCGGCCCTGATGGCGTCCGACAAAGCGGAGTCCGGGAAAGGAGTTGACCAGGTTGGTAAAGGATTTCTGAATCCGTTTCTTGGAAGAGCCGACCAGATAGGCCGACTTGCGGCGGTTTTCCAGAATGCCCAGCAGGGAGATGATGAAGTCGAAGGAGCGGTAGCGATGGGGTTCCTCTTTCTTCAGGAAACGGGCTCCCTTGATGATTCTGAGGGATACGGGAAGTACCAGGGCGGCCTCTTTCACGGCCCGGTGCCATTCGCTCTTGAGACGGCGCGCCTTCATGAATCCAATGAAATCGAGAAGGATAATCTGATTCGATTTTCCGTTCTCCGCCAGGCCCATAATGACCTGTTCCAGGTCCTCTTCCCTGACGATGTCAACAGGTACATTCAGTACATTTATCCGTTTAATAAGACCCGCTTCCACTAAAACAACTCCCTGAGCATGGTTTTCAAGGCGGCTACCCCATAAAGGGAGGCTGTTTCCGCCCTAAGTACATTATCGCCAAACCAGAGGGAATGATAACCCCATTTTTTCAGCTTGTCCACTTCCGACGGGGAAAGGCCTCCCTCCGGTCCGATGACTATCCCCAGAATCCGCTTTTCCCGACCTGCCGCCGAGATCACAGGTGATATCAGTCCCTCATCCAGGGGATCCTGATGACAGAAAAAACCCAGAAAATCATCCCCTACCGACTCGGCCAGACGGGAAAAGGGAGCCGGTTCCTCCAGCTCCGTGGGTACCGGGGAGCCGCTTTGCTGCTGGGCTTCCCGGACGATCCGGTCCCATCGCTCCTTTTTGGCGGCCCTCTCTTTAGGACTGCTGAATTTGATCAGGGAGTGATCGCTTTCAAGGGGGATAATACGGCTGACACCGGCTTCGGTGGCCTGCCTTATGATCAGATCCATCTTCTTGCCCTTGGGAAGAGTCTGAAAGAGGTGAATCTCCCGGGACTCTTCCTCCTGCGGCGGCATTCCTCTTTCCAGGATCCGGTAGGTGCTGGAATCGGTCTCTTTTTCTGTCAGTTCCAGGAGGCAGGTCTTTCCCTCCCTGTCACGGGCCTGAATCCGATCACCCGGGACAAGACGCCTGACATGGCAGAGATAGTGATGATCCTTTCCGGTCAGTTCAACGGTTTCGGCGTCGGAATTCAGTCTGAGGGGCAGAAGGAACTGCTTCATGGGGTATCAGGAGGCGCCGATGGTCTGAATATGGACCTTGCGGCTACGGGGACCGTCGTATTCACAGAAGTAAATCCCCTGCCAGGTACCCAGGGCCATACGGCCGCCGCATACGGGAATGGTTACGCTCAAACCGGTCATGGTCGCCTTGATGTGGGCGGCGGAATTCCCTTCCCCGTGATGATATCCGTCCTTAAAGGGCACGATTTTATTCAGCTCCATAAGCATGTCCCGCTGCACGTCCGGGTCGGCATTTTCGTTAATGGTAAGCCCCGCCGTGGTATGGGGGCAGTAGACAAGAACCATGCCGTTCTGAAAATCATCCTCTGCGATTTTCGCGGCCACCTGCCGGGTAATGTCCACAAATTCGGTCTGCCGTCCCGTTTTGATCTGAATGGTATGGAACATCTATTTTCTCAGCTCCTCTACGGCTCTTTTCAGGGTATCGTCATACTCCAGATTGTATATAGGCGGATTGTCGAGGCGGCGATTGATTTCGCTTTGGATCAGGACTTTCAGGTAGTATTCGTCAAGCTTCAGCCCTTCTTCGTTCAATCCGGCGATAAAGGCGTTGATGGCCCGGGCTGTGGGGGTTCCCTGGTTCCTGACGAATTTGCCGATTCGATCCTCTTCTATGATCTTCTTGTAGGCTTCGAATTCCTCATCCGAAAGCTGGTGGGGTTCCACCTTGATGTCCGGTTCGATGCCCGTTTTATCGATATTCACTCCGGAAGGGGTGTAGTAACGGGCGGTGGTCATTTTGATGGCGTTGTCACCCAGACGCAGGAACTGCTGAACCGATCCTTTCCCGAAGGAGGTCTCCCCCAGAACCACGGCCCGACCCCGGTCCTTCAGGGCGCCTGTCAGAATTTCCGCCGCCGATGCGGAACCCTGGTCGATAAGAACAGCCACGGGCCACTCCTGGGGAACGAGAATTCCCCGGGAAGCTTCGAAAACTTCGTTTTCCGATTCCAGACGGGATTTGGTAGAGACTATGGTGCCGTCCTTGAAGAAATTATCCGCCACATCGACAACCGACTCCAGGAGTCCCCCCGGATTGCTTCTCACGTCCACAATGAGGGAGGTGCAGCCGTCGTGCAGGAAGGATTTTACTGCCTCTTCGAAGCGGTCCGCCGTATAGGGGGTGAATTCTATGATGCGCAGATAACCGATCTCCCCGATGGTATCGTATTTGACTGTGGGAATCTCGATAACCGCCCTTTTGATATCCACACTATATTTAATACCGTCTTCCTTAAGGAAGGTGACATTCACCACGGTTCCCGCTTTGCCCCGGAGCAGATCGGAGACTTCGTCGGAGGTAAAGCCTTCCGCCGTCTCCCCGTCTATTTCAAAAATATAGTCTCCCGCATGAATGCCCGCCTTATAGGCCGGGGTTCCCTCTATAGGGGAGACGACCCGTACGTAATTCATCCGGCCGCGGGGATTCTCTTCGTCATAGACTTCCGTGGTTATGTACAGCCCCACGCCGCCGAACTGGCCGCTGGTGGTATCGCTCAGATCCTGCAGGAACATGTCCTGTACAAAAACGGTATAGGGATCGTTCAGGCTTTCTAGCATACCCTTCATGGCCCCTTCGTAGAGAACTTCCGGATCGGTTTCGTCCACATAATTCTGCATGAGAAGGTAAAAGGTATACTGCAGCTCCCTCATGTACTGCTCCACGCTCTTTTCCGAATTCCCCGAACCGTTGGATTCGGCGAAAAGGCGGGGAGAGAACAGGGTCAGCGCCAGTAAAAGGGAGAGGATAATTGTTGATAGTGCCCAGATACGTCGTTCCACTTTTCGCTCCATCCTGCCATTCTAGGCAGAACGGCCCCTTTAATCAAGCTTGGTATTGCGACATGTGTTGACTTCCCTTATTTATGCGCTTAAACTGAAATCACCGGAATCCCCGGGGATAAAACATCCTCCGTTCCGGTTCTCCGGAGGTCGTTACATGCAACTGATAGCTGTCGCCAGCGGTAAGGGGGGAGTCGGAAAATCCCTTATCTCCGCCAACCTTGCCATCGCTCTGGCCCAGGCGGGAAAAGATGTGGTTCTAGCCGATCTGGATCTGGGCGGTTCCAATCTGCATCTCATTCTGGGACAGATGGCCGTTTCCGCCGGAGTGGGCAGCTTCCTTCAGAATTCCAAGATCAATCTTGAAGATATAATCTACCCCACCGGTTATGAAAACCTTCGGTTTATCCCCGGCGAATCGGAACTCCCCGGCGTGGCCAACATCCGTTCGGGAGAGAAAAACAGGCTTATCAGGCATCTGACTAAGCTGGAGTGCGATTATCTTATCCTGGATCTGGGTGCGGGAACCAGTTTCAATACGATGGATTTCTTTCTTTTGGCTACCTGCGGCATTATGGTTACTACACCCACCCTTACGTCGACACTCAACGCCTACCTTTTTCTAAAAAATGCCGTCTTCCGGGTTCTGAACAGCTGTATCACCCGCAATTCCCCTGTCCATGACTATATGGAAGGCCTCAGGAAAGACGGGATTTCCCTTCAGAAAATCCATGTGGGGAAACTTCTGGAGAATATTAAGAAGCTGGATATGGGCGTGTACGAGGAGTACATACACAGAACATCCCATATTCGTCCCCGGCTGGTTATGAATATGCTGGAAGACCCGAAGGATGCGAAAAGGGCGAACAAACTCAAGATATCCTCCCGGCAGTATCTGGGGCTGGAGATGGAGCATCTGGGAGTTGTCTACCGGGACGATCTTCAGAATCTGGCACTGAATTCCCAACTGCCCATACTGGTGTACAAGCCCCAGTCCATTCTCTCCCAGGCTATTTACCGCATGGCGGATAAAATTCTGGAAATGGAGGACATTCCCGTGGAACCCCTCGCTCTGGGAGACGGGGAAGAGAGCTTTCTGGAAGCCGCTTACGAGGCGGAACTGGATTTTGCCAATAAACAGTCATCACTTGAGGAACTGCTTCACTGCGGCGCCCTGACCCAGGGCGATCTGATAGAAACGATTAAGATGCAGCAGTATGAATTAACACAGCTGAAGAAAGAGAACCGCCTGATAAAACACAAATTGACCCAAGCGATTCAAGCCGGCTTCGATGGTAGATAAAATAGTCTATGGGAACGGTCAAAGGAAAAATCGATATCCTGATTAACGAGGAAAAAACTCAGGTCTGCCTTGACTATACCCCCCGTGATGTGGGAGAAAACTGGTCCGTTCAGAAAGTCCTGGATTTATTGGAACGGAGCGGGATCACCCACGGTGTCAACAGGGACCACATTCAAAAAGCCCTGACCCTTTTTGAACAGAAAAAAGAGAAGACCCAGTCCGGTGTGGTCGCCCAGGGGATAAATCCCCTGGTACCGATCAGTCAGTTCGCCTTTACTCCCAAGGAATTGAATCCGGAGCTGAAGAAGATCCTCAAACTGGCCGTGGCGAAAGCGGGACCCCCCCCTTTTAATGAGAAGGTCAACCCGGAGGTAAAAGGGGTCGGTTATTTCACCGCCGGGGAAAGGGCGGGGAAACTGGTTCTCAGCGGAGAAATGATACCGGGAACCGATGTGTACGGCAAGAAAATCGCCCCTGCCGGGGGCCGGGAGGACTCCTTTCTCCTGGGAAAGGGTCTAGATAAATCCCCAGAGGGAGAACTGACCGCCCGGGTAACGGGAATTGTGCGGCAGGGTGAAAACTGGCTTGATCTTATCCCCTTTGAGGGGCACAGCTGGGATCTGAGCGTCAATGCGGATCAGAGCTGTATATATCTGGATTTCAGGCCGGGCAAAAAGATCTTCAGGCTTCCCCCTCCCGGGGAGATCCTGAAAGAAGCCCGGGAGCGGATTGACCGGGATGACAAGTTTGTCTCCGAAGAACGCATCAGGGCGTTCCTAGAGGAATCGGTGAAATCAAAAAAACCGGCCCAGCTGAATCTCACCGCCGCCCGGGATGCGGTTATAGAGATTAGAACCGATGCCTCCCTGACCGAAGCCAGCCTCTATCTGAGGAAAGGTCAGGGTGAAGGCAAGCCCCTCTCCCTTAAGGAAGTCAGCCGCCGGGTAAACGAATCGGGCCTCAAGGGTGTGGATACCGAAAAGATCGGCCAGGAGATTATGGGTTTCTATAAATCTCCTGCCCTGGAAAAGGAATTTCCCCTCTGCCAGGGGAAAAAGCCGGAAAGAGGGAAGGACAGGAGTATCAACTTTCTGGTACACTTCATGGACGATTCCTACCGGGAGCTTCTGCTTGACAAGGTGGAGCTTGACCCCTCTCTTGTTTCTTTTTATCCCTCCCACAGAGATCTGCCCCTTGATAAAATTCAGAAACTGGCCAATGTGGAGAAGGGTCAGAAAATCTTCAATCTGAGCAATGACGGTAAGGGAAAGAGCGGAATCGATGTCTACGGGAAAGAGATTCCGGGTCTTTCGGGAAACGATCCCATTCTCAATCTCTATGAAAATATCGAATACAGGAACGGCGGTGGAACGGCACTCATTTCGGGACTCCTGGAAGTCTGGTGGGACAGGGAAGCCAATATTCTCCAGGGCCGCATAAGGGAGCATACCAATGCTCCTGTCAAGGTCACCATTTCCGCCAACAAGATGCAGGCATCCATCTCCATCGGCCTTCCCGTGGGTACCGGCTTTCCCGCAGACCGAAATCTGCTTGAAGCCGCCCTTAAGAGCGCCGGCGTGGTGGACGGTCTGCTCGAGGAGAAGATTGATGAGGCCGCCGAAGCATCCGGGTTGGGGGAAGTGGTCACCGATATGGTGGTGGCCGAAGGCAAGTTCCCCCTCGATGAGTCCCAGGAGCTCAAGCTGGTTCACGATATCGACTTTCGTGACAAGAGCCGGAATTCCGTCTCTATCAAAGCCGGCGAGGATGTGGGCTACCTGGTTTCCTCCGGGGAGAGAGAGGGGTTTACCGTTACCGGCGAAGCGGTGGAGTCCCAGGCCGATGAGGGTTCACTGGAAATCGGTGAGAATATCGAGCAGAATGAGACGGATGAACAGGACGTTATCAAGCTGACAGCCGGGAAAAGCGGCCGTCTGATTTTCACGGGTAACCGGCTTTTCATTCAGGATACAGTACTCATAACCGGTGATTTTTCACCCAATATGGGGCAGCTCAATTTTCCCGGAGACGTTCAGGTAAAAGGATCTGTTCTGTCCAAGGCGATTATCAATTCGGGCGAGAACATTTCCGTAAACGGGGTTATTCAGGCGGCCCTCGTTTCGGCGGACAAATCCGTTTCCATTGATAAGGGTATCAAAGGGAGCGGAAAAGCGGTTATAAGGGGAAACCTTATCTCCTTTGACTACGCCGAGGAGGCTCACCTGATGGCGGCCGAAGAGATCCGGTGCCGGAAAGCTATGATGCGCTGCGAGGTGAGGTGCAACGGACGTATCAGCT
>JAFGPQ010000279.1 GCA_016936115.1 Spirochaetales bacterium | reverse complement strand
TCCGGGTAATAGAGGTTTATGAGGTTGACCACGGCGGGACAGGCTGTGGAAATCAGTTTTTCCCCCTGCCGTTTCTGCAGGATACGGCCGATTTCACGGGAAACGTACTCCGCACCGATGGCGGTCTCCGATACACCGGCTATTCCCTTGCTGTAGAGAAAATTCAGGATTTCCCCTTCCCGGTCGGAATACTCCGAGAAGAAGGAGGGACTCAGGGAGACATACACCGCTTCCTTAATGCGGATCATCTGCTCGGCCCGGTAGATCTCCAGGGGAACTTTCTTGGCTCCTACGGGGCAGATTTCATAGCATTTGCCGCAATAGATGCACAGTTCATGGGTTACCAGGGCGGATCCGTTATTCACCGATATGGCCTTGACCGGACAGTGGCGTACACACTTGTAGCAGTCCTGGCACTCCCTCATTTCCGTATAAAGGGGATAGCTAGATGTCATTCCGGGCCTCCAGAAAGTGATTGACCAGTTCAATTATTCCGCCGGGATGCTGATTCTGATAGAGCTCCCCGTTTATGCGGATATTGGGGCCCTGGGCGCAGTTGCCCATGCAGTGCTCCCCCCTGAGAGAAACCCTGTCGCTCAGACCTTCCCTCTCTATGAAATCTTCCAGAGAACGAAGGGCCGCCTCGTTTCCCCTGCTGAAGCAGGAACTTCCCATGCATAGTGTCACTTCGATCATCCTCGGGTCTCCTTGAATAGATAATAAAATATCGATATATAAATATCTCGAATTATTCCTCCCTGTCAAGACGGATGGGCTGATTTTTTCCAATTGCCCGCAAAAAGAGCTTTCTTTATTGACGAAAATAGTACATAATAGAGAAAAAGATATTTTTATAACGAAAAGGGGTCGGTTACTTTGAGCGAAGACAGCCCATTAAATAGAACGATACCTCTGCCCACCATCAGGAGAATGCCCAATTATCTGAGGATAACCCGGGATTTTCTGGAAGAGGGAAGAGATTGGATCTCCACTACGGATTTTTCCGAGATTCTGGATCTGAAGCCCATACAGGTCAGGAAGGATCTGGCATTTTCGGGACTGGCCGGTAAGCCGCGCCTTGGTTTTGAGGTCCCCCTATTGATCAAGGCCATCACCGATCTCCTCGGCTGGAACAACAGTACCGATGCCATTCTCGTGGGAGCCGGAGCACTTGGTTCGGCCATTCTGGGTTTTCGGGGATTCGCCGAGCACGGCCTTAACATCGTGGCCGCCTTCGACGCCAATCCCGCCCTGGTGGGAACGGAGATCCACGGCAAGACTGTTTTCGCCCTGGATAAGCTCGCCAATCTGGTAAGCCGCATGGGAATCACCATGGGGATCATCACCGTCCCCGAATCGGTGGGACAGGAGACGGCGGAGAGACTGGTTGACGCGGGAATAAAGGGAATCTGGAATTTCTCTCCCGTCAAGCTGCGCGTTCCCGACGATGTTATCGTTCAGAGAGAGGACCTGTCCAGCGGTCTGGCCGTTCTCTCCGTCAAGCTGAGCGAACGGCGCTAAAAATCCCTATTTGTGGAGTCCGCACTCCCGCTTCGTTCCCTCTTCCCACCACCAGCGGCTGGCCCGCTCATGTTCGCCCGGCTGCTGGGGTCTCGTGCAGGGTTCACAGCCTATGGAGACATAACCCCTGTCATGCAGTTCGTTGTAGGGAACGCCATGGGATCGGATGAAACTCCATACCTGGGCCTGGGTCCAGTCGGCCAGGGGATTGAACTTCATCAGATTTCCCCCGCCCTTTCCCGTGAAAACATCTTTCTGCACCATTTCCAGTAAACCCCTGGTGGATGGGTTCTGATCCTTTCTCTGTCCTGTAATCCAGGCTTTGTAACCGCTTAGAACCCTTTTAAGGGGTTCCACTTTCCTGACGGTGCAGCACTCCTTGTGCCCGTCCTCGTAGAAGCTGTAGAGCCCTTTCTCCCCGACGAAGGCTTCAAGAGCCTCCCTGTCCGGGGAAGCTATGCGGATGGTGATTCCGTAGTGCTTTCTCACCCGGTCTATGAAGCGGTAAGTCTCCGGATGGAGCCGGCCCGTATCCAGGGAGAAGACCGAGAAGGGTTTGCCCGTCTGCACCGCCATCTCAATGAGGGCCACATCCTCGGCACCGCTGAAGGAGATGGCGCACTCCTCCCCGTATAGGGAGAGGGCCCGGTCAATAACGGTCAGGGGGGATTTGCCGGCCAGTTCATCGGCCAGTTCCACAGCGGGAGGAACCTCGGGGGCTTTCCGGTTCTCCGCACCCGGTTCCAGCTCCTTCTTGATAAATTGAAGGCTGCTCAAATAGACTTTTTCCTGATTATTCTCGCTGACGATGAAGAAGGGGGCTATCTCCACTCCCAGTCTTTCGGCCATAACCATCCCCTCCGAAGCGGGTTCGTTCTCCACCGCCCAGACGATCCGGTCTATCCGGTCCAGCAATCCCCGGTCCCGCAGCTGTTCTTCGACCTGCAGACACTTCCGGCAGGGCTCCCCGTCGGCCTTTCTTTTCTTCACCATGATGATTTCTTTCATGGGGAAATATTATAGAAAGGACGCCGGTTGCGTCAACAACCCTTTTTAATCGATGAACTGAAGCTGCCACTCTTTGTAGTAGGAGGAGAGGGGGAGCACCCCGTTGTCCCAGAGGATATCCTCCAGCCAGGGAGCCAGGACCTGCTGTCTGATGGCACTCCAGTTTTCCGGTTCCCAGGGGAGTCCCCCTATCTGCTCGGAGAGGAAAATCCGGTCGTTCAGCTTGCCCGGAAAGGCGTCGGGAAGGAAGAGCCGGTTAATGCTCTCCCGGGAGCTGAATTTATCGAAAAGGGCGAATCCGGGACTGACGATCCCCTTGTAGCGGATAAGGTCTTTCTGGCCTTTCTCCGAAAGGAGCCAGGCAAGGAACTCCTCTCCCTCCTTCTTCCGGTCCGAATCAAGGGGAATGCCGGCGAAGACCCCGTTCAGCGGGGTTATCCTCTCTCCGTTACCGAACCAGGAGTAGGTCAGGGAAACGGTTTCCTTCCCCGGAAGAGCGCTGTATTCGCTGAACATCATGGGGACAAAGTCTATGAGTCCCTTCTGCAGAAGTTTATAATCGGGAATGTACCGGTACTTATCGGAAAAGGATTTCTCCCGTTCCAGGGACACATTGCTTTCGCTGACCCAGTCCCGGATGCTGTCTATGCCTTCGGTCAGCTTTTCCTGGTCGTACTGGAAGACACCCTCCCCGTAGAAGCGGATATTCTGGCTGCTCAGATACCAGTAGAGAAAATCGCTGTTCCAGAGGGGGGAAAACCCCATGTGGGTGAAGAGGGATTCCTTCTCCCTGTTTCTCGCGGAGCCCTCTCTTTTCAGATCCTCACCGTCCATCATGAAGGGCAGAGCCGCCTCGCCTCTCCGGTAAACGATGACGGGAAGGTCGAAGGCAAGGGGCAGCAGAGTGGTCACCCCCTCGGCGTTTCCGTTCCTTAAAAGGACAGGGTAGATTCCTTTTTCCGGTGTGACAGGAGAAAAGCCCTCAATGAAAAGGGGATTGTTCAGGTCCTTTCCAATGACCAGATCCGGCTTATCCCTTATCACGTCGTCGTAGGAGATATAATCGTCGTAGGTCAGAACCAGGCGGATCCTGTCCTGGGAGGCATTGAAGTATTCCGCAATGAGGATCATGTCCTTCTGGTCGGTCATAACCGTGAGAAGGGCGTACCCCTTATCCCGGCAGGACACCATCAGGAGCAGTAAAAAAAGCAGGATGGGCAGTTTTCTCAGCATAGAACTAATATATCCTGTATGCCCGTCAGATTCAAGCTGCGGGCTCTTGCCCAATACCCCCTGTTCTTTCATAATGGATTTGTGGAATATCCTTTCAGAACCTACTCTTCCTATCTCAAAGAAAAATACGGAAAACCGGCCTATCGGGTGGGGGTGGACGGGGGATTCACCTGCCCCAACCGGGACCGGGACAGAAGAGGCGGGGGATGTACCTACTGTGATCCCTTCGGTTCCCGGTCAGCCTATGTGGGCGATGAGGATATGGGGTTGGAAGGGCAGATTCACCGCTCCCTGGCGGCCATGAAACAACGGTACCGTGCGGAAATCTTCATGCTCTATTTTCAGGCCTACACCAGTACCTACGGACAGGTGGAGGAGCTCCGGGCTCTGTATGACCGGGGACTGGCCTGCCATGACTTCTCCGAACTGATCGTCTCCACAAGGCCCGACTGCCTGGACGGGGAAAAGGCCGATCTTCTGGCCTCCTACGCCCGGCCCGGATTCGACGTCTGGGCCGAACTGGGGCTGCAGACGGTTCACGGGAGCACCCTGGAGAGGATCAACC
>JAFGPQ010000278.1 GCA_016936115.1 Spirochaetales bacterium | reverse complement strand
GATCACGAGCATCACCATGATCACGAGCATCACCATGATCACGAGCATCACCATGATCACGAGCATCACCACGATCACGAACATCACCACGATCACGAACATCATCATGATCACGAACATCATCATGATCACCGGAACTTCGCCAATATCAAGGAGCTCTTTCAGGAATCCGATCTGTCCCCTGCGGTCATCAATCTAGCCCTGAGCATCTTCTCCCGGGTGGCCGAGGCGGAGGGGAAAATCCACAATAAACCGGCCGATGAGGTCCATTTTCATGAGGTCGGGGCAGTGGATTCCATCGTGGATATCGCCGCAGCGGCCATTTGCCTGGATTATCTGAAGCCGGATAGGATCTACGCCTCCCCGGTGGAACTGGGCGGGGGATTCGTCAAATGCGCCCACGGCCTTATGCCCGTGCCCGCTCCCGCTACTCTTGAGATCCTCAAGGGTGTTCCGGTTAAGACGGGGGCGGTTCCCTTTGAAACGACTACTCCCACCGGCGCGGCGATTCTGGCGGCCGTGGTGGATGAGTTCACCGACTCCCTCTCCTTCGCCCCGGAGAAGACCGCCTACGGCATCGGCCACCGGGATACGGACATTCCCAATGTGCTGCGGGTCTCCACGGGCTCTCTACAGCAGGAAGCCCTGGAGGACAAGAGCCTGGAGGCAGTGCTGATCGATTGCAATATCGATGATATGAATCCCGAACTCTACACCCCCTTTCTGGAGAAACTCTTCGCCGCCGGAGTATACGATGCCTACCTGACCCCCATTATCATGAAGAAGGGCCGACCCGCGGTTAAAGTATCCATACTGGCCCCTCTTAATAAGGAGGCTGAGGTCGGACGGCTTGTCCTGACCGAAACAAGCAGCTTCGGCTACCGCACGGCCCTAGTTAAGAAGCAGAATCTGGACCGGAAAATCGAAAAGGTGAAAAGCTCCCTGGGGGAAGTAAAGATTAAGTCCCTCTTCTCGAAGGGGGAAAAGATCAAATCCAAACTGGAATTCGAGGACTGCCAGCGAATTTCCCGGGAGAAGAATCTTCCCTTGCCCGATGTCTACCGGATTCTGGAGGGGGAAGTCCTGTGAACGGGGATAGACTGATTGAAATTCTGGAATCTTATAAAAAGGGAGAGATCGATCAGGAGAGCGCCCTGGATGTGCTCAAGGACCTGCCCTTCAAGGATTTGGGTTATGCCAGCCTGGACAATCACCGGGCCCTGCGGGTCGGCTATCCCGAGGTGATCTACTGCAGCGGCAAGTCGGACGAGCAGCTGCGGGGGATTTTCTCCTATTTCCTGACCCAGGAGAGCAGTATTCTGGGAACCCGGGCGTCCCGGGAGCAGTTCGATGCTGTGCAGGATCTTTCCCCCGAACTGGTTTATGAGCCGATTTCCCGGACCATTACCGCCACAAGGGGGGAGCGAAAGAAGATTGGGGACTCCTACATCGCCGTTGTAACCGCGGGTACCTCCGATATACCCGTGGCCGAGGAGGCTGCGGTGACGGCTGAATTCTTCGGCAGTCGGGTGGAGAGGATTTATGATGTGGGGGTAGCGGGAATCCACCGCCTGTTCAGCCGTATCGAACTGATCCGGGGGGCTAAGGTGATAATCGTGGCGGCGGGCATGGAAGGGGCCCTGGCCAGCGTGGTGGGGGGGCTTGTGAACTCCCCGGTCATCGCGGTTCCCACCAGCGTGGGTTACGGGGCGAGTTTCAACGGCCTGTCGGCGCTGCTCACCATGCTCAACAGCTGCGCTTCGGGCATATCGGTGGTGAACATCGACAACGGCTTCGGAGCGGCCTATCAGGCGGACATGATAAACCGCCTCTAGGGGCAGCAGGACTGACAGGAGTGTCTATGGCAGATGTGAAACAGCAGATTGAGGAGTATTGGCATGTCAGGAGCGGCACATACGACAGCTTTCCCGCTACCAGGAAGGAAGAGGAAGAGCTAAGAGCCTATGAATCGGTACTTGAGCGACATATCCCGGCCGGCTCTGCCCGGATCCTGGATGTGGGCGCCGGCACGGGCTTTCTTTCCCTTCTTCTGGCGAAGAAGGGATATTCCGTGACCGCCCTGGATCTGAGCCGGGGCATGCTGGAACGGGCCGAATCCAAAGCCGCCGGTTTGGGGCTTTCCATCGACTTTCTGATCGGCGATGCCGAATCCCTTCCCTTTGAGGATGATAGTTTTGATTTTGTCGTATCCCGGTGGGTCCTCTGGACCCTTCCCCATCCGGAGAAGGCCGTTTCCGAATGGAAACGGGTGCTCAAGCCGGGAGGGCGCATCCTCTGCATAGACGGATTGTGGAACAGCCGGTCCCTTGTCGGTCTTTTGAAGACGCTCTGTCGTAAGGCGGGTCTGATCTTTCACAGCCGTACCAGGCCCTCCAAACTGGGGTACTGCAGGGAGATTGATAACCAGCTTCCCTTTCATCGCGGTGTCGATCCCCATAAGGCGGTTAAGCTCTTTAATGAGTGCGGGCTGTCAGGGGTGTCCAGGGAAGGGCTTCACGAAATAAGAAGAATCCGGGCCAGGAACATGCCCCTGCTCTACAGGCTTTCTCTGGCACCGGCAACGGAATTGATAATAGGAGAAAAGTAATGGAAAGAATATCGAGACTGAAGAGGTCCCTGAGACCCTATGCCATGGCATTAGGATTTTTCCTGATCCTGGGACAGCCCTGCTTTACTCTGGGCCGTTCGGAAACTAAGGACCCGGCAGAGACGGCGCCCGCCTTATCCGCAATTACCGATATGGCCGGGAGAACCGTGGAGCTGCGACTGCCCGCACAGCGGATCATTCTGGCGTCATCCCGCCATCTGCATGAGTTTGCCGCCGTGGGGGGAGCGGACGTTCTGGACAGGATCTGCGGTTGGGGATCGGATCTGAACCTGTACGACAGGGATACCTATCTTACCTATGAAGAGGCCTTCCCCCGGATCGATGACATTCCCGATATCGGCTATCACTACAAGGGGACCTTCAGTCTTGAAATGGTGATCGGCCTGAATCCGGATGTGGTTGTGTTCCCCCTGTGGCTTGAGTCCATGGATGGCATTGGCGATGATATAGCAAAGCTGGCTCAGGCCGGTATTCCCGTTGTGTACATCGACTACAATATCGACCCCTTCAATAATCCCGTTCCCAGTACGAAGATCATCGGCCGGATCCTGGGCCGGGAAGACCGGGCCAAGGAGATTACCGATTTCTATGAGGCCCAGGTCAATCTGGTAAGGGAGCGTCTGGAAAAGCGTACCGGACCGGAAACAAGCGCCTATATCGAAGTCGGTTCAAAGGGCCCTTCGGAGTACGGCAATAGCTACTCCTCCGCCCAGGGACTGGGAGCTCTGATCGTAAAGGGAGGGGGAAGCGATATCGTGGACGGCATGATTGAAAAATCGGCTCCCGTCAATCCGGAATATCTCCTGCAGGCCGATCCGGACGTCATCATTATAAGCGGTTCCTACTGGACAGGCAACGACACTGCCATGCGGCTCGGGTATCACGCCGATGAAGCCTCTTCCCGGGCTCTCCTTGAAAGCTTTACCGAAAGGGACGGCTGGCAGTATCTGAACGCCGTTAAGAATAAGAAGGTTTTCAGTCTTTTCCATGGATTCTCCTTTCGAATCTACAATTTCGCCGGCATTCAGGCAGTGGCGGCCTGGCTCTATCCGGATTTGTTCCGCGATGTGGATCCGGCAGCGAATTTCAGGGAGTTCCATGAGAAGTTCATGCCCGTTCCCTATAGCGGCGTCTGGATGACGGGGCTTGATGACTAAAAAAAAGATGATAGGCAGCCCCTCTTCCCGGGCTGTCTATCGGTCCATCACGGGAAGGAAAAAGCTTCTTCTGGCGGTTCTGTTTCTGGTTACTCTGCTTCTTATGGTGACTGATATCATGACGGGACCGGTGCCCCTGTCTCTGGGGGAGGTGCTTGGGGCGCTTTTCCGTCCGGATGCAGCGGGGGACCGGACCCTGTTTATCGTCCTTCAGCTGCGGCTCCCTGTGGCCCTTATGGCCGTTCTGGCCGGGGGAGCCCTTTCCGCAGCCGGTGCGGAGATGCAGACTATCCTGAATAACCCGCTGGCCAGTCCCTTTACCATGGGAATATCCGCGGCGGCGGGATTCGGCGCGTCCCTTGCCATCGTTTTCGGAATCGGTTTGATTCCCCTGGCAGGCCCTTTCCTGATACCCCTTAACGCTTTTATCTTTTCCCTTCTCACCAGCATCCTGGTGCTCGCCTTAAGCGGGAGAAAGGGGCTGACTCCCGAATCCATGGTGCTTGCGGGAATTGCCGTACTGTTCCTTTTTCAGGCGGCCATGGCTGTGCTGGAATTCTTCGCCGCCGAAGAACAGCTGCAGGCTATCGTGTTCTGGCTTTTCGGCAGTCTCTCCCGCACCACTTGGCTGCGGCTGGGCATTACCGCCGCCGTCTGCTTTCTCGTGGCCCCCTTTCTGGCGGGGAATTCCTGGAAACTGACGGCTCTGCGTCTGGGGGATACTAAAGCCCGGAGCCTGGGGATTAATGTGAGGCAGCTTCGCTTTGAGATCCTGGTGCTGATATCCCTGCTGACCGGTACCATCGTGGCGTTTACCGGCACCATCGGGTTTATCGGACTGGCCGGACCCCATATCGCGCGCATGCTCTCCGGGGAGGATCAGCGCTATTATCTTCCCGTATCGGTCCTCAGCGGCAGCCTTATCCTGTCTCTTGCCTCGATCCTGAGCAAAATCATTATCCCCGGAACGATATTCCCCCCGGGGGTTATAACCTCATTTATCGGCGTACCCTTTCTTCTTATTCTGCTTCTGGGACCGGGAAGGAGGAATCGATGAATCTTGAATTGCGGGTGGAGGATCTCTCCTTTTCCTACCACCCGGGACAGCCCGTATTGCGGCATATCGACATGACCGCCCCCGCGGGAAAAATCACCGCAGTCATCGGACCCAACGGCTCCGGCAAATCGACTCTGCTGAAATGCCTTTCCCACCGGTCCCCTTCGGAGGGGACCGTCTACTGGGGGAAAAGCAGGAAAGAGGGGCGCCGATGGAACCGACTGGTCAGTTTCCTGCCCCAGTATCATGAGGCCCGAGCCCGCATGACTGTCTTCGAATTCGTCCTTCTGGGGTTGATCGATAACCTCTCCTGGCGGGTGAGCGACGGGGAACTCGATGCGGTCATGGCCATACTGGAAAAGCTGGACATCGCCGATCTCTCCCTACGGCAGGTCACAGAGCTGAGCGGCGGGCAGATGCAGTTAGCTTCTCTGGGGCAGGCGATGATAAGCGATCCCCGGATTCTCCTCCTGGATGAACCGACCAGCAGCCTCGATATCCGTAATGAACTGCATATGCTGGAGATGGTGGGGCGGTTTACCGGGGAGCATCAGACGGCAACCGTCATGACCATTCACAGCCTTTCCCAGGCAGCCCGCTGCGCCGATCATCTTGTGGTTCTCCATAAGGGCCGGATCAAAGCGGCGGGCCGACCTGAAGAAGTTCTTTCACCCGAGTTGATAAGGGATGTCTACGGTGTGGAAGCCCGGCTTGTCCGTGACGGGGATGACCTTCTGATCATCCCTGGCCGGCTTACCTGAAATCCTGGGAAATCAGGTTATCTTCTCCCCCTTGGCAATGAGGATCTTGCCGGACCGCACCATCTCCACCACCCCGTAGTAACTGCACAGGGAGTGGACCTTGTCCAGCTTATCCGAGTCCCCGGAGACTTCCAGGGTAATGGTCTTGTCGCTCATGTCCACGATCTCGCTGTTGAAGGCGGAGGCGATCTGCAGAATCTCGTGCCGTTTCTCCGGGCCGCAGCTGAGCTTGATCAGGAGCAGCTCCTTCATGATGACGCTGTCGGCTATATTATCCGTGGCATGGACCACATCCACCAGCTTGTTCAGCTGCTTGAGAATCTGGTCCAGGGTCTTCGCATCCCCCGTGGCGGCGATATTCATATGGGAGAAATTCGGGTCGTGTCCGCTGGATACGACCAGGCTGTCTATGTTGTAGCCCCGCCGGGCGAACACCAGGGAAACCCGGATCAGTACGCCCGGCTTATTGGAAACGTACAGGCTTATAGTGTGCTGGCGGATGGCGGTTTCGGTGTTGCTCATCATGTTCCTCCTGTGGGTTTGTCAAGTTTCACGCCCTTCGGCTCTTCGATCAGCATGGCGCTGTAGGGGGCGCCGGAGGGAATCATGGGGAAGACGTTGTCCTCTTTCTCCACTTCCGCTTCTATGACGCAGGGGCCCTCATTATAATCCAGGGCGTTTTTGAGGATCCGCCGCAGGTCGGAGCTCCGCTTGATCCGGAATCCCTTGCAGCCGTAGCTCTCGGCCAGTTTCACAAAATTGGGATTCCCCTCCATGTCCACCCCGGAGAGTCGGTTGTCGTAGAACATGTTCTGCCACTGGCGCACCATTCCCAGGAAGTTGTTATTGATGATCAGAACCTTGAGGGGCAGCTTGTTGATTACCGCCGTGGCCAGTTCGCACAGGGTCATCTGAAATCCCCCGTCCCCGACAATGGCCACCACCATCTTGTCGGGCACGCCCAGGGCGGCGCCTATGGCCGCGGGAAAACCGAAGCCCATGGTTCCCGCCCCGCCGGAGCTTATCCACTGGAACCGTTTGGAAATGGGGTAGTACTGGGCGGCCCACATCTGGTGCTGCCCCACGTCGGTGGTGATAACAGCCTTCCCTTCGGTGAGATTGTAAAGCTCGTCTATGACGTGCTCCGCCTTGAGCTTACCTTCCTTACGGTATTTGAGGGGGAAATTCTTGCGATACCGCTTGACTTCCTGGAGCCATTCCGAGGTCTCCCCCGGTTTGGCGATCGCCCCGATGGCTTCCGTAATCTGACGGGCGTCGCCGATGATCTCGCAGTCCACCTGAACGGTTTTGTTTATCTCCGAGGGATCGATGTCGATATGGATCTTCACGGCGCCGCTGCAGAATTCGTCCAGTTTTCCCGTGATCCGGTCGTCCCACCGGGAGCCGATGGACATGATCAGGTCGCAGTGATCCACCGCCTTGTTCGCATAGGCGGTCCCGTGCATCCCCAGCATGCCCAGGTTCAGCTCGTGGGTCTCGGGCACGCAGCCCTTCCCCAGCAGGGTGTTGACCACGGGTATCCCCATTTTCTCAGCCAGATAGGTAACCGCCTTGCTTGCCCCGGAAATAACCGCTCCGTGACCGACCAGAAGGAGGGGCCTGTGGGCCCGGTGGAGCATCTCCGCCGCCGTTCTGACGGCGTCCGTATCCCCCTCAAAGGGGATTTTGTAACCGGGGAGATGAAAATCTTCGTTCTGGGAGGGATCGATGAGGGCGCTGGACACATTCTTGGGAAGATCGATGAGAACAGGCCCGGGCCGCCCGGTAACGGCTATATGAAAGGCTTCCCGGGTGATCCGGGGAATGTCCAGGGGATCCTTTATAAGGTAGGAGTGCTTCACCACGGAGTAGGAAATGCCCGAGACATCCGCCTCCTGAAAGGCGTCCAGACCCAGGTTGCCCGTCAGCTGCTGGCCGCAGATGATGACCATGGGGACCGAATCCATCTGGGCCGTCAGAATTCCCGTTATGGTATTGGTGGCCCCGGGACCGGATGTTACCAGTACGACCCCCGGTTTTCCCGTGGCCCGGGCGTAACCGTCGGCCATGTGGGTGGCTCCCTGTTCGTGACGGGAAAGAATCAGTTTGATAGGCGAATCTACCAGAGCATCAAACATGGGGATGGCATTTCCCCCGGGGTAGCCGAAAATATATTCGACTTCCTGTTGCTGGATGACGTCTATCAGTACCTCTGCTCCTGTTCTAAGGTTTTTCGTCATTATAGTCTCCAATGCTTCACAGTTTTTCGGTTTAACCGGTCAGCTCGATGTATTACCGATGATATGTACATAGATTAGGGATCTTTTCTCTTTCGGTCAAGGTGGAAAGACTGAAAAAATGACAAATAAGGCGTAATGATATGTAAAAAGTAGCGAAATAGACCAAAAAAAATGTAAATAAGACGATATATGCGATTAAAAGATAAAAAACAAACCGCAAAAGGGCAGTAAAATGAAAAAAGTTCCTTCGGTGACTTGGGAGCTGACTGCTGTCGGCTTAAGGGGATCTTCCTTGCCTGCTGTCCCGTTTACTGATAAAATGATCAGATCTGAGGAGATGAGGATGAAAAAATTATCAATTAGATGGATTTTGATATTGGGGATGCCCGGTCTCGTCATCGGCATGATCTCACTCATAACCCTTTCCACCTATTTTTCATCGAAGCAGGTCTTTACCCATCACATCAGAGATATTATGAGAAATATCTCTTCCTATACTATCGATAAGTCGCGAAGCCATCTCTATCCCGCCCGGGATGCGGCCCTTCTGACAAGCGGTCTTGCGGTGAGCCAGGTCGTGACATCGAGCAACGAAAGCGAAATGGAACGCTACTTCTATGAGCAGCTTCTGGTTAATCCCCAGATCTCCAATATCTATTACGGCACGGTGGAAGGGGAGTTCGTCATGGTGTCCCGCCACTCGGGAGAGGCGTTTCTCACCAAGGTCATCTCCTATGATGAGGGACAGCGGACCGTTCTTTTCAAGGAGATGGACCGCCTCTTCAATGAAACGACCCGCTATGCCGATTTCCGGGATACCTACGATCCGCGCACCCGGCCGTGGTTCAAAGAGGCCATAAGCGAGAAGGCCCTGATCTGGACTGATCCCTATGTTTTTTTCACCTCCCGGAATCCGGGCATCACCACGGCCAGTCCGGTGTACACCGGAAACGGTTCCCTGCACGGGGTGGTGGGCGTGGACATCGAGATCTCCGAGCTGTCCGATTTCATAAGCACCCTGAGCATCGGGAAAAGCGGGAAAGCCTTCATCCTTGATAACAACGGCCAGGTGCTGGCCTATCCCGAAAAGGAGAAGATCACCCACTCTGAAGGGGAGAGCGACAGCGTCAGCCTCGTATCCATCGCCGATCTGGACGATCCTATCAGCCGTGCGGCCTATGAGGCTCTGCAGACTATCGAGTATGATCTGAACGACGACCGGGAGATTTTTTTCACTTTCAAACATGAGGGGCAGGTCTATCAGGCCATGTTCGCCCCTTTCAAGGCATCCTACTGGCCCTGGCTCCTGGGGATCTACGTGGCGGAGGACGACTATATCGGCGTTCTGAAGAGTAACCGGAATTTTTCCATCTCCCTCTCCTTCGCTCTGAGCATAGTGACCATCCTCATCGGTTTTCTCATTACCAGAAGCATCGTTCAGCCCCTGAATAAACTGCAGAACGGGGCGAAGGAAGTGGGCAAGGGGAATCTGGACGAGCCCCTTGAAATGAATTCCCCCTACCGGGAACTGGATGAAACGGCGGAGATCTTCGAACTCATGCGCCACGGTCTCAAGGAGAAAGCCCGCATAGAGGAGCAGTTTCAACAGACCCGCAAGGTGGAGTCCCTGGGACGTCTGGCCGGGGGTGTCGCCCATGATCTGAATAATCTGCTGACCCCGATCCTGGGATACAGCGAGATCCTCATTACGAAGCTGGGGGATGACGAGAAGAAGCAGAATCAGGTGAACCAGATCTATAAGGCGGGGATTAAGGCGAAGAAACTGGTGAAGCAGCTCCTTGTTTTCAACAGGAAACAGAGTCTTGAGAAAAAGCCCATTGATCTGAACGATGTGGTGGACAGTTTCAAGAAGCTGCTCCGGCGTACCATACGGGAGGATATCGCCATCAAGATCATTCCCTCTCCCGTTCAGCCGGTGGTATTGGCCGATCAGGGACAGATAGAGCAGGTGATCATGAATCTGGCCGTCAATGCCCAGGACGCCATGACCGACGGGGGAAATCTCACCATCACCCTCTCCGTGATTGAAGGGAAGGATGAGGCGGAGTACGTCTGCCTGGCCGTTACCGACGAGGGCTGCGGCATGGACAGTGATACGCGCAAGCATATCTTCGAGCCTTTTTTCACGACCAAGGGGGACGGGGGCATCGGTCTGGGGCTGGCCACTGTCTACGGCATTGTGGATCAGCATGACGGGGAGATTCATCTGGACAGCGAGCCGGGCAGGGGAACGACCTTCTCTCTCTACCTGCCCCTGTGCCCGGATAAACCGACGGATTCTTCGGGGCCGCTTCCCGCCGGTGAGAGGCATCAGGGTAAGGGGACTATTCTGATTGCCGAAGATAACGCCCAGGTTATGGGGCTCTCGGTTACCATACTGGAGGGACTGGGATATCGGGTCCTGACGGCGGAGAACGGCAGGAAGGCCCTGGATATCCTGGCGGACAACCGGTCCGGTGTGGATCTGCTTCTGAGCGATGTCATCATGCCCGAAATGAACGGAAGGGAGCTGTACGAGCGAGCCCTGCCCCTGAAGAGGGATCTGAAAGTCCTCTATATGTCGGGTTACACCGACGATATCCTGTCCCATCATCACGTCATGGGCCAGGGGGCCCACTTCATCCAGAAACCCTTTTCCGCTTCCGGCCTGGCACGTAAAGTACGGGAACTACTCGACGGGGAGTGATCCCGGACCGCCGGCCAGCCAGTCTTTTCTCTCTTCGGGGGGGAATTTTTCTATGGCATAGCGCAGCATGGTGCGGGGCATTCGGGAAACGTGCTTTTCCAGAAACGCCCTTTCCGCCGCCCCGTCCCGGTTTCCTATCTCCCGCAGCATCCAGCCGGTCGCCTTGTGTATCAGATCCTCCCTGTCCGACAGCAGCTCCTCGCAGAATACCAGGGCATCCGCATAATCCCCCTGTTTGATAAAGAAGAAGGTGGACATGACGCCTATCCGGCGAATCCAGAGTGAGTCGTTTTTTATCCAGTCGTACAGAAGTGAGCGATCCCTGTTCCAGAACCAGGGGCCGGTCAGATAGGGCGCCGAACTATCCACCAGATCCCAGTTATTGATCCGGTCAAGATTCCGTACATAGGCATGGAAAACATCCTTCTTTTGATCCGGTTTTTTCTTTTTGAACAGATCCACCATCTGGAACACCGCGAAGAGGCGGATTTCATGCCAGGGCGACTGGAGAAGTTTCTCCGTTTCTATGAGTTCCGTCCCCTGAAGGTCTTCACCGTCTCACGAAGGAGGGGGACTTTGATTCCCAGAAAGCGGTCTCCCTCGCCGTATTCCCCCTTTCCCGTTTTGAAAAATCCCTGGGCGTGGGCGGCCCTTTCCCCGTCTCCCAGTGCGTTGAGATAGTCCGTGATTTCCTTACTGTCCGGCATAGGCCCTCCCGCTTTATCATCATCCCATTGGTGAATCACGTCAAGAGGGAAAGGGGATCAAACGTTTTTCATCATTTTTTACTCCATATCGCCAATTGATTAGGGGAACAGGTTGTTCCCCGGGAGACAAGTATGAAATTATCCACAAAAATGGTTCTGATATTCTCTATAGCCGTCTTTACCGCTCTGGGAATCAGTCTGGCCGTCATGTATGATAAAAGCTATAACTTTATCATTCTCGAAGCGGAAAACAGGGGTGTTTCGGTGGCGAAGTTTTTTGAATCCCAGATGCCTCTGGGATTTAATGATGAATTACCGGATGGAACAAATCCGACTTATCAGGAAGATCTGGATGCGGCGCTGCATGATGAGACTATCGTTCTACTGGAACATGATCCCGGCCTTGTCGTCGATGTTACGGCTCCCCTTCATTACGGGGACAATATCGATTATGTCATAGGAACGATGGTGGATCTGGGTATGGAACAGAGCTTTCTGACACGGCTCGTCCTGTTAACCCTGGCCATAGGTGCCTTTGCTTTCGGCATTACCGTTTATTTTCCTTTTTGCCAAGCGGATGAGCCCCCCCATCCTTCAGAGTGCGGAAGTCTTTGAGTTGATCGCCCGGGGCGATCTGACAAAGCATATGAATTCGAAACGCTCCGATGAGATCGGTCTGCTGGCGAAGCCGGCGGAAAACACCACGGACATTGCCGCGGCTATCGATGAAATCAGAAAACTCGGCGAACTGTCCGCTCAGAAATCAAAGGATATCTCCCTGACAATAAAGGAGATCACATCGAAGATATCCGGCGCCACTGAGATGACCAATGCCACCACGGGTATCGTCGAAGAGGTCTGGTCCGGATTAAAGGAAGTTACCGATAGCTTTGTGGAGACCATGAACGGGCTGAATGAGATGTCCGCCGGCAGCGGTCAGATCGTGGATGCCATGGCCCATGTTTTCGATGTGGCCTATTTCTCCAAGAAGCCCAAAATGGATATGCTGAACCGGATGATGGAGGAAATCCTGAGGACCGTGTTCAGGTTCGCCCCCGTAGCCCTGAGGGAACCGGGGAATTACGAAGCCCGGGCCAATCTGATGTGGGCCTCCTCCTGGGCGCTGAACGACTTTCTGCAGTGCGGCAGCTTCGAAGCGGCCAGCTGCCATGCCATGGAGCATGAGCTCTCCGCCTTCTACGACATCACCCACGGCCTGGGACTGGCCATTCTCATCCCCCGGTGGATGGAGCATGTGCTCGACGATTCCAACGCGACCCAGTTCAAGACCTTCGGGGTCAATGTGCTGGGGCTTGATGCTTCCCTGCCGGAAAGGGAAGGGGTTCAGGGAGCTGACTCCGGCGGATGTGGAGAAGATTCTGGAGATGTGCCTGTAGGCTGTGTCCTTATTTGACAGAGAACTGACATTGTGTTATTTTCAGTTATAGAACACATGTAATATACAGAGGTTAAGATGAGTATAAGGGCAGTCATATTTGATTTGGACGGGGTAATCGTTTCCACCGATGAATATCATTTTCATGCATGGAAGATGATTGCGGACCGGGAGGGCATCCCCTTTGACAGGACCACCAATGAAGCTTTGCGCGGCGTGAGCCGGATGGAGAGCCTGGAAATTATCCTGCGCAAGGCGACGAGAGCTTACAGCCCGGGAGAGAAAAAGGAGCTGGCCGAACAGAAGAATAATTTCTACCGTGAGTCCCTGAATGATCTGACCCCCGGTGAAATCCTGCCGGGCGTTCTGGATGTGCTTGCCAGTCTCAAGGCCAGGGGAATCAAGGTGGCTATCGGCTCCTCCAGCCGGAACGCGAAGGCCATCCTTAGCAAAATCGGCCTGGATAAAAGCTTTGATGAGATTGTGGACGGAACGGATATTTCCCGGAGCAAGCCGGACCCGGAGGTTTTCTCCCTGGGAGCGGAACGGCTGGGAATCTCTCCTGAGGAGTGCCTTGTTGTGGAAGATGCGGAAGCGGGCATCGATGCCGCTCTGGCCGCGGGAATGAGAGCCCTGGGGGTGGGTTCTGCAGCGCAGTATCCCAAATCCCACTACGCCTATCCCGATCTGGAGGCGACCCCCCTGGATGAGATACTGAATCGGGAAGCCACCACGGATTGAATATGGATGACTTAGTAGAGCAGTCAAGGCTGTGGACCGGCAATTTCATACTGATCAGCCTGGTGAATTTCCTGATCATGTTCGCCTACTACCAGATCACCGCCATACTGGCCCTCCATGCCATGGATAATCTGGCCGCCACCTCCAGCCAAGCCGGACTGGTGACGGGCATTCTCATTGTGGCCGCCCTCATCGCCCGGCTGCTCACGGGAAAGTCTATAGAGGAGATCGGACGCAAGCGGACCATGATCATAGGCCTGGCTGTCAAGCTGATCGCCATCCTGCTCTACTTCTTCGCCCAATCGATTCCCCTGCTCTTTGTTGTTCGGATTCTGCACGGCATCGGCTTCGGTATCTCCACTACGGCCACCATCACCATTGTGGCCAATATCGTGCCCCAGTCCCGCCGGGGTGAGGGGATCGGCTATTTCATGCTCAGCACCACCCTGGCCGCCGCGGTGGGACCCTCCCTGGGAATCTTTCTCTACCAGACGGCGGGATTCGCCAGTATACTCAGCGCCGCCGCCATTGTCGCCGCGGCAGGGCTGATCATGGCTCTGATCGTCCGGGTCCCCGCATCGGAACTCTCCGCCGATCATCTTGAGAATATGAAAAAGTTCGCCCTGTCCAATTTCTTCGAGGTTCGGGTGCTGCCCATGGCTCTGGTGGGATTCCTGGTCTTCCTGAGTTACTCCAGCATCATCGGGTTTTTCTCCGCCTACGCCAGTTCCATCGGCCTGATGGAGATCGGCAGCCTGTTTTTCCTGGTCTACTCCGGGGCGACCCTGATCTCCCGGCCCTTCACCAGCCGCTGGTTCGATAGGAAGGGGGAGAATTACGTGGTGTACCCCTCCCTGGTGATTTTCGCCGTGGGCCTGGTGTGTCTGGGCTTTGCCCGGGGGGGGCTTCTTCTTCTGACCGCGGGGGCTCTGCTGGGCATCGGCTTCGGGACCTTTGTCCCCAGCGCCCAGACCATCGCCGTAAATATGGTGGAGGATCACCGGGTGGGCGTGGCCTCATCCACCTTTCTGGCAATCTCGGAGACGGGAATCGGGTTCGGCCCCTTCTTTCTGGGATTTCTGCTGGCGGGCATCGGGTACCGCTCTCTCTACTTTACTCTGGCCGGAGTGGTCGCTGTGACAATTGTGCTCTACCATATCCTTCACGGCAAAGCTGCTTCCAAAAAGAACCGCCGAAGCTTAAGGGCGTCTCCTACCGGGATTTGATGCTCTGGCAGAACTCCACCAGGGCTATCACGTTTTCCAGGGGCGTTTCCGAGGGGATGGAGCCGGCGGGGCCGATAATGTACTTGCCCTCTCTGCCCAGGACTTCCAGAGTCCTTTCCGCCTCGGCGATCACCTGCTCAGGCGTGCCCGTGGGGATGGTGCTCTGGGAACCCAGGGCGCCGAACAGGACTATGTCCTTCCCGTACTCCCGCTTGATGAATTCCACATCCATGGCTTCCGGCTGCAGGGCGTCGATGATTTCCGTTCCCAGCTCGATGATTTCGGGGAACAGTTCCGTAATGTCACCGCAGCTGTGGTGCATGACGCACAGGTTCTTCCGGCGTATGGCGTCATGGATCTCCTTGTAACAGGGGTAGATGTATTTCATCCAGTCCCTCTTCGAGAAGAGCAGCCCCTTCTGAATACCCCAGTCTTCTATGATCCGCACCGCATCAACCCCTTCGGGAATCGCCGCGATGATATTGACGATGAACTCGGTCATTTTATCCAGGATTTTGAAGGTCAGTTTCTCATCGGAGGCCATGGCCACCAGGAAATCCTCAAGACCCGTAATATGCCAGGCGAAATCAAAGGGGCCGTTGATGCGCAGCACATTGAACCGGTCCGGATAATCGGCCATGACCGCTTTGGCCCTTTCGAAGCGGCCTTCCCCCCTGCCGTCGGGAAAGGCATAGCGGGAGAAGTCAAGATCCTTCACCGGATTGCCCGCGATGCCCCAGTCCCCGATGGCATAGTTGCTGGACATATCCCACTCCACCCCGAATTCATCGGTGACAATGGCATTCTCCGCCGTATTGGCCCGGTAGCCCGCATCCTTATCACCCGGTGCTGTATAATCCAGCTGGAGCAGATGGTTCCCGATAAACTCCTCCAGCCCTTCCCGGTCATAACCGTAGTGGGCTGCCATGATATCGGTTATGCACAGGGTCAGATCGAAGTGGTGGGGTGTGTAATCGGGGATCTTTCCTTTCACAATAGTCTGAATGCGCTCTTTTTTAGTCATGATCCGGCCTCCCTATCCTGTTTCCTTTAATTATATTATGATAAATTACTGCTGAGAATGGGATATTTTGTCAAATAGGTGAGGAATATAAGCATGTGGAAGGAAGATTTACATTACTGTCAAGAGGCGATGAGCTCCCGGTCCCCCCTGTCGCTTACCATGTCTGGCATAACTTACTGCGACGGGACCTATCGGGTTATCAGGGAGAATTCCCTCTTCTATCTTTTTGAGTACATCATAAAAGGACGGGGGTATGTGAAGGTCGGGGACAGTTCCTTTGTTCCTGGGGAGGGGGATATCTATATTCTTCACGGCGGCAGCAGCTACGAGTATTACTCCAGCGCCGATGATCCCTGGACCAAGATCTGGTTTACCATGACCGGAGATCTGGCGCCCCATCTGATTCAGGTATACGGGCTGAGCGGGGTCCACCATGTTCAGAAAGTGCAGGTCCGCCCCTATTTCGAAAAACTGATGAATATCCTCAAATACCCCCATCCCGGGGGGCGGTTCGATGAGACAGCCCTGCTGTTCCATGAGCTGCTTATCCATATTGCTTCGGCGGCAGCCAGAAGTCTCCCCGACCATTCCCCGGCGTCGCTGGAAATCAGGAGGTACCTGGACAGCCGCATTGAGGAACCGGTCCGGCTGGCCGGTCTGAGTGAACGATTCGGCAAAAGTCCCTCCCAGATCATCCGCCTGTTCAAAAAGGAGTTTCACACCACACCCTATGAGTATCTGATGAATCTGCGCATCGAGACAGCGAAGCATCTGCTCCACAATACGAACTGCTCCGTTAAGGAGATCGCCCTGAGGCTTCAGTTCGCCGACGAGCACTATTTTTCCCACTACTTCAAATCCCGGGTGGGTCTGGCTCCCACAAAGTTCAAGGTTTCCGGCCCCATAAGGTATATGTGAGAAAGGATAATTACTACTGTTGTTGTCGTAAAGCCTTTTATGATAAGTAATAATTGTTAAGAAAAAAGTTGCGTAAATAGAACTCTCCCCTTACTCTTAAAGTAAGGAGGTTATCCTGTCATGGAGAAGGTTGTAAATTCTTTCAGCGGCTATACTCCCGGTGAGCTTTCCGCTCTTTTTTCCAATCTTTCCAAGGGCTGCGAAAAGCAGTACCGCATGGAAATGGCCGGACTCTACGGCGAGCTGGCATCCTACTATGCGGGTGTTCCCGGAGAGGAGAGCACCACCGGCTTTGAGGGTATTTCCGCCAGGCTGCAGGACGATCTGGATGCCCTTTTTCCCCCGGCCCGTGAAATATCCACTGAAAACAGCGACCGGGGAGCCCTGAGAGCGCTCAAATGGGCCGATAAGGTATCACGTATCGTCAAATCCCAACTGGGTCGGTTTGCAACAAAGGGAAGCTCCTTTTTCAGGGATACCAATATCTATGTCTGCGAAATCTGCGGTTTTCTCTTTGTGGGTGATGAGCCGCCCGAAGTCTGTCCCGTCTGCAAGGTTCCCCGTATCAAAATGATGCCGATTAAAAGAGTGGCCTGATATGCATGCGGTAAGAAACATACGCCTGTGCACCAAGGATTGCCTGTGCCTATACGTCTGTCCCACCGGGGCCACCGATACAGAAACCGGTCAGATCGATGCGGAAAAATGCCACAGCGGCTGCCGGCTTTGCGTGGACGCCTGTCCCTCCCATGCCATCTCCCTGATCATGGATGAGTATCCCGAGCAGCAGCCCAAGACGGATGGGGTGAAAAAGGCTCTGGGGCTCCTTTCTGAAAGCAAGACTGAACAGGAACGGGCTGCGGTTACCCTGGAAAGGGAGTCGCGGGATCCCCTGGAAAAGCAATGGGCCCGGGCTTTGGCCCTGTCAAACCGCATAATGGCGGAAGATCTATTGCGCGAAGCCGGCTATATGCTGCCCCAGAGCGGGGAAGCTCTCAAGCTTCTGGAAACACTGGCCGCCGCTGAGGATTCCCCCGATTTTCCCCGGGATGCCGTAGAAAAGCTTATAGGGATGATTCGGCATGATCTGGGGAGAGTTTCAGAGTAGGGGAAGGGGTTATATCAAAGGGTCCGATAATTAGCCCTGTCAGCTGTATTCTAGAGACCAAGCTGTTTTTTCCTGCTGCTCAGGACAGTCCCTTCGGCACAGGCGGCCAGATCCAGGACGCAGGGGGCGGTAAGGGTATATTCCACTCTGGTTCCGAACTTCTCATCCTCCACCAGACCGGCGTCCTTGAGCTGGGAGAGATGTTTCGATGCGGCTGATTTGGGAATCCCCGCTTCGGCGGCCAGTTCGCAGACGCACCAGGACTTGTCCCGTAATTTCTCAAGCATGAAAATCCTCATGGGATGGGCCAGGGCTTTGAACATATGGGCGCTCCGTTCCGCTCTCATCAATTCTTCATCACTTATCATAGGTACTAATGTTTCAAAATTGGGAAACTTTGTCAAGAAGTGACTTGACTCTTTTGTTTCAAAGTTTCAATATTAGGAAACTAAGGAGTTTTCCATAGATGAAAGATAAAAGAAACTTCATGCTTATGACACTGGGAATGATGGCATTCCTGACGAACGGAGATAACTATGCCGCCGCTCCCCTGTTGTTGAAAATTTCACAGGATCTCGGACTGGAACTGCCCCAGGCCGCCCTGTCCGTCACAGCGTATATGCTCTCCTTTGGTTTGTTTACCCTGATTTTCGGACCCCTTTCCGATCGATATGGTAAGGTGGCCATCATAAGAATCGCCGCTCTGGGGACCGCCCTGTTCAGCATAATCGGCGGCTTCGCCTTCAATCTGCCCAGCCTGATCATCTTCCGCAGTTTCAATGGGGCTTTCGGGGCGGGGATATTCCCTGTGACCATGGCCCTTGTGGGGCAGTCATTCAATGATAAAGAACGGCAGGGGGCCCTGGGAAAAGTAATGGGCCTGATGTTCCTGGGCGGCGCCACCGCAACGGCCCTGGGGGGAATCATATCCTATTTCGGATCCTGGAGACTGGTCTATATTATATACGGGGTGGGGGAACTGATCATCGCGCTGCTGATCTGGAAAATCCTTGAAAAGGATAAGGGTGTCGTGGAGCATCTGAATTTCCTGTCAGCCTACAGGGTCCCCCTCTCCAACCACCGCTTTATGAGACTGGTCTTGGTTATCTTCTTTGTGGGATTCGCCGTATTCGGCAGTTTTACCTATTCGGGGAAACTCCTGCAGTCGCTGACCGGATTCACCGTTCTTCAGGTGGGGCTGATCCTCTCTTTCTTCGGTGTGGGGACGGTGATCGGAGGGCGAATCGCCCCCAAGGCCAAAAAAATCCTGAAGCACGGTTTTCTGGTGACCGCGGGTATTCTCGGATTCGCCGGGCTATATGCCCTGTCCGCTCTGAATAATGTCTATTTCATCGCCGTCGCCCTCTTCGGATTCGGGGTTGCCTTTATCTTCCTGCAGTCCACCCTGGTCGCCACGGCCCAGGCGAAGCTGCCCGCCATGCGGGGTACCGCCATGTCACTGGCCTCATTCAATATGTTTGTGGGAGGAGCTGTCGGGACTGCTGTGAACGGAAAGATTATGGCTGTGAACGGGGTCAATTCCATTTTCTTCAATGCCTCGTTCATTATCTTTGTGGTGGGAATTATTGCCGCTCTATTCATCGCCCGTTTTGAAATGAGACAGGCTCAGAAAAAGCCATTCTGATCGACTACTGATCAGCCCAGGATATCGATCTTTCCCCTGGACCGTTCTGCGGCCATGTCGTCCCGGGCGCGGCCTGCCATGCGGTAGGCTTCCGAGGCGGTTTTCATGTCCGCCGAGGAGGGATTGGCCGCCGCGTTGGCCGCGGTGATGATCCGGCGGGCTTTGCTCAGGGTCGCCGCCGGGTCTCCGGGAACCTCTGTCAGATCCACGGCGATTTTGCCGCCCACGGCGATGGTCTCCCCGCCGGGCCCCTGTACCGTATTGTACATGATCCCCGAAGCCGCCGCCGATCCCAGGGCGGCCATATGGGCATTCTCGTGGCGGCGCACTTCCCCGTTGCGCTCCAGGGCTTCCCGGGAAATCTTCACGTCATAGCCGTCGCCGGAGAAGGAGATCCCTTCCTTCGATGAGATGACCAGGACCGCTTCGCCCCGTTTTTTTCCTGCGGGGTGCAGTGAGGGAGGCGGGGGCGGGGATCCGGAAGGCCTATAGATTACGCGCATAGTATTATTATATTCCGAAAAGTATCATAATAAAAGAACATTTCTTCTATAATGGGAAATCCCCGACATGGGGCTTTGGCTGTACCATTCATCCCGGGAGAGGCCGTTTCCGTAGGGGTAACCCCTGCCGTCAACTCTCTCGTGATGCCTCTCGGCCCAGAGTACTGTTTCACTGAATCACTCCCGCTATGTCATGAAGGAAGCCGGCAATTATCAGTTTGTTACGTTTTTCATGAAAGAATCCCGGGTATCCTCCGATCAGGGAGGCGAGATGGGCTACAGTGGGACATGGAGGATTCAAGACAGGATTATTCATCATCATCTGAATCGGCCCAGCTCTCAAAGGGGTGATGGGCTTGGGAGAGGGGACATTGTCCGCCGGAAAAGTACTCGGGTTTTAAAGACTCGTCAACATGATCACTCCATCCGGATATGTCCTGATCAAAAGATTTTGCATTCATAAACATTTTAGACATATTGGTTACTTTGCCGACATTCCACCCGGAGATGTTCCCGTTAAAACCATAGGCTCCATAGAACATTTCTTTCATAGTCGTGACTTTAGACACATCCCATTCCGAGAGATCCGGATTAAAACTCATGGAGATGTATGAGAACAATCCAGCCATCAATGTTACATTACTAACATCCCATCCAGAGGGATCGAGCTTTTTGCAGGCGGAGGCCTGATAAAACATTTTGCTCATATTCTCAACGTTTCCAACATCCCAACCGGAAATATTTTGATTGAATTTGCTGTTACTCATGAATAACCGACGCATGCTTGTGACCTCCGATGTATCGGTAAATCTCACATCCTTCCCGTGTGATATCATCGTTGACAGTTGGTCGGCCGTCACTGTAATCCATGCCGTTACCGTATACGATTCGGTGGAACCGTCTTCAGCCGAAACAGTGTAGGTTGCTGGACTGGAAAAGTCATTGGTGGTGGTCCCACTAATCTGGATCGTTTCACCGACTTTCACGGTGACGTTTTCAGAAGTAGTGAAGGTGGCGATAAGATTCTTGGCGTTTATGTCCTTATCTCCATCTTCATAATAGATATCTTCATAGGGTACGGTCAATGCAATATCCGTCCCCGAGATAACCCCCGAAACTGGTGGGTTGAGCCCTTCGAGGCTGAAACTGAAGATAGCTTTTTCGTTGCTCAATTCTGGGCTACACCAATACAGCCATCGACGGCAATTCGGCAACATCATCATGACGGCATGCACTCTCTCAAGCATTCTTTCGATATGCTTAATATTCTTTTCCAGATAATCCAACTGCTTCCTGAGCGCCATTCTCCTGACGCTGCGATTCGGACAGCTCTTCTTCCTGTAGGTTATGAAATCCCTGTAGCCTTCCGAACCGATATAGTACTGCAAATAGGGTGTTTCCTGGATTTGCTCAACCGTCTTTTCGTCGGGAATCTGTAATTTCTTTTTTATGATCAGAGAACCCAGAACCTTGCGGAAAGATTTAGCAGGAGCGCCCATCCCGGGGGGGGGTGCTCAGAGCAACCCACCGATTCTTAGGGGTAAGTTGGCATCCGAAGGGAAGGATGAAATAATACAATTTCTGCTGATCCGTGGATTTTTCTTAATGCATCAATAATCTCGCCCGCAAGGGAGGGACGAAACGCCTGGTTATCATGCATTTGAGAGTATTATATCGATTTACAGGTCGTGATGACTTCACAGTTTAATGTTGCAGAATCGAAGGAAAGCTCCGAATAGGTGACATTAAACTTATAGGTCGTGGCGCAGGAGCTATCGGCAAATAAAAGGGTGAAAGCATCAGCACTGTCAAAAGAATAAGAACCGGAGAAGGTGTCTTTGGTCGGCGCGCCAGCTGTTCCTCCACCAGACATGGGCCATCGAAAGTAGCCGCCGTTAAAATTAAACGAATAAGTTTTTTCCTCGTTTAAAACGAAAGTACTGCCTGCCGGCATTTCCTGAGAGCAGTTGCCATCAATACTCAATGTTACCTTGTTTGTTGTTTTCCATGTTCCATAGATAGTTGGATTGGAAGATGGATCGGAACCACTGTCGACACCAGAACATGCGGTCATAAAAATAACTCTATCCCAATGATTAGTCCTTAACATTTGTTAATTTCCGCTCCCTTTGTCATTCTTCCTATTAAGGCAATGTCCCAAGAGAAGCACTAGGGGAATCTGCTGTCCGCAGATCTTTTTCATTGATCGTGGCTGATTTTTCCTCCATGTCAGTT
>JAFGPQ010000277.1 GCA_016936115.1 Spirochaetales bacterium | reverse complement strand
ATGGATCGGGATGATCCGACCGCTCTGGAGACGCTTCTTCCCTGGAATATCCAGAAATAGTCAAGATGGGGTGATATTGGCGCTTACATCACAAAATTGTCAGGGAGGATACTGTGAGAAGTAGAAACATTTGAAACTTATTGGCCGTGATCTCATTCTTTATATTTCTAGTTTGCACACAACCAACGAGTTTGGGTGGTGGTGCGAGTGTTTCTGATGATTCTTCCGTTGAAATCCTGTTCACCGGCGATGTTTTGCGGAATACACAGTGGAACTACTATGCTGGCAAGGACACAAAAATCCCTGCTGCCAATCTTCTGGAAAATGATGTGAATTTTCTTAATTCAGATCCTATCGTCATTACCGAAGTAGGAAATGCATAGAACGGTTCTGTTATTTTGAACGGTTCCAGTATTACATTCACGGCGACTCTTGCCGAAGAACCAGCCTCATTCACTTATACCGCAGAAATCAGCGGTACTGCCTATTCAGGAAGTGAAGTGGGTTGCACCGTATCATCTAACGGTTCGAATCTGACGATAATATAAACCGGGCTCGCCTACGGAACAGCCCAGTTTAACTACAGGATAAGGGATGCGCAAAATACCTATGCCACAGGAACGGTCTATCTGAATGTTACACCCCTGGCTTCGGTTGTGGATGGCTTTGTCTTTGACAACGAAGATGAATTCAATGCCAAAAAGAACAGTTCTACCCCAGCTACGATGGAAGATGTGTTCAACAGCTGGCCCCGTGCCTGCGGGACTAATTACTATACTTCTGCTCCTTACTCTGGTTCGGCTAATTCCTGGGTATATAAAACGGACTATGTTGGTGGAGACGGTGTGCGTGATCCCCGTGTCGTTCAACCGGATAATGTCTCTCCTCCCGAAGGTTTCGTCCGTCCTGAGGTAGATGCTCTTGAAAACTATACCTTTGAGGCTACTTTGTTTTCTCCGAACAGTGACGATGATTCCATCGGCCTAATCATAGCTTTTGTAAGAGCTAACAGCACGAATAAGTATCTTGTAGCACATCGGACACAAGGGGGCAACTCTCCTGGAAATGGTTGGCGAATCGCCTATTACGATGGGAATATACAAACTGTTTTGACAGACATAAGCGTTGATAGTGAAACGGGAGGATGGGGTTCTCAGAACACGCGAGTCAAAGTAGAACGCACAGGTGACACCATTAAGTGTTATACTACGAACTCGGATGACGAAAATGTATACCAACCTTCAAGCGAGATGGTGATAAACCTGGCTAATGATACGGTAATCGGAAGCCCTACCGCAAATAATGGTTCTACAGCTATTCCGGATCTCGCTATTTTTTCCGGAGCAAAACAATATGGCTATTTTACCTACAGTCAGCCCTATTCCACCTACCTGGATATTGAGTTGGCTGGAGGAATCAGTGCGGATACTCTTATCCTTTTGACTGGGGGTTCCGATTCAGATAGTGATGGTAATGATGACAGCTGGACCGGGAGCCAGGTCTGGACTTACGGCTCATTCTGGGCACTGAGCGGAAATTCCATCCAGGATGAATTGGGTTACATCCGTGAAATTACCAATCCCGAAACAGATAAAACCTACCTTATACAAAGTTATAAGGTGGATCTGGTCCCATAGAATAACTCCCCGGGAGTTTCCCGGGGTACTACTTTCAGGTTTTTTTCATTTTTCCTGTCAATTTCTAAGACAGATTTCTTTCAAATTGGTATATTTATACAAAATCTGCCCTATAAAGAGAAATAATATGAAAGAAGTTGCAACTACTGCCGATCTTGTATCGGACGCTTATAATCGGATTCGAAAAAACCTGAAGATCATCCGAAAGAGAGTCAATCGACCCCTAACCCTGGCAGAGAAGATTCTTTACGGTCATCTCCAGGATCCCGAAGCCCAGGATCTGACCAGGGGAAAGAGCTTTCTTCTTCTTTTCCCCGATAGGGTCGCCATGCAGGATGCCACAGCCCAGATGGCTCTGCTCCAGTTCATGCTGGCCGGTAAAAAGGAATCCGCCGTGCCCGCCACGGTCCACTGTGACCATCTGATTAGGGCCTATCACGGAAATCAGGAAGACCTGGAGAGGGCTAAGGAAGAGAACCGGGAGGTATACGACTTTCTCTCCTCCGCCGCCAGTCATTATAATATCGGCTTCTGGGAGCCCGGTGCCGGAATTATCCATCAGATTGTTCTGGAGAATTACGCCTTCCCCGGAGGGATGATGATCGGGACCGACTCCCATACGCCTAATGCGGGAGGATTAGGCATGATTGCCAGCGGTGTGGGCGGTGCGGATGCCTCCGATGTGATGGCCGGTCTCCCCTGGGAGGTCAAGAATCCGGAGATTATCGGAGTGAAGCTAACCGGAAAGATGCAAGGCTGGACGTCTCCCAAGGATGTGATTTTAAAGCTACTGGAAATCCTTACGGTTAAGGGCGGAACGAACAGGATTATAGAATACTTCGGCGAAGGCAGTTCTTCCATCAGCTGTACCGGTAAGGGGACCATCACCAATATGGGTGCCGAGCTGGGTGCTACCTGTTCTCTGTTCCCCTATGATGGAAAAATGCAGGATTATCTGAAAAAGACGGCAAGGAATGAAATCGCCGGTCTGGCCGATTCCCATGGGGATCTTCTTGCCGCCGATGAAGAGGTGTACCAGACCCCCGATAAATACTACGATAAGGTAATCGAGATCAATCTGAGCGAACTGGAGCCTCAAATCACCGGTCCCCACTCCCCCGATGCGGTTACACCCCTATCTCAGATCAAAGAAAAGGCAGCAAGGGAAGACTGGCCTGTGAATATTACGGCAGCTCTGATCGGCAGCTGTACCAACTCCTCCTACGAGGATATTGACCGGGCCGCCTCCCTAATGAAAAAAGCCCTGGATAAGGGTATCAAACCGGCACTGCCCCTTATGATCTCTCCCGGCTCCCTGCTCGTTAAGGAAACGATTAAGAGAGACGGACAGATGGAAATTCTGGAGAAGGGGGGAGCTGTCATCCTGTCAAACTCCTGCGGTCCCTGCATCGGCCAATGGCAGAGAGAAGATGTGGAAAAGGGCACCAGAAACACCATCGTCAACAGCTTCAACCGGAATTTCAGAGCCAGGAACGACGGCAACCCGGAGACCCTCTCCTTTATCTCCAGTCCCGAGATGGTTACCCTCATGGGCATCACCGGCAGGCTGGATTTCAATCCCTATACGGACAGTCTGACCTTGGAGAACGGAGAAGAATTCCGTTTCCCCCTTCCCCAGGGAGATGAACTTCCCCAGAAAGATTTCCTCGGACTGGGTGAGGGGTATCAGGCACCCGAAGGAGCCGCCGTTTCCATTAAGGTCAATGAGAGCTCGGACAGACTGCAGCTGCTGACTCCCTTCGCTCCCTGGGATGGAAAAGATTTTACCGAGATGCCGCTTCTCTGTAAGGCGAAGGGAAAATGCACCACCGACCATATCAGTCCCGCCGGCGCCTGGCTGCGCTATCGGGGACATCTGGATAATATCTCCCAGAATATGCTCAGCGGTGCGGTCAATGCCTTTACCGGGGATTCGGGAAAAGGAAAGAATCTGCTTTCCGGTGAGAAGGAAATCAGTTTTCCCGATATTGCCCGGGATTACAAAGCCAAGGGGCTTCGCTGGATTATCGTGGGCGATGAGAATTACGGCGAGGGCAGCAGCCGGGAGCATGCGGCCATGAGTCCTCGTTTCCTCGGTTGTGCAGCGGTAATCGCAAAGAGCTTTGCCCGTATACATGAGACCAATCTGAAGAAACAGGGTGTCCTGGCTCTGACCTTTGAAAACCCCGCCGATTATGAACTGATCCGGGAGGACGATAAAATCTCCCTTTCCGGATTAACCGGGATTAAGCCCGGAAAGGCTTTGACTGTGACTCTCTGCCATGAAGACGGTTCCCGGGAGTCATTTCCTGTGATTCATACCTATAATGAGGAACAGATCAGATGGTTCCGATCCGGATCGGCCCTCAATCTCCTCAAAGAATCCCAGAGCTGAGGGAAGAAGGGCATGGCGGAAATAATCCTGATAGGCAGTTCGATATTCGAACAGTGGTATAATTTCCGTCTGGCCTTTTCCGGCAGGGACGTACGCAATCTGGCGGTAGGGGGAACAACCACCTCCGACTGGCAGAAGGCTGTCCTGATTCCTCTCCTCGCGAGAGAAAAACCGAAGGCTGTTGTTTGTTATGTGGGCAGTAACGATATGTTCTCACTCGAAGAGGAAGTGACAAAAGCCAATCTTGTAACAATAAGAGAAACCATCCGCCTTTATGACGGGGAGATAAAATTCGCCTATTTCTCCATCATTAAGGCTCCCGGTAAGAGAGCGATCTGGGATAAGGTGGAACGGGTCAACCGGTTTTTCAGGGGAAGCCTGGACAGGGAAGACTATTTCTATGATACGGACCGTGTCTTTTTCAGGGATGGGGAACTGATTTCCGAATTTTTCCTCGAAGATCAGACCCATCATCCCCGTATCGCCTATGATGCCCTGGCCGAAGATGCCGCCCCTCTCATGAAAACCTGGCTCGATTCCTTCTGTTGACCGGAGACTTAGATATCCACCGACAGAACCACGGGGCAGTGATCGCTGCCCATGACTTCCTGGTAGATCAGAGCGTCCTGAACACTGGGGCTTAAGCCGTCGTTGACGCAGAAATAGTCAATACGCCACCCGATATTCCTGACACGGGCGTTCATCCGGTAGGACCACCAGCTGTACTGATCCGGTTCTGGATGGAACATGCGAAAGGTATCCTTGTATCCGGAATTCAGGAACTGCTCCATCCAGTCCCGCTCTTCGGGCAGATAACCGGGATTTTTCTCATTACTCTTGGGATTGGCCAGATCTATCGGTTTGTGGGCCACGTTGAAATCGCCGCAGATGATGACGTTTTCCCCCGAAGCGACCAGGGCGTCCGCTTTTTCATGGACCGCCTGATTGAAGGCGAGTTTATAGTCCAGACGGGCCCCTTCGGCCTGAGAATTGGGAAAATAACAGTTGATAAGGTGGGTATTTCCGATCTTTTGGATAAGGGTGCGCCCCTCCCTGTCAAAATCCGCTTCCCCCAGCAGGGAGGTTTCTTCCGGCTCCACCCGTGAGTAGATAACCGTGCCGCTGTAGCCCTTTTTCTCAGCCGAAGCCCAGGTCACATGCCAGCCCGTAGGTGTGAACTTTTCGTCAAGCTGCTCCGGCTGGGCCTTTGTCTCCTGCAGGCATATGATATCGGCGCCGCTCTCTTCCATCCAGGGGAACAGCCCCTTCTTTTCTGCAGCCCGTATTCCGTTTACATTCCAGGATATTATTTTCATTACCTTTATCCTTAATCAGTTCAATGAATTTTTCTCAAGAAAGAGGTCCAGTTCCTTCAGATAGGCCCGGCGCTGCTCCTCGCTCACCAGGGCAATACGGAAGCCGTTCCTCACCAGATCGATAATTTCTTTATCGGTCAGGCCCATCTCTTCCTGCACCAGGTGATACTCCTCTTCCAGAGTACTCCCGAAAATGAGGGGATCGTCCCGATTCACCGTACAGATGATGCCTGCGGCCATCAGCTTTTTCAGAGGATGTTCCTTAAAGGAGGAAACCACCTTCAGTTTGATATTGCTCACGGGGCAGACATCGAGGACGACCTTTCCGTCCGCCAGAAACTTCATGGTCTCCCCGCTCTCTACGGCTCTGACCCCGTGTTCTATCCGGGTTACGCCCAGTTCGCTCACGGCCCTTTCTATGAATTCGGGGCCCATGAACTCTCCCGCGTGGCACTTGGTGAACTTACCCGCCTCCCGGGCCCGCATATAGAAATCCGCCGCCCAGTCTCCCAGGTAATCCGGTTCGTTTCCGTGTATGTCATAACCGTCCAGATTCGGACAGGTCAGACTCTCCTCAAGGGCTTTGCCGTAGTTTTCATTATAGCCGCTGTGATGTATCCCCATGAAGAGTTTGACTGTCATCCCCTCGGGGACGGCGGATTTCACCGCGGCGCACACCTCGAATATATCCAGTCCGCCGAACTCCAGGCAGCCCGAAGCGATACTGGTTTCCAGGTACAGAACTCCCTGTTCCCGGGCATCGTCGAATACGGCCTTCGCCGCCTTGTGGTACCGTTCGGGGGAAGTGAACCATAATCCGGTCATGGCCAGCAGCTCCCTGTCGAAATCGGGAAAAGTGGCGAAACGGTAATCCCTGTTCCAGAAGGGAGGCAGTTCGGCGAATTTAACCGGATCCAGTTCCCTTAAAAAGGAGTAGGGGAGAGATCCCTCCAGATGCAGATGGAATTCCCCCTTGGGCATCTCTTTCAATAGTTCTCTTGTCATGCTTTTAAATATAGTTTATGGTTTTCTTTCAGGCAAGGGGTAACCCGTGCGATAAGGCGGGAGGGCTTATGGAATACATTACCGGATTTCATGGAATAGAGGAACTTCTCATTAAGGGAGCCAGGGGGCAGTTGCTCATCAGCAAGAAGAGTCCCCGGGCGGAGGAGCTGATCCGGGCGTGCCACAAGGCGGGGATCCCCATCAAGCACGTGAAGAAGGAGTTCCTTGATAAAAAAGCGGGTAAGGACAAACACAGGGGATTCGCTTTCCTTCCCGAGGAGTCCCGGGGCAGCGAAGAAAAATGGAAGGACCGCTTTCCCTCCCTATCCGCATTCCTTGATGATTTGAGAATGAGCAAGAGGGAGAACCCCCTCGTACTGATTCTTGACGGGATTACCGATCCCCATAATCTGGGAGCCATATTGCGCTCGGCGGATCAGTTCGCCGTTGATCTTGTCATTATACCCAGCCGGCGCTCCGCCGGGGAATCGGATACGGTGGCTAGGACATCGGCGGGAGCCCTGGAATGGGTGCCCCTGCTGACCGTGAGCAACCTGAAGAGGGTCCTGGAGGAACTCAAGGGGGGGGGCTTCTGGATCTATGGCGCCGATATGGGAGGGACTCCCGCCCGTGATCTGAATCTTAAAGGATCGGTCGCTCTTGTGATGGGAAGCGAAGGGGCCGGCATGTCACGCATCGTCAAGGAATCCTGCGACGGGGTTATATCCATTCCCATGGCAGGCCATGTGGACTCTCTGAACGTCTCCGTGGCTACGGGGATTCTGCTCTACGAAGCCCGTCGGGGGTAAGGACCGAAATTATCAGCCCGGCTATGATCACAGCGCTGGCCAGGAGAAAGTTACCCCTGGGCACTTCCCGGAAAATAAAATATCCCATGATTCCCGCAAAAAGGAACTGGGTCGTATTAAAGAGGGAAACCAGTTGTCCCCTCATTTTCTTCATGGCCCAGTTCATGATGGAGTGGCCTCCGATGGTACAGACAATCCCCAGTCCGAATACGGCGATGATGTCTCCCCTTGTGGGGACGACCGCAAAGGGATTGATCCGGGTCAGGGCAAAGAGAAAGCAGATAAGTCCCCCGATCAGGTAGAGGGGGAAGAGATAGGTCCATAATCCTTTCATAAATCTTTTAGAAAAAACGAGATAGGATGCCAGTGTGATCATGGAAATGAGGCAGAGGATATCCCCTTTGAAATAGACCGGATCCAGATGGAAATCGTTTCGGACCATGAGAAAACTACCCGAGAGAACAATGATACTCCCCAGACCTTCCTGTTTTCTGAGCCTTTCTCCCGTCAGGATCAGCAGGAAAAGAGGAGTCAACGCAGGGGTCAGGTTCACTATGAGAGTGGAGTGGGCGCTGGGGATCAGCCGGGCTCCCGTAATCCAGGTCATGAAGTGAAGGGAAAGGAGAATTCCGGGGATTCCCGGCATCAACAGCTCTTTCAGTGTAAAGGGTTCCGGAGTGGATTTCAATTCCCTCAGAAAGAGGGGGAAGAGAAAGAGAGCCGCCGTGAGAAGGCGGAAGCTTGCCAGGAGGATGGGATCCAGGGTGGAACTCTTGATAAAATAGACCGAACTGACCCCCAGAATCTCCCCCAGGGACAGGATAATCAGCCTCAGGGGCGTTGTCCCCGAATCCTTTGAAATCATGGAGGTCATTGTAAAAGATTCCCTAAAAAGATACAATTTGCTTCATGTTTTTTTACTATGCGGGAACGGTCATTTTCTGGTTTTTCTTCATCCTGACCATGGTGGTCAATTTCTTCATCTCCCTGGTCATCTGGTTGCTGACCCGGCCCTTTGATCCCAGGGGAGTTGTGCTTCACCGGTTTGCCTGTTTTTGGTCCGCCCTCTATACCTGGTTCAATCCTTTCCTGACACTTGAGATCGAGGGTCGGGAGAAACTTGAGAAAGGGCACACCTACGTCATCTGTTCCAATCACCGATCGATCATGGATATCGTAATTCTCTACAGGCTTTTCTTTCACTACAAATGGGTCTCAAAGAAGGAGATCTTCCGGGTTCCCTTTCTGGGATGGAACATGTATCTCAACCGCTATGTTTACCTGGACAGAAATAAGCCTTCGAGTCAGTTGAAAATGTTAAAGGACGGGGAGCGCCACCTGACGCGGGGAAGTTCCCTGATGATTTTTCCCGAAGGCACCCGCTCAAGGGACGGTCACAGCGTGGGTAAATTCCGGGACGGGGCCTTTCTCATGGCCCGAAAAGCCCAATGCGACGTGATACCTGTCACGGTTACCGGGACGGAGGATGTCTTTACGAAGGATATTGTTTTTCGCCGGATTTACCCTATGAAAATCACCGTTCTGGATCCCATCCCCTGGGATTTCGGGAATTCGGTGAAAGAGCTGGGAGCGGAGACAAGACGCCGGGTGGAAGAGCAGGTGAAGAAGCAGGAGGAACGGGATCAGTAGCCGTCGGAAAGGGAGCGGTTCAGATCCTTCTTGTTCAGTTCGCTGTACACGAATCCTCTGTTCTTGAGGTTGTTCTTCAGCTCCTGGGAAAAGGGAATGTAACGCCAGAAAATCTCCCGGACTTCCCGGTCCAGCTTCTGCATAGCCTCGCTCTCCTTGGTTATCCACAGAAAGTAGTCATCCTGAAAGCGGATTTTCACATCCCCCTTCATCTTGTTGTCCGTGAACCATTGGTAGTAGTAGCCGGTCAGACCCTCCTCCATCCAGTAATGGGAGGCCTTCTCCTTGGCCACTTCCCATCTCAGGGCGGCCAGGGCGTAGATGACGGCTATTTTTAAGTCCTTGGGGAACATGGGGACCACTATGCGGCCCCGGCTGGTGGCCTTGTTGTACTTCTCGAAGGGTTCCCAGCAGATCCCCTTGTCGCCGAAGCAGGGTATCAGTATCACGTGGGGGACGATGCGGTTGTTCTGCTGGCGGAAAACCCGGCGGAAAATGCCCGGGTCCAGGGCTTCCACGTCCGCCATGATGGAGAGCACATTCTCCTTGGTGCCCACGAACTGCAGGCTGGAGTAAAAGTAATTCTTCATAAGAAAGGGGAAATGGTTCCCCTGGCGTCCTACGCAGAGCTTATGGGCCTGGCGCAGACTGTCCACTTCGGGAGCCAGGATATTGCTGTCTATGCTGTCCGCACCCCCGAAGGTATCGATTTTTCTCTTAAGAATCTCCAGATCCTTGGAAGAATCGTTCAGCTTTGTATAGTTCAGGCTGATTTCCTTGTCCAGCTTGCTCAGATCCCGGAGCAGTTCCATCATCTGGTTCAGGTAGCTTCTCTGGGCCTCCGTATAGGGGGCTTCCAATTCCGTAAAAATGGTATGGGTGCGGTGCTGCAGAAGCTGCTTGACCCGGCCTTCCACGGTGACTTCCTTCTGCTTTCTCTGCTCCTGAAGCTTCTGAATGAACATAACGTTCGTGGAGTGGGAGCCCTTGGCCTTCTCCATCTGCTTTTTGAGTTTTTGCTCCGAGGAGAGCTGGGATATCTGAACCTCATCGGTGGCCAGGGGATTAACCTCTTTCATGCCCACTTTCAGAAGCCATTCGTCCTGATAGTGGATCGGTTCGGTAATCGGGCTGTTAATAATGATGCGGGAGAGCATGTCCCGCTGTTCCGGAGAGGTGGTGGTGGGGATGAGAGCCCCGTAGCGCAGGGTCAGCTTTTTGGGCAGATTAAGCTCGGTACCCACCCGCTTCGCCATGGTACGCAGGTAATTCCAGTAGTTGGTGATCAGCCTCATGCGGAATGTGGTCTTCTCCTGGGGTTCCGAGGCGTTGAGGTAGGCGGCGATATTCTTGTGAAGCAGTTCCGCCGCCTCACCTTCGCCGGCCAGGGCAATCTTGTAATAGTTCGGATTGTAGAAGTACTTCTGCGGCGGCTGTTCAAAAGCCTTTATCGGCTCGAACTCTTCCTTGAAGACCATATCCTCGCCGACAGGAACCTTCGACGCTTCCTGCTGCCCCATGAGCGCCGCAAAGTCGGGCACATCACTATTGGGAGACAAACTGTCATCTAAAAGACTTGCTATGTCCGGGTCCAGCTCCTGAGATAAATCATCCGGTGTCATAATATCAGTATACCGATTATGGAAAGAGAGTCAATAATAAGGGGCAAGCGGAAACGGTGAAAAAGTATTTGCTTTTTTTCAGAGAAAAAGGTAATAATTAAGTACGAACGAAGGAGTGTAATATGGATAGATCCATCTTCTATGTGACAATCAGAGAGAATAACGAGGAGAGGCTTAAGGAGTTTTTCCCCTATCTGGCTCCGGAATATAAGAATATTGCCCGTAACTTCAAAAAGGGTAAAAAATATCCCGTTCTTTCCGTGGAAATGATCACACTGGTCGGCGAAGACGATACGAATGTGGACTCCGCCCGGTTCCTTATTCCTACGGAGAACGGAAACTTTCTGTGGGTTCTGTCGGAAATCTTCGTATACGCCGGCCTGGAGGAGTGAACGTCCTTTCCCCTTCCGGAATGAGGATTCTGGAGGGGGCTGCCGAAAGGGAAGGCCATTCTCCCTCCCTTCTGATGGACCGGGCCGCCTCCGCCGCCTATCGGGTAATCAGAAAAAACTATCCCTCACAGGGGAAAATCATTCTCATTCTCTGCGGACGGGGCAACAACGGCGGCGACGGACTGGCTCTGGCCTGTCTGCTTCATCATGACGTAACAATCTGTCTGCCCCTGGGGGAGCCCGCAGAGGGGACTCTAGGAGCGGATCATCTGAAAGCCTGCCGCCGGGCGGGTATCCCTGAACTGTCCGGTGACGACTTCCTTAATTCCGATGGGGCAGCTTTCTCCCTTCTCGTGGACGGTCTCTGGGGTACCGGTCTCAACCGGCCGGTGGAGGGAACCGGCGCCGTTCTGGTAGACCGGATCAACGAACTGCCCCTTCCCGTGGTGAGTCTGGACATCCCCTCCGGCGTTAACGGTCTGACCGGTCTGATTGAAGGCACCTCGGTAAAAGCGGATCATACGGTCATTTTCGGTCTGCCCAAGGGGGGCGATCTTCTCTATCCCGGCCGGTCGATGGGGGGATTCCTGCATTACGACACCCTTGGTATTCCCGATCATCTTCTCGAGAAGACCCAATCTCTCTTTCGCCTTAACCGGCCCCTGCCCCTGCCGGAACGATCCCCCTCCCGGCACAAAACGTCCTCCGGGCGGCTGCTCATCATAGGGGGTTCCTCTTTCTACGGCGGGGCGCCCCGGTTTGCGGCGGAAGGCTTTTTCCGGAGCGGGGGAGGATTCGTTCATGCCGCCGTTCCCCGGTCTATCCATCTGTCCCTGGCCCTGGGCCTGCCCGAGGCGGTTCTCCACCCCCTGGGAGTAGGGGACGGAACTTTTCTGGGAACCGGGGACCTTCCTCCTCTGAGGGATCTGTCCCGGGGAAAGGCCGTTCTTCTGATGGGGCCCGGACTGGGCCTGCACGAAGAGACGGGGAAACTGGTTCGGACCCTGGTGCAGGAGCTGGACATGCCCCTGATCCTGGACGGGGACGGCCTGACCCATGTGGCGGGCCGGGAGGATCTGACCCGGGACAGGACTGTTTACATGACGCCCCATCCGGGGGAGGCGGCCCGTTTGCTGGGGACCGATGTGAAAACCATCGAGGAAGACCGTCCGGGAGCGGTAAGGGAGCTGGCCGACCGTTACAGGGCTGTTGTGGTTCTCAAGGGGGCCCATTCCCTGATCACGGCGCCCGGAGACGAGATATACATGAACCTTTCCGGTGACAGTTCCCTGGCCACCGCCGGTTCCGGGGACATCCTGGGGGGAATCCTGGCCTCTATGATCGGAATGGGATTAACAGGATCCGAAGGGCTTCGGACGGCGGTTTACCTGCACGGCATGGCCGGGGAAGCCGCCGGGAGAGAGGGGAGCCCCGACGGGGTGATCGCCTCGGATATCCTGGCCTGCCTGCCCCGGACTATAGGCCGCTATCGGGAATCCTACGGCCAGTACGAATCGGGTCTTTTCGGTGAAATCGAACGTGCCTGATAATCCCTATGTGCTTTACGAGGATGGCCTCTTCCTTATCGCGGATAAACCCTCCGGGCTGCTCTCCGTTCCGGGGAAAGGACCGGAGAAACAGGACTGTCTCCTGTCACGTCTGGAAAGGGATTACGAATCGGTCTTTACGGTCCACCGCCTGGATCAGGGAACCTCGGGGCTCATGGTCTATGCCCGGGACGGGGAGACCCGCCGTTTTCTGGGAAGGCAGTTCGAGGAAAAACGGGTGGTCAAGGAGTACGAAGCCCTTCTTCTGGGGACTCTGCCCTCGGAAAAGGGCAGTAGCGAGTATAAGCAGCGGCTTGACCCTGACAACCGTCCCTGGCAGATCATCGATGAGGAAAGGGGTAAACGGGGTATTACCGAATGGGACGTGAAGGATGTCATTCAGAGGGGAGACCGGGCAATCACCCGGGTCCGGTTCTTTCCCCTGACCGGGCGCACCCATCAGCTGCGGCTTCATTCCCGGGAACTGGACGCCCCCATCGCGGGGGATCCCCTCTACGGGGAAGGAACTACAGGGGAATACCCCCGGCTGATGCTGCACAGCGCCTATCTGGAGTTCCCCCATCCCCGGGACGGACGGAGCATCAGCTTTCGCCTCTCCGTCCCCTTTTAGGGGTCTAGCTGAACATCCCCTTGATGAGATAATCCTTCTTGCGCCACTTGGGGTTGACCTTGACCCGCAGGTCCAGGCTGATTTTGTAGTCGAAGAGCTTTTTCAGCTCCTTCAGGGAGTCAATGCGAATAGCCTTGATGACCTGTCCCCCCTTGCCTATGACGATGCCCTTCTGGCTTTCCCTCTCCACGGTCAGAAAAGCTCTGACCCAGAGCTCCTTCCCGTCCCGGCGCCACTCCATATCGGACATCTCCACATAGAGGCAGTGGGGAATCTCCTCACTGGTCCGGGCGATCGCCTTCTCCCGAATCACTTCGGCGATACGGAATTCCGGGGTCTGGTCCGTATAGTATCCCTCGGGATACATGGGGGGACCCTCGGGCGCCGCCTCCAGCAGGGCCTTATGCAGTTCGTCCAGGCCTGTTTTCTCCTGGGCGGATATCTCGTAGATCTTTTCGACTTTGGCATTCAGTCTCAAAAAAGCCCTGAGTTCGTTCCGTCTCTCATCGGGGGCGTCGCATTTGTTCAGGGCCAGAACCACCGGCTTCTGCTCCTTGTGCAGAAGGGCGATGATCTCCTCCTCCTCCTTGCCCAGGGGGCGGGTGGCGTCCACCACGTAGAGAAGAACCTCCGACTCCTCCAGGGCGGAGTAGACGATATCGGTCAGGACCTGATTGAATTTCCTCTCCGAATTATGGTAGCCCGGCGTATCGATGAAGACGAGCTGCCCCTCATCGGCATTCAGAATGCCCCGCACCTTGTTACGGGTGGTCTGGGGAACGGGGGAGGTGATGGATACCTTTTCGCCGCAAAGGGCGTTCAAGAGGGTGGACTTTCCTGCGGAGGGTCTGCCGACAATGGCGACGAATGCTGATTTCATGGGGTCAGTTTAAACGATGGGAGCTTGTTTTGCAACTCCGGCGGACAGGGGTTATACTTGATCTTTCCCCCCATTTCTCCTAACATGATCGGATATGAAAACCATCGCCGAAATTAATGAGAAGATAGCCTCGGGCAAAGCTGTGGTGCTTACCGCCGAAGAGATTATCGATTATGTGGAAGAGAAGGGCCTTGAGAAGGCCGCGAAAGAGGTGGACGTGGTCACCACCGCCACCTTCGGACCCATGTGTTCCTCCGGCTGTTTTCTGAATTTCGGCCAGACGAAACCGAAAATCCGCATCACCGAAGCCTGGCTGGACGACGTGCTCTGCTACTCCGGCGTGGCCGCGGTAGATGTGTTTCTGGGGGCCACGGAACTGCGGCACAACGACCCGGCAAATATGTACTATCCCGGAGATTTCCGCTTCGGCGGGGGCCATGTCATCGAGAAGCTCGTGGCCGGGGAGAAGGTTCAGCTTTTCGCCCTCTCCTACGGGACGAAGGAGTATCCCCGCAAGGAAATCCGCACCTATATCGATATCAACGACCTGAACCAGGCGATCATGGTGAACCCCCGCAACTGCTACCAGAACTACAACGTGGCCACGAACTGCTCGGACCGTCCGATCTACACCTACCTCGGACTGCTCAAGCCCGACATGGGCAACGTCAGCTACTGCT
>JAFGPQ010000276.1 GCA_016936115.1 Spirochaetales bacterium | reverse complement strand
GACGGGCAGGAGATCTATATCAAAGAGAAGAACGTCAATCTGGATATGGCCCTGCGCCTGGAAGCCCTGTTAAAAGAAAAATACCCCGATAAAACCATTGCCCTGACCCGGCGAGACGATGTCTTCCCCACCCTCAAGGACCGGGTGGCCATAGCCGAATCCTATGAGTTCTCCCCCCAGGAGGGGATGATATTTCTCTCCCTGCACTCAAACGCCTCCCTGAACAAACAGGCCCGGGGCTTCGAGGTCTGGTACCTGCCGGATAATGTGGAACGGGAGCTGGTTGAAGAGAAAACCGACGAAGTCAGCCAGGTCCTGAATACTCTGTGGGGGGGGGTTTTCACCCGGGAATGCTACAACTTCGCCCGATTTCTACAAAGCAGCATAGACGGCTCTTTCCCGGAAAGCTTCCCCAGCCGGGGACTGAAAAGAGAGCTCTGGTACGTCCTGAGAAACCGGAATATGGTGTCTGCCCTGGCGGAGCTGGCCTTTGTATCCAACGATGAAGACGTGGCTCTGCTCCAGAATGAGGAGTTTCTTGACGAATACGCCCGGGCCCTGGCCAGGGGAATCGGTGATTTTATCGACTACTTCGAGAAATAGGATAAATGAGATTCTCTGGGATTTACACATCCCCCTTTCCCTCCTACAATTAGTAATATCATGATTTACAGAAAGAAACGGCATGGCTGAAATCAGGGACACCACCATTATTAACCGCATGAGGAAGGCCTACCTGCTGGCAATGGGTTTACTCATACTCTTCATGCTGGCCTGCTGTGTGATAATAATTCTGGCGATTAGCGATAATATGAACCATACCCAGGGAATCAATGCGGCGAGCCGCCAGAGAATGCTCAGTCAGAATATCAATAAATGCGCCTTTGCCATCTACCTGTCTGAAACGGGAGAGATTTCCGAACGATATAGGATGGAACTCACCACAACCCTCGATCTGTGGGCAACCGTTCACCGGCAGATGGGTGAATTCAGACTGAATTCGACAAATCAGTCTCTCTTCACACCGGATGTGGTAGAAGCCTATAACGGCATAGCCAATTATCATCAGAGAATAGCCGAAGCCGCTTCGGAGATACTTTCCCTTACAGCAGATCCGGGATTCAACAGGGAGGCCCTGAGGCCATATCTGAACACTATTATAGCCATGGAAAAGGGCTATCTGAACGGGATGGATAATATGGTCAATCTCCTTGAATATCAGGCTGAAAGGAGTATTTACCAGTTCCGTAATATGATTTTTATAATGCTGTTTTTTGCCTTTCTCCTGGTGGGGCTTAATATTTTTCTTATCTTCAGACCCATGCAGAGGTTTATCTCCCGGTCCATCGACGAAATCAAAGAAAGTCAGGAAAGAATAGAGAAACTGGCAATGACCGATGAACTGACCGGTCTGTACAACAGAAAGTATCTCAATTCCGTTGTCTACAGAACAATTAATCATGCGGACAGACAGGGACATGATATCTCCATTTTGCTCCTTGACCTGGATCATTTCAAAAGAGTGAACGACAATTTCGGGCATCCCGTCGGGGACAGCGTTTTGACAAGCATAGCCGAGCTGGTGAAAAGGGCTCTCCGCGATTCGGACCTGCCTGTAAGGATGGGGGGCGAGGAATTTGTGGTTCTCCTGTTGGAAACGGAAATAGAGCAGGCGTTGACTATCGCCGAAAGAATCCGATCATCCATAGAGAATTACAACTTCGAAGTGGCGGGTAAGCTGACTGTCAGCATCGGCGTGTCCCAGCGGAGCCGGGGGGAATCCTTTGAACTCTGGTACTCCCGGACCGATATAGCCCTGTACGATGCCAAGGAACAGGGCCGAAACAGGGTTATTTCCGCTATAGAAGACATATCTGTCAGGGAAACGGACAGCATAGACTGGATGCCCATTCTGGAAACGGGAGACGAGACTATTGACGGACAGCACCGGGCCTTTTTCGAATATGGAAAACTCATGCTCTCAAAAGACTTCCGGAGCCATGAAAGGGAAGAACTGCTGAACGATATCGACAGGATTCTCGAAGACATGGTGGAACATTTTGACGATGAAGAGGAAGTGATGCGCCAATCCGGTTATGCGAACAGGGAAGAGCATAAAAAGATCCATGAGAATCTCCTGAAGAAAGCGGTCTGGCTTGAAGCGGCTGTCAGGGAGAACAGACTGTCTTCCGACGTGTTCATCTCCTATCTCTGGAATGATGTGATCTACGGCCATGTGACAAAGACGGATATGGATCTCATCTCTTTCCTTAGAAGAAAAAGAGAGCCGCCTAAACCCTGATTCTTCATTAAAAAATACAACTAAAGTAGTATATACCTGTTTATCAAAAAGCCATACAATAGAATACTATGGTTTATATAAGGGAAAGTTTATTTCTGTTGTTTCTAGCCTTCTCCTCCACGTTATCTCTCTTTTCACAAGAAATGGATTACCACACAGGGTTCGGTTTATCTTGTAACAGCATCTCTTTCTCAGAAGAAGACTTTATTCCTTTTCTGGATCTTTACGGAGGAGCCGGGCTATCCCTTACCGATTCCTTCTCCCTGGGGTTGGAATACAGTTTTAACTACTTCGGCATTATTATCGCCGGATATCTTTTCTCATCACCGGCCGTTTACGGAAAATGGTGTATAAACGATTTGCTGAATCTGACTGCTTTCGCCGGTATCTGTACAAGATATAAGATTTCGTTCTGGACTCCCGGTGCCATGGATAGTGACTTTGATGACCTGGTTCTCACAGACTACACCGCCGGTATCCGCTTGACTCTGTATTATTTCTACGCAGAGGTAACCCTATCTCCAAATATGGAGTTTTACAATGCGTCCCTGGGATTCAGCTACAATTGTCAGGCCGAATCTTTTTCTGAAAAAGAAAAGGCAAGAAAAAGAGAAGAGAGGCTACAGGCGATCAGGGAGAATCGGAATTAGTGAATCAGCCCTTCCATATCCTGTTAAAATTCGGGATTTGAACAAAATAACTTAAAACCATTCAGGAGGCCCTATGAAATCAAGAGTAAATAAAGGATCATGGAAAAGGAATTTAGTCATTTTCCTTCTCATACTCCTCACGATACAGAGTTGTGATGTATTGAATGATCTGTTCCAGGACGATCCTCCCGGTGATACGCAGCCTATTATCCCCCAAAATGCGCCTCCTGTAGCAAAAGCAGGACCGGACAGAATTGTACCTACCCATTCGACAGTGACTCTTGACGGTTCTGCCAGCACAGATAAGGAGGGAGACTTACTCAGCTACAACTGGACCCTTACTTCTCAGCCTCCTGGAAGCGCTGTTACATTACTTCAGAATGATAAGGTTCAAGTCACATTCATTCCATCTGAACCGGGGGAATATATCATTGAATTACATGTTTCCGATAGTGCTTCTACGACCAGTGATACGGCTGTAATCACAGCAAAAGACAAGCCGGAAAGTCCGTCCATAACACCCGCAGGGGGATACTATTCAGCCCCATTAAGCTGCAGTCTGACTGCAGAAGGGGGCAATTCGATCTATTATACGACCGACGGTTCGACACCGGACGGGACAGCTTTGCACTATACGGCTCCCTTCAATATCGCAGCGGATACCTTCGTTCAAGCTGTATGCATTGACTCATTGGGAAATATTTCCGAGTTGAATTCCGTTCACTATTATATTGATCCGCTAGCTCCCGATGAACCTGTATTCTCTCCCGATGAGGGATATTATCCAGATGCTGTCAGCTGTACCCTGTCCGCCGAGGATTACAGTACCATCCATTACAGAATTGACGGCGGTAACCCGGATGAAAGCAGCATGATCTATTCTGGGCCGATTGACATTGACTCCCATACCCTCGTAACAGCAATCTGCATTGATAGGGCAGGAAACAGATCATCCGTTTCCAGTGCCCAGTACTATATTGGAGACAGTGCGGATTTCTTTGTGGATGAAATTTTCCTGGGAACCGGATGGTTCAGCGATGAAAACGCAGGGACTGCCGGCGGGACGGTTTCCCTTCTCATGGCTGTCAGCAATAGAAGCGATAGCCCCATAACGAATCAGACAGTGACCATGAACTTCTACCTGTCGGAAGATAATAACATAGAACCATCGGATACTCAGTTCTTCACGGCGGTCCAGACAATAACTCTGGAACCGGGAGAGAAAACGACTCTGGGGATTTCGAATATGGGAGCGACACTTCCCTCCACTCTTGAAGAGGGAATGTATTACGTAGGCTGTATAGCAGATATTAACGGGAACAGTTCTGTCTCCTCCGGAGATGCACTGGATGAATTCTTCATTACCAACGGGGACAATGCGGGGCCATCGGGAGCATTCAAGATTGTAAACTCCTGGGGCGTCTACTCAAGCTCTACCTGGGAGAATGTCCATGACGGCCATTACTGGATAGATTTCGAATCGGCTAAATCTCTTTGTCTTCCCGTTTTCTACTATTTCAACAATTTCACCGACGTCTACCAGCCTTCCCTACTCGCTGTTTTCAATGTTACCTACGGGAGCAGGGACGGTTGTGTAATCCGGCTGGTTCTGGGAGATCCGGATAATCCGGTAAGAGAAAAAATCTTTCAGTCAAATTATTCCGGAAATATCTACTCCGGCTCGGAGAGTTTCCCCGTGGGGAATATGGCGCTGGACATAACGGAATTTCTGCCTGATCTGTATGATTATCCTCTCTCTCTGATTGCGGATACTACAGGACAGACTGAAACAGGAACACTGAACAGCTTCACCGTTGAATATTATAGTGACTATGAATTACCCCCTGTAGAAACGGCAGTAGGCTCCACTGGGACCATAGGAACGGACGGTACATATCAGTTTTCCCTGGATTCTGATGCCTTTTCGTCGATAGTATTCCCCGAAATGACTCAAACCAGGGTTTCACCGGAAGGACTATCCCTGGTTATGGAATCACCCGATTCATCGGAGAGAACCAGGGATATGGCTCTAATCGGGGTTTATAACCCGGCGAAAGACTATAACCGGATCTTTGAGGGAAGGTTCGGAACCGGTTTACGTCCTCCTTCTCGGGAAGAATGGGCCAGTATGGAGAAACTGCGTTCATTCAGCAGCGGAGTTACCTACGGCACTCTTCCGGAGCAGGTAGATAATTCAGCATCGAAATATTTCCCCCCCATAGGAAATCAGGGTCGGGAAGGATCCTGTACTGCGTTCTCTATGGGATACTATATCCAGACATATACGGAAGCCCGGGAACATGACTGGGACCTATCATCGGTAACCTGGAACTATTCATCCTATCCCGGAGAACCGGGATCGGAACTTGATAAAATCATCAGCCCCGATTTTCTTTATCATCAGATAAACAGGGGAGAAACCGGTTCATCTGCTTATATCGCTTCACGGTTCATTATCGATGTGGGGGGAAGCTCATGGGCGCTCATGCCCTATAGCGATGAAGATGATATGAATCAGAGCTATCCCTGGCCGACTGAAGATGCATATAGGGAAGCTCCCCTATTCCGGGGCAGAGCAATCGGAAATAGCTATTGGGACCGCCCGAACGGCTATTTCATTTTGGAAACAGACGATGATATCTCCCTTCTGAAACAGCTGCTGGCTGCGGGCTATTGCGTTAGTACGTCCATCGGAGCAAGTGAACTGTATTCCCTATTTACTGATCAAGACGTGGTTTCCTCATACGAAGGCGGCCCCATGGAAACGGATCATGCCCAGACAATTGTCGGATATAAAGAGCAGAGTCTCTGGAATCCGGAGGATCCGGACAATTGAAGAGCATCCGCACAGGAAAAGTGTTTTTGTCACTGGCGCTTATCATGACTCTGTTCTCATCCTGTTTCTCATCCTCTTCCGGGGAAGACAGCCCATCTCGGGATGTGAGCCATAAAGTTATAACCACCGGTGCCTATCAGCGTGTAGACAGTAGGGATCCAGAAGTAACAGGCCTGTATAAATGGTTGAAAGCGGAGCTGACAAAGGAGAATATCCATTTATCCGGGACATTCCCCCTTGAGGTTCAAATGCAGGTAGTAGCGGGATATAATTATCAGATGTATTGTGAATACAGAGAGAAATGGTACCGGAAAAGGGAGATTCTTTTAGTCTGGGTTTATGTCCGGGCGGATGGGGTAAAAGAGATTCTTCAGATTCAGAAAAATCCCGATTGATCTCCCCTCAATCCCGCCCCGTCCGTGATAACAGAAACACCTTGAGAGTCCGGGCCGTCTCCAGGCTGACCCCCGCCGCCTGGGCAAGTTCCTCCGGTTCCCGGGAGGCCATATTCTCCAGG
>JAFGPQ010000275.1 GCA_016936115.1 Spirochaetales bacterium | reverse complement strand
TCCCGCCTTCTACAACAATCCCCGCAGTCTGGACGATATGGTTCGGGCTACCGTTTCCCGCCTGCTGGACCTGCTGGATATTCCCCAGGAGCGGGCTCCCCGCTGGCGGGGACTACCCCGGGAGGAGTAATGGTACGTTTTGACCGGGTCTCCCTGGCCTACCGGAAGGGGGAACCCCTCTTTTCCGATTTCGATTACACCTTTGAGGCGGGAGAAATTCACGGCATCATCGGCAAGTCGGGCTGCGGCAAGACCAGTCTGCTCTACCTGACGGCGGGACTGCTCTCCCCCGGACAGGGAGTAGTTACCATTGCAGGGAAACCGGCCGCCCCGGGAAGGCGGGATATGGCTATTATTCTGCAGGAATTCGGCCTCTTTCCCTGGAAAAACTGCCGGGAGAACCTGGCCCTGGGCCTGGAGCTGCGCAGAACGGAAAAGCGAGAGACAGCCCGCCTGGTGGAGGCGATGCTGAACGAACTGGATCTGTCCGGTATGGGAGACCGCTTTCCCGGGCAGCTCTCCGGGGGGGAACGGCAGCGCCTGGCCATAGGACGGGCTCTGATTCTGGAACCGGAACTGCTCCTGCTGGACGAGCCCTTCTCCGCTCTGGACGCCATGACCCGGGAACTCCTTCAAGATCGGCTCCTCTCCCTGCAGAAAGAAAGGCCCCGTCCCCTGACCGTTATCCATGTGACCCACAGCATCGAGGAGGCGGTGTTCCTGTCCCACCGGATCCATATTATGGATGGCAGGGGAAAACTGCACTCCCTGGAGAACGATCCCCGGGGCAGTTCCTACCGGAAAAGCCCCGCCTTTTTCGAACAGACCGTGACCGTGCGCGGGGAGCTGGAGAGGATCAGCCGATGAGGGGGAAACGGCTTATCCCCCTGGGGGGACTTTTGCTCATATGGGGTCTTCTGAGTCTGCTTATTAGGCAGCCCTTTCTGCCCTCCCCTCTTCTGGTTCTGGGACTGTTATTCAAGGGGAAGGTGATCGGGGGACTGCTCCTGCATATGGGAATATCCCTTATGCGGGTGTTCGCCGCCCTGATGCTGGCCTTTGTGCCCGCCCTGATTCTGGGCATCGCCTCGGGCCGGAGCCGCCGTTTCGACCGGTTCGTCAGCCCGGTCATGTACGTGCTCTTCCCTATTCCCAAAATCGCCCTGCTTCCCCTGGTGATCCTCTTTCTGGGGCTGGGAAACGGCTCCAAGATCTTCATGGTGGCCCTGATCGTCTTCTTCCAGTACTACCTGAATATCACCGACGGGGTCAGAGAGATCGATCCCCACTACTTCGACTCCTTCCGCAGTCTGGGGGGGCGCTTCACCGAAAGTCTGCGCCATCTTATTCTCCCGGCAATCCTGCCCCGCATCTTCTCCACGGTCCGCCTGACCCTGGGTACGGGCATCGCCGTACTCTTTCTGACCGAAACCTACGCTTCCCGCTCAGGCATAGGCTGGTATATCATGGATGCCTGGTCCCGTCTGGATTACGTGGAAATGTACGGGGGCATTGTCATTCTGGGGGCTGCGGGATTTCTTTTAATCGAACTGGTGAACCGGGGTCAGCGCCGATTCTGCCCCTGGACAGAAGGGCGTCACCAGTGACAGGAAAAGCTCCCAACCGCCTTGTTCTTCTCCTGATACTTGTTCTCTTTATTCTCCCTCTCATGCTCTATGCGGGACTGAATAAAAAGGGGTACGACCCGGTGAACCGCCTGACCCGGGAAGAGAAGGGGGGACTGACCTTTGCCGCTGATTCCCTGGCCCTTACCGATAAGGGCATCCCCCTGCCCCGGGAGGGAGAATCCTTTACCATGACTATGACCCTGGATCCCCATGTTCCCCCCAGGCCCCGGTTTCAGGTATTCCTGATGATAAATGACGGCAACAGCTGGAACCAGCTCATCCTGGGCCTCTGGGATCGATCCCTGGTCATCATGAACGGGGTGGACTTCAGCAACCGGCGGCGGACCCCTAAACTCTATGTCCCCCTGGGTGAGAAAGAGGGAGCCCGGGATTTAAGAATCACATCGGGGCCGGAGGGCACCACCGTTTTCATCGACGGAGAACCGGCGGGAAGGAGCGGCAAACTGATTCTGAGCTTTCCCCCGAACAGAAAGGAGGCCCGCCTGATTCTGGGCAACAGCCTCTACGGCAGAAACTCCTGGACCGGAACCTGCTACGCTCTGGGGTTGGATAGTGACTCCACATCCTGGGTCTATGATTTTTCATCGCCTTCAAATGAGATTTTTCCCGACGGAAACGGTCTGCCCCTTCGTCTGCCCGAACGGCGGCCGGTCCTGGTCAAACGCTTTCTGCAGAGTCCCCGCCTCTGGGAACTGCACCGGGGGGTCATTCGGTTCGATATGTTTGTGAACTTTTTCGGCTTCATTCCCCTGGGGGGAATCATCGTCCTTCTTCCGGGACGAAAACCGGCCCGGAACAGTATCATCGCCCTGGTTGCGGTCTTTCTCTTCAGCCTGTTTCTGGAAACGGTGCAGGTCTGGATTCCCACCCGGGACTCCTCCCTGCTGGACCTCGTTCTCAATACCCTGGGGGGCGCCTTCGGAATAGTCATGGCAAACTTGCTTTTTGGGGAAATCCGCATTATGATGAATCCATGGAAGAGATACAGGGGGTCGAGAGATTCCTGAACGACAGAGACCTGATTGACCGGAATTTCAGTCATATCCATTTCTCCCACGGCCTGATCGAGGACAAGCTCATAGACAGTACGGTGATAAACTACGCCGTTTTCGAGGATGTTACCTTCAAAAAGAGCGTCTTCGATATCTGCTTTATGGAAAAGGCCCGGTTTATCAACTGCCGCTTTCTCGAGGTCCGTATGACCCACTCCCTGGTGGCGGGCTCCCTTTTTCAGGACTGTCTTTTCGAAGACTGCGACCTGATAAGCGTGAATTTCAACGGCATTACCGCGAAAAATACGAGCTGGGTCTCTTCGGACCTCTACTACTCCCGCTTTATCTCCGCCCGTCTGGATAATGTGCTCATAGACGACTGCAATCTGAAGCGGGTGGATTTCTCCCACTCCGAGAGAAGCAATATGAACTTCAAGAGTTCCAACGTTCAGGATGCCTATCTGGACTCCCGGGAGGTGCGGGAATGAAGGTGAAGTGCCATTTCGCCGTGGTGGGCCTGAGCAATACCTATCTAATAGGCGATCCCGGGGGGGGAGAAGCCATCATGGTGGATCCGAGCCGCTTCGACGAGCCCCTCCTGCGGATGATAGAGGACAACAATTACTACGTGAGGGCGGTCCTGATCACCCACAACCATGAAAACCATGTTCACGGCCTCATGACCATGAGAAAGATCTACGACTTCGATATCTACGCCTCCGAACCGGAGGTGATGGGATTCAAAACGATAATCGCCGCCGAGGGGACCCCCTTCGAGTGCTGCGGCTTCCCCGTGGAGCCCCTGTACATACGGGGGCATACCTCCGATTCCCTGGTTTACCGGGTCAGGAATACCCTGTTCACCGGGGATCTGCTCTCCGCCGGTCGGGTGGGAACCTCCTCCAACAGCTGGACCCAGAACACCCTGATACGGGATATCGCCGATAAGATCAATGTTCTGGACGGGGAGACCATTATCTTTCCCGGGCACGGCCCACCCTCCACTCTGGCCATAGAGAGGGAAACCAATCCCGCCTTCGGCAAAATGGCCGACCTTCCCCCGGAGGAGATCCCCGAAACGGAGGAGGATATTCTGGGCGTGGAAGTGGAAGATTACGAGATTTAATCAGTTATCCCCGAAGAGCCTGTCCATAATGGCCAGCCTTCTCTCCTCATCGTAATAGCGGACTTCCCGGTCCAGCCAGATAGCCAGTTCCTCCTTTACCTGTTCCTTCACCTCATCCAGCTCCCCTTCGGTCATAAAGTACTCCTGCCCCGCCCTTCCTATAATGCGGATCAGCGGTTCCTCCCCGGTTTCCCCGGCCAGACTGTTTCGCTCCAGATGGGTCCACTCCCGTCCGTTCAGAAGGTTCTCTTTACCTTCGGCCTCCCTCTCCCACTCCGCCCGGTCTTCCTCAAAGCGGGGCCTGTCCCCCCGGGCAAATCGGGCCGCATGGGTCAGTTCGTGTATGAGCAGATCCCGTCCCTCTTCGCTCTGGGGATTATAGAGCCCTTCCCTGAAGTAGATATCATCTCCGCCTGTCAGAGCCTGGGCTCCCGCAGCCCGGGTCAAAGCATCCGCTTCGGATCCTGTGTGGATACGTACGTTACGCAGATCCTCCCCCAGGGCGAGTTCCGCGAGAAGGAGGGTGTTGAAGTCCAGGGGATGGGAAAGATCGGGTTTTTCCGGGGTAGTCATCACAGCACGGCAGAGGGGCGGCGTATCGGAACGGGGCAGCAGTACGGATAGGGGACGGACCCGGTCCAGCATGTCCTTGAGCCGGCAGGCATCACGGCAGAGAGATTCCAGATTGTTCACAGGGGGCCTCCTGACTCAGGGGGCACACTTTTCTTACCGTTTATCCCGCTCTTCCCGGAGTTTTTGCAGAATCCGTTCGAATTCCGCAGGAGGAGGCGCTTCGAAGGTGCGCGACTCCTCTTCCCCGGGCAGGGTCAGGCTGAGCTTCCAGCTGTGCAGCATCAGGGGGGCATCGGGGTATCGATTATCCTTTCTCCCGTAAATAGGATCCCCCAGGACCGGCCTGTTCAGGGACTTGAGATGCACCCGGATCTGATGGGTCCGCCCCGTATGGATGCGCAGTTCCAGAAGGGAGTAGTTCTCAAAGCGCTCCTTCACCATGTAATCGGTGCAGGACCATTTGCCGCGCTCCTCCTGAACCAGGGTGAACTTCTTTCTGTCCCTTTTATCCCGGACCATATAGCCCTCGATGGTTCCCTTTGACTGGGGGGGCGCCCCCTTAACCACAGCAAGATAGAGCTTGACCGTCTCCCGTTCCCGAAACTGGGAGGAAAGATTCTCCAGACTGTCCCGGTCCTTGGCAGTGATGAGAACTCCGGTGGTATCCTTGTCCAGGCGGTGGACGATACCCGGGCGGCCCTCGTCCCCGTCGAACTCTTCGGCCATCTCCCTGTTGTGGTGCAGAAGCCCCTGTACTACGGTTCCGGTCCAGTTGCCCGCCGCCGGATGGACTACCATGCCCGCCGGCTTATTGATCACCACCACCCGATCATCCTCATAGAGTATGGGCAGTTCCAGATCTTCCGCCTTGAGTTCCAGCTCCGGCTCATCCTCCCACTCCAGATAGAGGGTATCCCCGGTTTTCACCTTTAGGGAGAGTTTGAGCTCCCGGCCCCCCTCCCGGTCAAAGATTCTCAGGTTTCTGGCTTTGATCTGTCCCCGGGTCAGGATCTCTTTCCGGGCGATATATCTGTCGGCTCTTTCCGAATTCCCTCCGGGAAGATCCACAGTCACGGTCTGATTATTCATTGTTGTCCCTCATCTTCTTCTCTTTCTGTCCCTTCTCTACTTCTCCCACGATGAAATCGGCCACGGCCAGAACCCCGGAGAGGGAAAGGGAGATCGTCATCTTCTGATACAGCACGTCATTCGTATCGGCAGGGGGATTCTGTACGAAGCTATCGTAGCCCAGACTGGTGAACATATAAAAAAGAGGCAGGGATCCGAAAAAAAGGACCTCGGCCCTTCGCAGTTTGACCAGTCCCGGGGGAAACTCATCCTTCTCATAGGGGACCGGGTCGGCGCTGCTCTCTTTTGAGGCGGTTCCCGTAGTGGCACAGGAGAACAGAAAGACTCCCGCCAACAGAATCGGGACGAGCCGTTTCAATAGGTGCGCTCTCCGAAGATGGCCGTGCCCACCCGTATGATGGTGGCTCCCTCTTCGATAGCTTCGACATAATCCCCGGACATGCCCATGGAAAGCTCCCCGAAATCCTGATCGGGAAAGCGCCTCTGAGCCTCGTCCCGCCACTCCCGGCAGCGGACGAAGGTGCGGCGGATCAGGTCCCTCTCCTCGATAAAGGGGGCCATGGTCATGAACCCTTTAATGCGGATGCTTTCCAGACGGATCATTTCGTCCAGATCTTTGAGCAGAACCGCCAGATCGGTATAGCCCGCCTTACTCTCCTCGCCGGAAGTATTCAACTCGATGAGGATATCCTGCACATTCCCGATCTCCCCGTTCGCCCGGTCCAGCTTCCGGACCAGTTTCAGGGAATCCACCGAATGGATCAGACGGAACTTCCCCGCCGTCCGGGCCGCCTTGTTTGTCTGCAGATGGCCGATCAGGTCGATTTTCACCGCCGGTGGTAACTTTTCCAGTTTATCCAGAGCCTCGTCCACCCGGTTCTCTCCAAAGAGATTCTCCCCTGCTTCATGGGCTTCGAGCAGTGCTTCGATGGGATGACGCTTGCTCACGGGCAACAGGGAAATGGACTCCGGGTCCCGTCCGCAGCGCTGGGCCGTTTCCCTGAGAGAGTTCTTGATTTCGTTCAGATTGTCTGCAATGGCCATGGGGATATTATAGTCGGAATGGGGTGCGGTGGGAAGAGAATGAAGAATGAAGAATGAAGAATGAAGAATGGGGGATTGGGAATTTTCGGAGTGCCCTATGGGTCAGGGGGTTTTATCATGATTAATAGGGATATTCGGGAAAGGTGTTTTGAATTCTCAGCAAGGATTATCAATCTTGGTTTTTCACTACAGAAGATGGGAGGGATCTGTTTTATTTTCGCGAACCAGTTAGTGAAATCGGGAACATCGGTGGGAGCTAATTTGGAAGAGGCTCAGGGAGGGCAAAGCCGACGTGATTTCATTGCGAAAATGTCTATTTCTCTCAAAGAGAGCCTGGAGACAGTTTACTGGCTAAGGCTCCTGCGCCATACGAAAATATTGGGTGAAAAAGAATTGGACCCTATTATCGGTGAGGCGAATGAAATAACCAGTATCATCACGGCCATTCTGAAATCGACAAAAAAACTCAAATAATTCTCAATTCTCAATTCTGAACTCTTCCGCGCGGATAGTATAGTACTTATGCATGACCGGTTCCGGTTCCTTGATAAGCTGATAGGGGACGGTTCCCCGATAGGTCATTCCCAGTTTCTGCATCACCCTTTCGCTGCCCCTGTTGTCGGGATCGCAGTAGGCTTTCATGAGAGAGAATTCCAGATCGTCGAAACAGAAGCGCAGCAGTCGCCGGGCCGCTTCGGGAACGAGGTCCTGTCCCCAGTAGGGCTTGGCGATGATGTAGCCGAACTCCGCCCCGTCCGCCTCCCGGTCCAGGGCATGGATCCCTATGGTGCCGATCATCTTCCCGTCCGCCTTATGCCAGATGGCCCAATCGTAGTGCATTTCCCCCTCGTAAAGCTCCCCGGTCAGGTCGATGAACCAGTCCGTTTTTTCTATCGATTCGTGCCGGGGCCAGGACATATACTTTACCGTTTCTTTGTCGGAGGCATAGGCGAACATATCCTCACGATGCTCAGGAGCGATTTTGATGAGCTTCAGGCGGGGGGTGTCCATTTCTTTGAATTTGTACTCTTCGGTCAACTGAAAAAGCTCTTTCCCGTTTTCATTTCAGCGCCGTAGCTTTCGGCAATGGTCGCGGCCAGGTCGGCGAAGGTACCCCGGATTCCTACGGAGCCACCCGGCTCTCCTTTAATCTGATACAGGACCGGCACGTATTCCCGGGTATGGTCGGTTCCCTTGAAAGCGGGATCGCAGCCGTGATCGCCGGTGACGGCGAGGCGGTCTCCCTCTTCCAGCTGGCTCAGGATTTTGGACAGGCGGGAATCGATATTGTCCACCGCCTGGAAATAACCTTCCACATCCCTTCGGTGGCCGTAGATCATGTCCGTATCCACCAGGTTCACGAAGACGAAGCGGTCCTTGTCGGTTTTCTCCTTCAGAACCTCGCAGGTCCGGGCCAGGCAGGCCTTGTTCCCCGCGTCGTGATAGGAGACGTCTATGCCCTGTTCCAGGAAGATAGATCCGATTTTTCCCACGGCCACGGTCTGCACGCCCTTTTTCTGAAGCACATCCATGACGGTTTCCCCGGGAAGGGCTATGGAGTAGTCGTGCCTTTCGGCGGTACGGAAGAATTCCCCGGGCTTACCGTCAAAGGGCCGGGCTATGACCCGTCCCACGGAGAGGGGATCGCAGAGTTTGCGGGCTACTTCGCAGAGGCGGTAGAGCTCCTCTATGGGGTACTTGTCATTATGGCAGGCAATCTGAAAGACCGAATCCGCCGAGGTGTAGCAAATGGGGTATCCCGTTTTCAGGTGCTCCTCGCCCAGTTCTTCTATTATGGCTGTTCCCGAGGCGGATTTGTTCCCCAGAATGCCGCCGCAGCCGGTCTCTTTTATAAAATCCCGAATCAGTTTCTCGGGAAATGAGGGATATTCCGGAGGAAACAGGCGAAAGGGTTTATCCAGGATGAGCCCGGCCATTTCCCAGTGCCCGGTGGTGGTATCCTTACCGGGGGATTTCTCGTTCATGACCCCGTACCAGGCTCCCGGTTCCGATACCGGTTTGACTCCCTGCAGGGTGTTACTCAGGAGTTCAGAGGCGTTTCCCAGCCCCATTTTTCGCAGGAAAGGCCATTTTTCGCCCTTTATGATCCCGCAGATATGACCGGCCGTGTTGGCCCCGCTGTCACCGTATTTAGAAGCATCGGGCAAAGCTCCGATACCGAAACTGTCTATAACAAGCAATACCGTCGTCATTATGTCTTCCTTTGTAGTTGCACGGTTCTTCTTTTATAATACTACCGATCAAAAGGATTTGTCCAATAAAACCCTTATTCCGGGGTAAAAAAATACCGATTATGATGGTAAGATTTCTCAGGAGTGTCTATCGATGAAAAAACTTCTCCCCCTTATTCTCTTTATCCTGCCCTTTTTGGCCTTTGCCGGCGGTAAACCGGAACAGCCCGGGGAACCGGCTGTTTTCGAATATCTCGATGCGGGCGACGTGGACGGATTGAAGCGCTACCTTCTCTCCGAATCCCCGGAAGTGAATAAACCCAACAGCCAGGGAGTATATCCCCTGCACAGGGCGGTGGAAAAGAACAGCCGGCAGATGACCCAGCTCCTTTTGAACAGCATGGCCGGCACCGATGCGAAGAATCCCCAGGGGGAAACGCCTCTGCTCCTGAGCGCGAAAAGGGACAACCGGGAACTGGTGGATCTCTTTCTCAAATGGGACGCGGACCCCCTGATTCCCGATAATACCGGCGCCTATCCCCTGCATTACGGGGTGGGCAATAACGATCTGGCCGTGGTTCAGGAACTGCTTCCCGTCATGGACGATGTGGACAAAACCAACGGGGACGGCAATACGGGACTCCTGATGGCGGTGAACGAAGGCTATCGGGATATCGCCGCCTATCTTGTGGATGAAGGAGCGGATATCTATTTTACCTCATCGGCGGGTGACACTCCGGCTGATCTGGTAGTGGACAAGGGCAATATGGATTTGCTTAAAGCGGTGATTCGCCAGAGCAACTACAAAAGCTCCTATGGGAAACCCTACCCTCTGCTCCATCAGGCGGTGGAACTGGGCGACCGGGATATGACGGAGTATTTCATGGGCCTGGACAAGGGAGCCCTTGCTCTTACCGATGCGGAAGGCCGGATTCCCCTGGATATCGCCCTGAGCTATAAGAGAAGCTATGATCACGCTCTTCTGGCGGAGTATCTGATCGACCAGGGATCCCAGAGAAGCACCCTGAGAGGTTTCTCCTACGTGACAGATCTCTTTCGCAATGACAACATAACCATGGATCTGGGCGAGGGCGTTACCCCCCTTCATCAGGGATGTATGCTGGGCCACGAGGGTCTGGTGGAACTGATGGTGCGCCGCTTCAAGCCGGATATGAATATCAAGGACACCGTGGGAGGCACTCCCCTGCTCTATGCGGTGCGAGGCGGTCATGAGGCAATCGCCTCCTATCTTCTGGAAAACGGAGCCGATGTCAACCGGCCGGACAACTACGAACAGACGCCCCTGCAGGCGGCCATCGGGCTGAACAACTACAAAACCATGATAGACCTGCTCACCGCCCACGGGGCGAATATCAATCAGCAGGATGTTCACGGGAATACGGCGCTCCATCTTGCTGTCCAGTACGGTCTGAGCAAGGCAGTGGTGGAAAGCCTTGTTTCAAAGGGTGCCGATGCCAATATCCGCAACAGCGAGGGAAGCATTCCCCTTATCTACGCCCTCACCGGAGAACGGTCCGACCTGATCACCTACCTGACGCCCCTGTCGGACATCTTCGCGGTGAACCTGAAAAATCAGTCCGCCGTACTCCTGGCTCTTTCCGGGGATATGGCTCTGATGGAGAATTTCTTCACCAACAGGAATCTGGATCTGCAGGATGTGGAGGGCAACTCGGCGCTGCACTATGCGGCGACTTATCCCCTGGACGAACTGACCAAGGAAAAGATGGAGTTCATGGTTAAGCTGGGGGCCGATCCGAATCTGAGGAACGCCCGGGGTATGACCCCCCTGCACAGCGCTATCGAAAGCTTCTACTGGCAGACAGCCAATACCCTGACCGCGCTGGGTTCGGATATGTACCTGGCCAATAACGCGGGGGAAACGGCGCTGCACATGGCCTTCGTCAGGGGCAGCGATTTCTCGATCCGCTATCTGACCGAAGGGGAAAATCTGCTGGAATATACCGATCTGGCCGGGGCCACTCCCCTGTTCCATGCCATCGAGGAGTATCATATTCCCCTGCTCAAGCTGCTCATCGCCAGGGGAGCCGTGATCGATCATAAAAACAACCTGGGGCAGACACCTCTTTTCGTGGCGGTACGGGAGAACTCCCTGGAAGCGGTGCAGCTCCTCTTAAGCAGCGGGGCCGATCTGACCCTGCGCGATAACGGGGGCAATACGCTCATGCACTTCCTGGTGAAGGCGGAGAACGTTAACTGGGTTGTCGGGGATATTCTCGTCGAGGGGGGCCTTTCGGTGAATGCCCAGAATAACGACGGGATTGCTCCCCTGCATCAGGCGGTGAAAGAGGTCTCCACCACGGGAGCCGCCTACCTTCTGGAAAAGGGAGCCCAGGTCGATCCGGTGGACAAGAACGGGTACACCCCCCTCTTTTATGCGGTCATGGAGGATTCGGTAGATCTGGTAAACTTCCTTCTGATTCACGAAGCGGGCATCAACAAACGGGACCTGCGGGGCAATACGGTGCTCCATGCCTGTGTTCTTCAGTCGGTGGATCTGGATAACGGGGAGATGATCAATGTGCTTCTGGATTGGAAGGGGGATATTTTCGCCCGGAATAAGATCGGAGATACCCCCCTGTCCCTGGCCATTGAAGTGGGCCCCACGGTTCTGGACAACCTGCTGCGTAAGGATACGATAAACGCGATCAATAATGAAGGGAATACGCCGCTCCACGTGGCCCTGAGCCAGAAAGCCCCGGACGCGGTCATAGAGATCATGCTTTCCGAAGGGGCGGACAGCAAGGTGATCAACGGGGAGGGCCTGACTCCGGTACAGGTGGCGGCGGAAATGCATTACAGCAGTTACATTCAGGATCTGCTGGCGAAGTAAAGCTGAAGAAGAACATTTTCGTTATTTTCTTATGTCAAGTAGTTTTACGGTTTTTCTCTTTTTTTGAAGCGTTCCTACTTCCGCTTTCGCCCTTCGCCCTTACACTTCCTGGGCTTCCGCGTCTCTCATGGCCTGGATTCTCTCTTCCACGTCCATGAGACGCATCTGCATATCCTCGATGCTCTTCTGAATCCTCTTTTTCTGGGATTCCAGTTTTTTTACGGTCTGCTTGGGTTCGGGCTTGCTCTCTTTGAGGGACTGGCGTACCTCGTTCTGGCTGTACCCTTCTTTGAAGGCCTGCACCGCTTCCTGCCTCTGCCGGGGCTCCTTGATGGAGGCTACCACCTTCATGTTATCGAAACCAATAACCGGATCCACGTCCTTGGCGAACATCTGCATGGCCGATTTGGCGGTGGTCCGGTTCATGCCCAAGGCCCGGTCCACGTAGTCCTCAAAGATGGCGTGCTTCTGCTGGCACAGGTCCAGGGCCTGGATGAGAAGCTTCCCGAAATCCTTCATGATCTCCCCGTTCCTGGCAAGATAGTTATCCTTGATCTTGTCGGTCAGCTCCTTGAAGCGGGGATCGGTTTCGTAGATATTGGCGTAGATGCCCTTCTCCTCGGCCACCTTGAGCAGTTTGTGAAAGATGTTCCAGAAAAGTACCGTGTGGTGGGCCCGGGGAGTGGTTTCCTTGGCGAAGCGGGTGAACTGAACATGGTGGGCGAATTCGTGGATCGCCGTGTACATGAGGGAGTTGTCCTCTTCGAAATTTTTGTTGTGTATGATGATTTCGTGATTGTCCGGATGATAGAGCCCGTCCACTTTCTTGCTCTCCTTGCCGGAGAAGACCACCGTGAATTCGGCCACTTCCCCGTCAATTTTCAATAGCTGTTCCTTTACCTGGTCCTGATTCACCCTTTACTCCTCTACCCTGTCGTTTCTGTGTGATATGTTATAAAACAGGATCTCAAAAAGATCAATAAAGTTATGGAAGAATCCGCCCTTTTCCAGAGCCTCTTCCGTCACCAAAGCCGATGTCCCCACCGGTTCCCCCTCAAAGTACCAGGTCACCGATCCGCCGGGACTTCCCTGGGGGAGGGGCGCCCGGAGCCAGGGAGCAGTAGTGAACTCCCAGGTCAGGCTTTTTTCCTCGTCCCTGCTCCAGGTGAAGAGGGGATTTTTTTCCGGAATCAGCACTGTTTCCTCTTTTTTACCGGAATACACCTTTAGAGGCACCGAAACGGCGGGAAGGGGAGCCGTCTTCCAGTTATCAAAACCGTATTCCAGCAGATCCCCCGCTTCCTGTGCCCTGACCGTCAATCCGTCCCGGTAAACATCGGTGAAGACTCCCATGATTACCGCGATGAACCGGGTTTCCCCTCGTTTCGCGGTGGCAGTGAAATTGAACCCGGACTCGTCTATATATCCCGTTTTCAAACCGTCCACCCCTTCCACTTCGCCCAGAAGCCAGTTGGTGTTCTTCTTCGTACGGGAGCTCTGGATGAGTCCTTCCGGGGCGATGTTCTCCTGCGCCGGATAGGTCAGGGATTCCCGGGAATGGAGCTCGGTCAGAGCCCAGGGGAATCTGCCGATGTAATCCCGGGCGAATCCCGCATAGGAAAGGGGGGTAACCCGATCTTCGGCGCTCCAACCGTCGGGATCAACGAAGTGCATTTGCCCGTATCCCAGGGAGTAGACCAGCAGATTCATCCGGTCCACGAAGTCCTCCGGGGTTCCGGCGATCAGTTCCGCCAGCTGATAGGCCCCGTCATTCCCCGAAGAGACGGCGATTCCCTGCAGCAGGGTCAGGTAATCCAGGGTCTGCCCCTCTTCAAGCAGCATGAGGGAGGAGCCCGGGGGCCGGGAAAAGGCGGAACCCGTTTCGGTTACATGAATCGGAGTCTTCCGGTCGAACTCCCCCTTTTCCAGTGCTTCGCAGCCCAGATAAAGGGTGACCAGTTTGGTCATGGAGGCCGGGGGCCGGGGGATGTCCCCGTGTTTATCAAAGAGGATGCGGCCGGTGGCGTAGTCCATAAGAACGGCCCCTTCTGCCGTCAGAACGGGTGCTTCCTGAGTGAAGAGAGAGGTGGCAGCCGCAATGAAGAGGAGTATGATTAAGATTTTGTTCGTAATTTTCTGCATAATGTAAACCGGAGACCTATTATAGCATGGAATGGGAAGAGCGTCTCCCGTCACAGAAGGGCCCTGATTTTTCCCCCTTTACAGGGTATATTGCCAGGGGAGGCGTAACAATGGAAAAACCCCAATGGCTCACCTGGGCCCAGGAGATACAGGCGACGGCACAGGCGGGACTGGCCTATTCGGAAAATTCCTTTGACCGGGAGCGCTATGAAAAACTGCGGGATCTGGCAGTGGAGATGACGGCGGCCCATACGGACACTGATCATAATCTGGTAAGGGATCTCTTTGCCTCCGGTACGGGTTATCAGACGCCCAAGGTTGATATCCGGGC
>JAFGPQ010000274.1 GCA_016936115.1 Spirochaetales bacterium | reverse complement strand
GTCAGGACGCGGGGGAGTACTCCCTGAGCTGGAACGGTACCAACCGCAGCAACAACGCCGTGGCCCGGGGTATCTACTTCGTCCGCCTTGTCGGTCCCGGGGTAGATGAAATGAGAAAGGTGTTGGTGGTAAAATGAAGATCAAGTATTATCTGACGGAAAATTCCTTTAAGGGGACCCCAAAAGACAAGGGCTATGTGGCCAAGATCGAGAAACCGGGGATACTTTATCAGGAGGATCTGATCCGGGCCATGGAGAGTAAGAATACAGCCTTTTCCCAGCACGATATCCGCGTGGTGCTTGATCTTATGAACGAAACCGTGTAGGAGAAGGTTTTCTGCGGGTATTCCGTCTATACCGATCTTTTCAGGACCGATGTGAGCATTCGGGGAGGCTTCGCCCATCTGGACGACACCTTTGACAGTAAGAGGCATAAGGTCTGCGTGAACATGAAGGCTTCCCTGCCCTTTCAGAGGCGGGTCACTAAACGGGCCCTGGTCCGGAAAGTGGATGAGCAGTATGTAATCCCCCGAATTACGGCGGTTGAGAAACTGGGAAAAAGCAGGGACAGGGCCGGGTACGCCCCGAGCGATCTGATCGAGGTCCGGGGTTACTCTCTGAAAAGGGAGGACGGCCAGTCGCCGGCGTATCTCTATCCGGAGGGGAGGGAGAAGGCCTGGGAGAATGAGAGAGTATCCCTCGAGGTCTACCGGGTCTACGACCGATCCCGACGATAATTCCCACACCGAATAATCCCGTTTTCCACAGTAGAAAATCCCGATTCCCACAGGGAAAAACCGTATTTTCTAGGGTAGAAAATCTCTCCCGAAGCTAATGGCATGACCCGTTTCAGGTAATCCCGTGATCCGTTTCAGCTAATAAAACAGTCAGCTATAAGTAATCAAACGGACGGAACTAACGAATCAAACGATCAGCATAAGGCAATCAAACGACCTACCTCAGGTAATCAAAGAATCAGCATCAGGCAATTCAATCATTATTAACAGCTAATAGAAACGCACACTTCCGCTGTCCGCTTTCGTCCTTCCTCTTTCAGCTTTCAGCTTTCGCTCTCCCCACCTTCTCCGCCAGCAATTCCCCCCACTTCCTGTCCATGGGCACAGGGCGGCCGGTCTCTGCGGAAATGGAAGCGGCCTTCACGGTCAGGGCGGCCATCTTATCATCCCCCCGCCAGATGTCCTGCTGAAAAACCAGGGAGAACACTTCCTGCTTCGTGACGGTGGTGCGCACTTCCAGCACATCGTCCAGGTGAGCCGGCTTCAGATAATCGATGGTCAGGGAGCGGACGACCAGGACCAGGCTGTGCTTATCCATCAGGTCCTTCTGGTTTCCCCCGATGTGGCGGAAGAGTTCGGTCCGGGCGTGCTCGGCCATATCCAGGTACTGGCTGTGGTAAACAATGCCCCCCGCATCGGTGTCGCTGTAGTAAACACGCACGGGGAAATGATGCTCCCCGTTGATAAATTCTCCGCTGTGGTTCATAGTTCTCCTCCTGAGTCCTGTTTATTATAGCCATACCGGATTATTGACACAATAGGGCAAATTGTTGGGAAACCACTTTTTTGTCTCTCTGCGAGAGACTTCCCCCTCCCCAAGGAAATACCGTGTTTTCCCCCTCCCCATGTGTTACACTTTTATAAGAAAGACGTGGGAGGTCGATATAATGAAAGGCAAGAAAAACCGGTATTTACGCATTCTGATAATCCTGATAGCCGCCATGGTCATACTTTTCACGGTTCAGCTGATCACAGGCCGCTCCCAGCCGGAGCCCCCGTCCCTGGGAAGGCTTCTGTTTGTCACTCTTATTACGGGGCTCTGTTTTCTGCCCCTGGCTCTCTTTTCCCTCTTTCTGGACAGGGCTAACGGGGCGTCCCAGATCATGACAGTAAGGGAAATCCATTTGACCGAACAGGATCTGAAGGCCGCCGTCGCCCTGTGGATCTACACCCAGCACGGGGCGGCCCCGGAGGGGGAGGTGGAACTGGATGTGGAAGAGGACGGGACGATTACCGGACTGGCCCACGTACCCGGCTGAGAACCGATTCGGCGGTAAACTCCCCGATTCCCCCTTTGAGGAGTATGGCTTCGGAGGGGTATTGATCGAGCCGGTGCTTCAGAAAGGGGCTGACTAAGACCATGGTGGCCATGCCCGCGCTCACCCCGGCTTTGGCTCCATTGATGGAGTCCTCAAGGACCAGACAGTTCTCCGGCTTTTTTCCCAGGAGTTCCGCCGCCTTCAGAAACACATCCGGGGCGGGCTTGGAGTTTTCCACTTCCTCCGCCGAAAGGATCAGTTCCATGTAGGGTTTCACTCCGGAGAGTGCGGTCAGTTCATCGAGCAGGTAGGGGGCCGTGCCCGAGGCGATGGCCATGGTGACGCCCCGTTCCTTCAGGGCATCCAGGAGCCGTTTCATTTCCGGGAAGAGGGGAGTGTTTTTTCGGGCCAATTCGAGATAGAAATCATCCTGAACTCTTTTCATTTCCTCCACACCGGCGGTTATGCCGTATCTCTCTTTCATGGCATTCAGAAAGGGGACGGAACCCATCCCCACATATTCCTCATGCTCCTCCGGGGTCAGTCCGCCCCCGAAATGGGCCACCATGGAGCAGTCGCTCAGGGCATAATTCGGTTCGCTGTCCACCAGGGTGCCGTCAAAATCAAAGAGTATCGTATCGATCATGGCGCATCCTATCATAAAGAAAGGGGGAGTTCAATGAGAAAACAGGCGCCCCCCAGATCGGTCCGGGCGTAGCGGATGTTCCCGCCGTGGCTCATCACAATGGTCTTCGCCGATGCCAGGCCCACCCCGATGCCCCGGGTGTTCCTTCCCGAATCGGCCCGGTAGAAGGTGTCGAAGATATGGGGCACATGGGCCTCGTCGATGCCGGACCCGGAATCCTCCATAGTAATGAGGACTTTGCCGTTCTCCGTTTTTGCCGAGAAGCGTATGGTGTCCATTGCATCGGTGTAGCGGCAGGCGTTGTCAAAGAGATTTTCCAGAACCTGAAAGAGCATCCGCCGGTCCCCCCGTATCTGCAGTGTCTCCGGCAGGGCAAGATCCAGATCAAGGCTTCGTTTTCTTATCAGGGCATCGTTTCTGAAGATGCCCCCCGCCTCGTTCAGGAGCTCGTAAAGGGGAAACTCGCTGAACCGGCTCTGCCATTCCGTGGTCTGGAGCCGGGAGAAATGGATCAGGTCGGTAATGCGTTCCTCGAGCAGATTGGTCTTTTCCATAATGATGGAAGTGTACAGGGCCAGCTCTTCCGGGTTGCGGGCCATCCCGTCCTGCAGGGCTTCCACATATCCCTTGATAGAGGTGAGTGGTGTTTTCAGATCGTGGGAGATGGCCATCATGATGCGCTGCTGCCGGTCGTGGTTCTCCTTCAGTTCCAGCCGCATCTGATCAAAGGCCCTCGTTAAGTGGGCGAAGGGGTGCTTTTTCCCTTTCACTGGAGGGGGGAGGGTCACGTCCCAGTTCCCCCTGCCGATTTCACCGGCCGCCATTTCCAGGTTCAGAATCGATTTGGCCATGGGGCGGATGAAGTAGCTCATGGCCAGGGCGGGAAGGAGGATAAATCCCAGATAAAAAATCCAGATCAGTTTTATCATCAGATTGATCGTGGTGGAGTGGGCCGATACCAGGGCCTGGGCGAAGATCGCCAGGCCCGCGTCTCCCTTGTATCGGAAAACAGCGAAACTGAGGGGGATCTGGGGCATTTCGTTCATGAAGAGCTCGTAGAGCTCCTTTCCCGAGTCCTCCCACTTGTTATCCAGAATTTTAGGGTAGATCTTGATCAGTTCCGGATGGGCATAGATGACGTCGCCCTTGTTGTTCAGAAGAATGACGATGCCCCGCTCGGCGACGGCCTTCTCATCGTAATTCTCCGAAAGGATCTGGGAAAGGACGCTGTGCAGATAGCGGGGCGCTTCCAGATCCCCCGTGGTTAAGGTTCGTGAGTTCCACCCCATCCATACGAAGATGATAGTGGAGAGCATGGAGGCGAAGGGGATGAGGATGATCAGGGCGAAGATCATGTGGAACCGTTTTTTCAGATTCAAGAGGGCTCCCCTTCGGCGGATCCGGTGATGTAATATCCCGAACCGTAGGCGGTTTTAATATATTCCGGACTGGCGGGATTCTCCTCCAGCTTCTTACGGAGCCTCTGGATGTGAACCGACACGGTGGTCAGGTCCCCGAAGCTGTTCTCCCATACCTTTTTATAGAGCTCCTCCTGCTTGAAGGCCCGGTCCGGATGCTCGGACAGAACCAGCAGAAGGGAGAGCTCCTTAGGGGGCAGGTCTATTCTCTCCGGGCCCTTTTTGAGCCAGAGATTCTCCCTGTCCAGGGTATAGGGGCCGAAGCGGAAAATATCTGACCCCGCCGAATCGATATCCTGCCGGCGGCGCAGGTGGGCCCTGACCCGGGCGGACAGGACCTTGGGGCTGAAAGGTTTGGAAACGTAATCGTCAGCCCCTATGCCGAAGCCCATGATCATATCCACGTCCTCCTGCCGGGCGGAAACGATGATTACGGGAAGGGACTCCCCGGCCTGACGGATCTTCTGAAGCACTTCGAATCCGTCGATACCGGGCAGGTTGATATCCAGAATCACCAGATCCACCGGGTTACCGTCAAGAAGGGAGATGCCCTGTTCACCCGTTTCGCCGTGGAGCGTATCGATCCCCTCCTTCTTCAGGTAGAGGCTGATCAGGTCGGCTATCTCCTTCTCGTCTTCTATGATCAGTACGGTTCCCTTCATCCCGATCGTTCCCTAGAACCGATTCACGCCGGGTAGTTCGAAACAGGCCAGGCCCAGTATGGGAAACCGTTCCCTCAGGGCGGTAATGTCACTGTGGAGCTGGTCAAGATTCTCATCGGTCACGTAGACGATGAAGAGGATGTTCTCCTCGGGCCAGACGCTGTTTCCCATGCACCAGCCGGAGAAACCGGACCCGTCCACCTGGTGTATCATGGTATAGCAGGGGTGTCCCTCTTCGTGGACGGGCATAATGGCGAGAAGCTGCTCTTCCAGGGCCTGGTTGGCGATGATTTCCACTCTTGTCACGACAGTTCCTCCTGTGCCTCGATCTGAGCCTGTGCCTGGGCCTGTTCCTTTTTATGTTCCTTCCTGTGGGTCATGAGATAGAGTATGGGCACCAGGAATAGGGTGACGATCGTATTGGATGTCAAACCGCCGATGACGGTCAGTCCCATGGGCTGGACCATCTCGGTGCCTTCCCCTCCGAAGAAGGACATGGGCACCATGGCCAGGATCGTGGTCAGGGTTGTCATGAGAACCGGCTGCAGTCTTCCGGCGGCCGCGTTCTGGCAGGCCTGGACAATGGTTTCCCCCCTCTTCCTTCTCAGGTTGATGGCGTCCACCAGGATAATCCCGTTGTTAACAACGATACCCAGGAGCATGACCACGCCCAGAAGGGAGGGCATGCTGATCGGCTCGCCCCGCAGGAAGTGCATCAGCACCACGCCGATGAGAAGCATGGGCATCATGGCCATGATAATGAGGGGGGACTTGAAGGACTCGAACTGGGCCACCATGACTCCCATGACGAGCAGGGTGGCGAAGAAGAGCACCAGGATCATGCCCTGGAGGGTGTCTCCCATCATCTCGAACTGCCCCGTATTCTCCACGGTGATCCCTTCGGGAAGAACGATATTCTCATCGATGAGCTGGTTCACCTGCTTCTGCAGAATGTTCGTGGCCACCCCGGGTACGGCGTCCCCGTTAAGGGTGATGGTCCGGGACCGGTCGATGCGGGTGATCGTGACGGGGCTTGTGCCCTTGACCACTTCGCCGAAACTGGAGAAGGGGATCTTCTGGCCCGTAGTGGCGCTGGTGACGAATATCTTCTCCAGATCCAGGGAGCTGTTCCTGTCCTCTTCCCGCAGCTGCAGAATCACATCGATCTGCTCCCCGTCCGTTTCATAGGTGGTGGCCGTGGTACCGGCGATCTGAGAACGGATTTCCGCGGCGATAGTGGCTGTGTTCAGCCCCAGGGCGAACAGCTTCTGCCTGTCGAGAACCAGATTGAGCTGGGGCAGGGAGTTCTCCTGGTCCGTGGATACTTCCTGTATTTCGGGGACTTTCTTCTTCATCAGGTCGGTGATCTCATCGGCCACCCGGTTCAGATCGTCCATGTTTTTGCCCTTGATACTGACGGAAATGTCAGAGCCGGACATCTGGGCGGCCATATCCGTGGTGGTGAAGGTGAAATCCCCGTCCGGGAACATCTCAAAGTACTGGCGCAGGACGCTCTTTATCTGGTCGTCGGTCATTTTCCTTTTCGCCGCCGGGGGCAGGGCGATGGTCACCTGTCCCTTGTGGGACTGCTTTATTCCCATCATGCTAACCGAACCCGCCGAAACGGTCAGGTTGGTCCTTTCCGGAATGGCCGCCTCCACGATGGACTGCCACTGGAGCATGACCTGTTCCGTCACGTCCAGGGAGGTGCCCACGGGGAGGCTCACATCCAGGATAATTGAGGTTTCCCCCGTTCCGGGCAGCATGTTCAGACCGATGCCGGGAATGGCGGCGATGGAAACGGCCAGCATGAGCACGGCGATGAGGATGACGATAGCCTTATGCCTCAGGCACCAGCCCACGGCTCTTTTGTAACCGTTCTTCATCCCCTCCAGACCGGAATTAATGCTGTTGTCCAGGGCCCTGAAAAATCGGGACTTAAGGGGTTTCTCCGCTCTGGTGGTAAAGGGAAAGACCTTGTAAGCCAGAACGGGAACCAGTATGAGGGCGATAACCAGGGAGGAGAGCAGGGCGATGATGACCGTAAAGGCCATATCGGCGAACATGATGCCTATGTACTCCAGATCCGCCTTGAAAAGCAGGATGGGGAGGAAGACGCAGACCGATGTGAGAATGGAGCCGATGAGGGGGCCTATCATTTCCTGGGTTCCCAGCTCGGCGGCGGATTTCATGAGAACGCCCTTTTCCCGGTAACGGAAAATATTCTCTATGATAACGATGGACCCGTCCACGATCATCCCCAGAGCCAGCACCAGGCCGGTCATGGTTATCATGTTAAAGGATTTGCCCGCGAAGGACATGGCCCCGATCGTTATGAGAAGGGACACGGGAATCGAAATCGCCACGATGAGGGTGGGTCTGAACTGCCTCAGGAAGAATATCAGTACCAGGATGGCGAAGAGAACTCCGTAGAGTGCGGAGGAAACCACCTGGCTCAGGGTGGATTTGACCTGCTCCGAATCGTCGGTCAGCACCTTGAGGCTGCTCCCTTCGGGAAGTCCCGTGTTCAGTTCAGGCAGCAGGGCGATGATCTTGTTGGCCACATCCACCATATTGCCCCGGTCCGTTTTGTTGACCGATATCTGAATGCCCGGACGCCCGTTGATAAGGACCATGGTGTCCTGGTCCTTGGAGCCCAGGGATACGTCGGCCACATCCCTGAGGAGGACGTTGTGCATCTCTCCGGTCATCTTGTTGACGGGCACGATGGCCACTACCGTATTGGCCAGGTCCTCCACGCTTTCGAAGGTACCCTGGGTCTGTATGGCGTAAACGATCTTGCCGTCGTTGATGTCCCCCGCGCCCAGCTTCATGTTCTGGGCGCTGAGCATCTGGGAGATCCCGCTGATGGTCAGTCCCAGGGCGTCCAGCTGTTCCTGATAAATGTCGACCCGCACAATCTCGGTAAGACCTCCGGAGAGGGAGACCTGGGCCACCCCGTTAATCCGTTCCAGACGGGGTTTGATCTCGTCTTCCGCGATGGTCAGGAGCTCGTCAAGAGTCTGCTCGCCGGTCAGGGCCAGGGTCAGGAAGGGCTGCATGTTGGGGTCGAATTCGAAGATAATCGGATTCTCCGCGTCATCGGGCAGGCTCATTTCGGCCATGCTCAGGCTGTCGCGCAGGCTGTCCTTCGTTTCCGCCATATCCACATCGAAGTCGAACTCCATCATAACCATGGAAACGCTGTTCATGGAGTAGGAGGTCACCTTCTTCAGACCGGAAATATTGACGACCTGCTCCTCGATCTTCGCGGTAACGTTCTCTTCCACCTCCGAGGGGGAGGCCATGGGATAGGTGGTGAAGGCGACCAGAATGGGCATGTCCATCTGGGGTATGAGCTCCAGGGGGAGCCGGAATGTCAGAGCCAGGCCGGCGATGGCGATGATGGCGAAAGTCACCAGCATCGTCATGGGGCGGCCGAGCACTCTTTTGGCGAAAGTCATGAATTCTCCTCCTGGGCGGCGGTCATAATCGTCTTGAAGGAGAGATTATTTACGATGCGTACCTTGCTGCCGTCGGAGAGAAGGGTCTTCCCTTCGGTGACGATTTCGTCGCCCTCGTTCAGGCCGGACAGGATTTCGATAAAGCCGGAGCTCTCCTTCCCCGTAGCGACGACTGTCTTTGTGACCGTTTCCCCGTCCACCAGGAAGACGAATTTTTCCTCATTGCGCACAATGAGAGCGCCCTCGGGAATGGTCAGCGCGTCCGCCGAGGTGGATGTGATAAGCTTGACCGATACGAACATACCCGCCTTGATGGGAGTGTTCCCCTCCATGGTCAGGGTGATTTTCATGGTGCGGCTGGTCTGGTTGACTACCGGGGAGAGTTCCGCCACCCGGGCTTCGAACAGCTTGTCCGGAGCGGCGCTGGTGGTGATAACGGCCCTCTGGCCCTTCTTCACCTGGTAGATGAACCGTTCCGGCACCTGGGAGGTGATCTTGAGCTCCCTGAGTTGGCCGATGGTTACCACGGGCACCTGCTGGGAGACGGTCTGGCCCAAGTCCACATTGACTGCGGTGACCGTTCCGGCGATGGGGGCTTTGACCGGGCTGGCGGCGTAATTCATGCCGGGCATGGAGGGATCCACCTGAGCAAGAACCTGGTCCTTGGCCACGTAATCCCCCAGCTTCGCCGGCAGGGAGAGGATTTTTCCCGCCGCGCTGGGATAGACATCCACCTTGCCGGAAGCCTCCACATCGCCGGAGAGATTGATATAGCTGGACAGTTCCTGCCGGGCGGTCAGAACGGTTTTGACATTGAATCTCTTGTCCACCGTCTCCTGGGCGGCATCTTTCTTGCCCGGTGCGGGCATATTTCCGCAGGACGCCAGCAGCAGCCCCAGGGATATGGCGCCGGTTACGGCGGTCAGTGCTCTCTTTTTCATTTCTGTTCTCCTATTCCCCGTCCAGATCTCTGTTTACCAGATACTCCAGATCCAGCAGGGCTGTGATATACTTGTATTTTTCCCCGAGCAGGTCGCTTTCGGCCTGCAGCAGGTCATTCTCGGACTGGGAAAGGTCCGTGGCGGTCATCTGGCCGTTCCGGTACTGCTCCCAGCTCATGTCATAGGTCTTGCGGGCCAGAGTCACATTCTCTTCCATGACGGCCAGGTTTTCCCGGGACGCTTCCAGGGACATGACCGAGGCGCGGATCTGCATCTCCGTCCCCTGGTAGAGCAGCTTCTGCTGGTACTCCAGGCCGGCCAGGGTGTCCTCCATCTCCTTAACCTTGTTGGAAGCGCCGGAGTGGGGGAGCCAGTCGTCCAGGGGGATGTTCAGGGTCAGGGAGAAGGCTCCCCCGTCGTTATCCTTGAAAGGCTCATTGTCCCAGGAACTGCTCTCGAAGGGGGCGTTGATCATGGGCTGATAGTTCCATCCCAGGATGAGGGAGGGCAGGCTCTGATTGATCTGGGCCTTCCGGCCGTTCTCGGCGGAGTCCTTACCCAGGGCCATAGCCTTTACATCAAGATTGTCCGCCAGATAGCGGTTGACCATCTCGTCCGCGTCGAAAGCCCGGGCATCCACATTGATCTCTTCGGTCAGATTCAGCTCCTGATTCAGGGGCAGGCCCAGGTCCATGCAAAAGGCCATGCGCAGCTGATCGTAACCGTTTTTCAAGGATGTGAGGGAGGGCTTCAGGGAAGCCAGTCCCGACTGCACCTGCAGAAGATCCAGCTCGGTGATCAACCCGTTCCGGTACATGGCCTGCATGTCGTTGTATCTCTGGGTGGTGGTGACGATATTCTTTTCCAGCAGCTCCACGCTCTTCTTCATCTGCACCAGCTGAAAGTAGTTCTTTTCAATGCTCCTTTCCAGATCCTTCTCGTCCTTCTCCCGGTTCAATTTTTCCGTACGCAGATTCAGATCCAGGGCCTTTATGCCGTTGGCCAGAGCCGGCGTCAGAACAAGCTGAGCGTTCAGATTGCCGATGAGAGTGTACTGATTCACTTCGTAGGATGTCACTCCCACTTCATCAAACCCGCCTGTTACAGGATTATAGCTAGTGATTATCGGGGCCAGAGCGGTACCGGTCGTAGCTACATTACTGTGATTCAGAATCACCTGGGCGCTCACATCGGGAACGAAGACGTTCCACCGGTCGTTTTTCGCGCGATCCGCCTTGGCCACGGTGATATCCTGGACCTTGAGATTCAGATTATGGGCCTTTCCCAGGGAAATCGCCTCCTGTACGGTAAGATCCTTTGCTTCCGCCGAAAGCAGGGCGGGAATGATGGCGAGGATGAGACACAGGGCTTTTTTTCTCATATCGATTACTCCTATCCGGTATTACTTCATTTTATGTAACAAATATACTCACATTTTCTGTCCGTTCCCATTAAAAAAGGACTAAGGGGAGATAAACAAAATGTTTAGATTGGGTAGGGGATACGCCCGTTCAATACTTATTATTGCGGATTCTGCTTAATGTGACATTGCTGATTCCCAGGTAGGACGCTATATGATAGTGGTTGATCCTGTCTTCCCAACCGGGGTAATCCTCAAGGAAACGGGCGTACCGGGTGGTCGCGTCGTCGCTTAATAGTTCCCGCTCCCGTTTCTCTTTTTCTATGAAAAGATCCATATAGTACTGGCTTGTATACAGCTTCCAGGCCGGCTCGTCGGAGAGAAGACTCTCGAAATCCCCTATCCCCATGAAAAGGATGAGGCTGTCCTCCAGAGCCTGTATTGAGAATTTGGCTGCTTCACCTTTTAGAAATGAAGAATAGGCGGAAAGGGGTTTTCCACTTCCCCTGAAGACGATCGTTTTCTCGTCTCCCGATTCCGTAAGGTAGTAGGCCCGGAAAATACCCCGCAGGATAAGGGCTACCCTTCTGAGGGCATCCCCCTCCCTGACCATGTGCTCCCCTTTCTTCAGGAAAAGTCCCGAAAGCCTTTCCACAAAACGGTTCTGCTGGGAAAGGGGTATGCCCCTGCCGGAAAAGCCCTTCCGGATTTCCTCTGTCCAGGCTTGCTTTAAATCTGCATTTCGAATCAATTCCATAGCCCATCATTATACATGTAAATTGGGTTTCTGCGGTATCCTTCTCCGTGCTTATGTTCCTCTCGGCAGATTATCCTTATACCCGATTCCGCAGACTTGACGGAGTATTCCCCATCTCCTTATCACCAATTCGAATAGAGCGGCAAAGGTGACGTATGTACCCACAGAAGTTGAGAGCCAGACGGCATAGTGGGGTATCCCCGTTCCGATAAGGAAGTAGTTGAAGGTGGATAGTATAAGATAGTGGAACAGATAGAGTGAGAAGGATGTCCTGGAGAGGTACGTCAGAAGCGGACTGTTTTTGTTCAGATATTTTCTGAAGACACCGGTCAGGGCTATGACCCACGTATAGGCCGCTATACCCCAGAGGGAGCTGAGGACGATCAGCCGGAGAGGGGTTTCCCTGCGGAAGAGAAACCGCTTGCACATTAGATAGAGAATCGATGAACTGACAGCGAGGAACAGGAACTGTCCTATCCTCCGGGTCAGGGAATCGGACAGTTCGGGGCTTTGGGCCACAATGAATCCGAGCAGGAAAAAAGAGGAATGGACCGCCACATTGGCCCAGTCGCCGATAAAGGATTGGTAGCCCGGATAGAGCGGACGGAGCAAGGCTTCGAAGAGAACGATAAGGGCCATGGGCAGGAATATGTTGTTTTTCCGCAGCAAAAAGCGATTCGCACCTTCGACAAGTTCGGTTCTTTTCATGAGAAACGAAAACAGGGGAAGATAGAGGAGGGAAAAAATAAAAAGATAGACGCAGTACCACATATGCCCCCAGAAGAGATATTTCCTGGCTTCGGTAAAGAAATGGGGATAGTAGTTGAGAAATGAACCGGAGAACCCGTACCGGCTTACGGCCAGTATGTATCCGGAGACCGGTCCCAGTGTGAGAAGCTGGAACAGGACGGGGATGACCAGTCTCTTGATTCTGTCCTTAAGGAAATCCCCTATCCTCCGCTTCTTAAGGGAGTGGAGGACCGAGAATCCTGAGACGAAGAAGAGAAGCCTCATAATCCATAGATTGAAGAAGTCGGAAATGAATACATAGAAATACGAATCGACCGGTTCCGCCGTATATACGTATCCCTTTCCTATGTGCGAGAAGGATACGGCCGTGTGGAAGGGGATGAGAATCAGCACGATTATGTTCCTGATCCAGTCAAGGTAGTATTCCCTTTTCGGGGGACCTCCCGTCTCTGTTCTATCTGTTTGAATATTTGACATGGCAAAACTCCTTAAGGAAGAATAGAGGTATGGATGGGGTTTCTCATTAGCATAGATTAATATGACTCAAAATCCTGCCGGCTCGGGGATCGGATCGTCATAAGGCGCTCTGTGGTGTTTGCCAAAAGCGTAAAAACGGTTATAATCCCATACTTAAGGGAGGATGAACATGGTCGAATGCAATCTGTGCGGTTCGGAAACCGATTTGGAATATACCTGGGTCAAAGCCCGTTACCGGGAATCGGTCAGCGCCCAGAGGGAAGAGAAAATCCCCATTCTGGGGAGAAATTACCGGGCCGACGAATCGCCGGAAGTCCGCAAGGTGGGGGAGATCCGCTACTACTTTGAAAAGGAGGCGGAGTTGACCGGGGGATTGTGCGAATCCTGTATGCAGGCGAAACGGAAGGAGGACGGCTGGTTCCGCTGGCCCTATTTCCTTCTTCTCGCCGCCGCTCTGGCCGGATTCTTTCTCGCCGGGGACAAACCCCTTATCCATCTGCTTTCCCTTTTTCTGCTTTTCATGACCCTGGTGGGCATCGTCATGCGCGTAGCCCGGGCGGTCAGTCATAACGATAAGATCCGGGTGGCCGAAGCCATGGAATCCTATTTCCTTGATGCGGACAAGGGGGGCGACGGGGTGACGATCACGAAAAGCGAGTTCCTTTACCGCCCGACCAAGGATACGGAGCGGTTCGTCCTCTTCTCCCGGGAGGAGTGGGAAAACCTGAAGTCCGACGATAAGGGAACCTATCTGATTTAAGTGCGAGATGCGAAAGCTTACGCGGGAGTTATCACCCCGTCCACATCCCACAGGGCTTCCCAGGTCTGATCATCCTTCCACAGGAACACATCACCCTTGATGAGGCGGCAGTTTTTATCTATTTTCGCAATAGCGGCCATCTCCTCATCGCTCAGGGCCTCTTCCAGGACGCACTTGAGATTGCTCAGGTAATTGCGCCGGTTGACCGAGAAGGGAATGGGGATCTGCCCCCGCTGAAAGGCCCACTTCAGACAGACCGTGGCCGGGTGAATCCCCAGTCGTTCGGCGCAGGCAAGGATAACCGGATCCTGGGTATCCACCGTATCCGCGGCGGTTCTGTCCCGTTCCGGCCGGTTCGGCGATCCGAGGGGGGAGTAACCCACCGGCTGGATGCCCTTGGAGAGAATGTAATCGAAAAATTCCTGCTGCTGAAAATGGGGATGCAGCTCCATTTCTATGACCGCCGGTTTGATGCGGCAGTCCCTTAAGAGCAGATCCATTTTGGGGATAGTCATATTGGAGACGCCGATGTTCTTAACCAGCCCCCGGTCGTAAAGCTCTTCCATGGCCCGCCAGGTCTTCATGTAATTCTCATGGATGTAGGGTTTGGCGTCGGGACTGCGGGAGGAGACATCGCATCCGGGGGGGTGGTAGTTGGGAAAGGGCCAGTGAATCAGGTACAGGTCCAGATACTCCAGCTGAAGATCCTTCAGGGATTTCTCACAGGAGGCGATCACATCTTCCGGGGCGTGCTTGTCGTTCCACACCTTGCCCGTGACGAAGAGCTCTTCCCGTCTGACTTTCCCCGATGCCAGGGCCCGGGCGAAAGCCCTGCCGATAAGATCCTCATTTCCGTAAACCGAGGCGCAGTCGAAATGGCGGTAACCCAGCTCCATGGCGTGGAATACCGACTCGGCGATATCCTCATAGGATACGTGGTCCGATCCGAAGGTGCCCATGCCCAGAGCGGGCATTCTGGCTCCGTTATAGAGGGTTTTATAGGGGTAGATGCCGGGGTTGATCCCCTCCGGGTCTACTGTGAATTCTCTTGATTCGAAATCCATGGGTTTACTCTCCCTTCCGCAGAGCGGATTATCTTTTGGTGATTTAGTG
>JAFGPQ010000273.1 GCA_016936115.1 Spirochaetales bacterium | reverse complement strand
GTGATTCCCTCCTTTGTCGAGAAAATCCTCAAAAACCGGTCCACCCTGATCTTCTGCAACAGCCGCCGGCAGACCGAGAAGGTCACCCGCCTTATCAACGAGGAGGCCGGGGAGACTCTTGCCTTCGCCCACCACGGCTCCCTCTCCCGGGAGATCCGCCATTTCGTGGAGCAGCAAATGAAGGCGGGGGCCCTTAAGGCGATTGTGGCAACCAGCTCCCTTGAGATGGGCATAGACATAGGCAGCATCGACGAAGTGCTGATCATCCAGAGTCCCCTTTCCCTCGCGTCGGCCATACAAAGGATCGGCCGGGCGGGTCACCGGGTGGGCGACGTGAGCCGGGCGGGCATCTATCCCATGTTCGGGACCGATCTCCTGGGCTGCGCCGTGGCCGCGAAAGCTGTTCTGGAAGGGGCTATCGAAGAGATCCGCCTGCCCGATAATCCCCTGGACGTGCTGGCCCAGGTCATCCTGTCCATGGTCTGCACCGAAGAGTGGGACCTGGACGAACTGTACCTTTTCCTGACTTCGGTCTACTCCTGGCGGAACCTGCCCCGGCGCCACTTCGACCTGGTTCTGGAAATGCTGAACGGCCGCTACAGCGACACCCGCATCGGGGAGCTCAAGCCCCGCCTGGACATCGACCGGGTAGGGAATACCTGCTCCGCCCGGGACGGGGCCCAGCGGGCGATTTATCTTTCCGGGGGCACTATTCCCGACCGGGGCTACTACGAGCTTCGGAGCCGGGACGGGGGTCTGATAGGGGAGCTGGACGAGGAGTTCGTCTGGGAACGGAGCCACGGGGATTTCTTCACCCTGGGAACCCAGACCTGGCGGATCGACAACATCTCCGACCGGGCGGTCGAGGTCAGCCCCGCCGACCGGGGCGGCGCCATGAGTCCCTTCTGGAAGGCGGACCCCACGGGTCGGGATTTCTTCTACTCCGACAGGATCCTTTCTCTGCTGGAACGATTGGAGCGGGAATTCGCCGCCGGGGGAAAGCAGACCGAAGAGAAGCTTACTGCGTTTCTGACCGAAGAGTATCCCATGGACCGGGAGTGCGCCCAAGCCCTGATCGGCTTCCTGGAACGGCAGAGAAACCATACCGAGAGCCCCTTGCCCCACCGGAACCATCTGCTCATCGAACACTACAACGACCCCCTGAACAGCACCGACTGCCATCAGGTCATCCTCCATACTCTCTGGGGGGGGCGGCTGAATTTTCCCTACTCCGAGGCCCTTTCCCAGGCCTGGGATAACCGGGAGGGCTACCCCCTTCAGGTTTTCTGCAACGACGACGCCATCGTGCTGGATCTGCCCCACCGGTTCAAGGCCTCCGACGTGCTTAACCTGGTGACCGGGGAGAATCTGGAGGGCCTTTTGCGGCAGCGCCTCGAATCAACCCTCTTCTTCGGGGGACGGTTCCGGCACAACTGCTCCCGGGCCCTGTTGCTCCCCCGAAAATCCTTCAAGCAGCGGACTCCCCTGTGGCTGACCCGGCTGCGTTCCAAGAAATTGCTCCAGGCGGTCAGCGGTTATGAGGATTTTCCCATCCTGACCGAGACCTGGCGCAGCTGCCTGCAGGATGATTTTGACCTGCCTTCCCTCGCCGGGCTCCTGGACGAGATCCGGGAGGGGCGTCTGGCCGTGACCGAGGCGTTCACCCGGTCTCCTTCCCCCTTTGCCGCGGGCATCGCCTACGACCATACCAACCAGCGCATGTACGAGGACGACACTCCCCTGGGCGGAGCGTCCAACCTCAAGGATGATCTGATCCGGGGCATTGTCACCCAGTCCGGTCTGCGCCCCATGCTTCCCGAAGAGCTTGTCCGGGAATTCACGGCCAAGCTGCAGCGGACCTTTCCCGATTACGTCCCTCGCAGCGGGGAGGATCTGGTGGACTGGATCGAGGAGCGGATTTTCCTGCCCGCCGGGGAGTGGGGGGAGCTGCAGGCGGCCCTGATCCGGGATCTGGGAGAGGAGGAGGCCCGGGCTGTTCTGGAAAAGGGAATGGCTAAAATGGAGCTTATCGAATTGCCCGATGCTTCGGAACCGTTCCTGCTCTCCCGGGTATACCGGAAGAAGTACGGAGAGAAGGGGTTCCGGGGGGAAATAGAGGAGCTGTTGCCCCGTTGGATGGCCTACTACGGTCCCCGGGAACTCTCCTATGCGCTCACCCGTTATCCCGCGCCGGAAGAGGAGATCTCCTCCTGTCTGGAAGGTCTTCGGGAGTCGGAATTCCTGATTGTGGACAGGCTGACCGAAGAGGCGGGGGAGGATCAGTTCTGTACCGCCGAGAATCTGGAGATCCTCTTCCGTTTGAAAAGGCGGCAGGGACGGAGCAGCTTTGCCGCCCTGCCCCGGGAGAAGCTGACCCTTTTCCTGGCCCAGTATCAGGGACTGACCCGGGCAGGGGAGGGGCGTGAGGATCTGCGGACGATCTTCGAGAAACTCGTTTCCTACGGGGCCAAAGCCTCTTTGTGGGAGACGGAGATTTTCCCCGCCCGGCTCAGGCCCTACTATCCGGACTGGCTGGATTCCCTCTTTCAGGAGAGCCCCCTGCTCTGGTACGGCTGCGATAAGGAGAAGATAGCCTTCTGTTTTGAAGAAGAGCAGTCCCTTTTCATTAAAAAGGGCGGGAAAGGGACCGATTTGGATGCCCTTCTGCCGGACCGCCGGGGAAGCTTCTCTTTCTGGGATGTGAAGGAGCACTCGGGCCTCTCCTCGGGGGAACTCATGGATCTTCTGTGGAAGGAGTGCTGGAACGGTCGCATCAGCAACGACCGGTTCGCTACCGTGAGAACGGGCATTAACAACAAGTTCAAAACCCGCAGCCTGGAGGAGATGGAGAACCGGGCGGGGGGACGGATTCGCCGGGGCGGATACAGCCGCTGGAAAAACTCCCGTTCCCTGGAGGGGCGCTGGTACCTGACCCGGGCCATTAATGAGGATGAGGACCTGATCGAGAGGGATGAGCGGCTGCGGGAGGTGATCCGCCAGCTGTTCCTGCGCTACGGGGTGCTCTTCCGGACTCTGCTCGAAAGAGAGGCGGATCATCAGAAGTGGCCGGAGATCTTCCGGACCCTGCGTCTCATGGAGCTCTCCGGGGAGTGCGTGTCCGGTCAGTTCTTCGAGGGGATCCGGGGGATTCAGTTCGCCTCCTGGGAAGCCCTGCGCGAGCTGAACCGCCCCTTGGACGAGGGGAGCCTCTACTGGATGAACGGCACCGATCCGGCTTCCCTTTCCGGTTTGCGGGAGGAGGAGTTCAAGGGGGATTTTCCCTCCCGCCTCATCTCGAACCATATGGTCTTTCGGGGATCCCGGCTCCTGCTCTTCTCCCGCCGTAACGGGAAGGAACTGGAGTTTTTCGCCGGGTTCGACGAGGCGGATGCCCGGGAGGCTCTGGTCTTATTCCGGGATATTCTGGGCCGGGAGACGACCCCCCCCGCTTCGGTCAAGGTGGAGACAGTCAACGGGGAGCCGGTTCGGACGAGTCCCTACGCCCCCGTTCTGAAGGAAGCCGGATTCCGGGACAACTTCACCTGTTTTATTATGAACCGCTTGATCAGGTAGGTGTTGGAAAAAGCGCCTCTCTGTGATATAAAGGGGGCATGACTCCTATCCCCGCCGAAACATATTACAAGGGATTTCAGAAAATTGCCGTCCATATGATCACCAGGGGTCTTTCCTTTTTCATCGCCCTGGGTTTTATTATAAATACCTTCTGGTTCCTGTGGGACCCCTTCTGGAAAATCTTTCCCCAGCAGGTCCTGCTGGTTCTCCTCTACGTCGTTTCCCTTTTCATCAACCGCATTTTCAGGCGGCGCAGCTGGGAACGGCCCGCCCTGTGGACCTACGTGGTTATCGGATATCTGACGGGCATGTACTTCATTGTCACCGCGGGGGATAACTTCCTTTTCGTGGGCATGTTCATCATCACCCTCTTCGCCCTGGTCTCCATCTTCTCCCTGAACAGGAAGTATTCCGGAGTCTTCACCGTTCTCAGCCTGGTGGCGGGAACAGCGGCTCTGTTCATCAGGAACTGGTTCCCCCCTGAAAACACGCGTTTCGTCCCCCGGGATCTTATTCAGATATACATGTTCATGCTCCTGATGGAAGGGCTGCTGCTCTTCCTGGGATATTCGGTGGAGTCCATTGTCAAAAGGTATATGACCCGACTCTACCGCAAATCCCGGGCCGTGGAGAACATCCTGCACCGGGAGGCGGAGGTCAAGCGGAAATACCAGAGCATGTTCAATCTGATCCCTGATCTCCTCTTCCTGACCGATAGGGAAGGATATATTCTGGACGGGAATCGAGCCATCCTCGAATATTCCGGTCTGAACGAAAATGAACTTAAGAAAAGCCATATCTCCGACTTCCTTCCCGACTTCACCGGGGAGATGATCGGTGAGACCATAACCCTTCTGGGAGGGGGGGCCCCAGCCCGGGGGGTGGAAATGCGGGTTTCCGAAGAGGGAAAGAAGGACCGTTTCTTCGAGATGAGCCTGTCTCCGGTACAGGAAGAGGGGGAGCCGGACCGGCTTCTCATCCTGGCCCGGGATATCAGCAAGAGAAAGAGAATGGAAGCCCTGGTGAAGGCCCGTTCCGACGAGCTTTACCGTCAGTCCGTCACCGATCCCCTGACCGGGCTCAACAACAGAAAGAAGCTGGATGACTTTCTCTCCTCCGAACTGGACAGGGCCAGCCGGTATCATACCCGGGTGTCCCTGATCCTGGCGGATGTGGACCACTTCAAGAGGGTGAACGACACCTTCGGACACGGCATAGGAGATGTGGTGCTCAAGGGAGTGGCCGATGTTTTATCAGGAAATATTCGCAAAACCGATCTGGCCGGACGCTGGGGGGGCGAGGAGTTTCTCATCATCTGCCCCGGAACGAACGGGGAAGAAGCCCATGTCCTGGCCGAGAAGATCCGCCCCCTCATCAAGGAGATACCCGTGAAGGATGACCACCGGGTCAGCATCAGCATGGGTGTCACCGAGTTCCGGGAGGGGGATGATATCATCTCCCTCATGGCCCGGGCCGATAAGGCGCTTTACGAAGCGAAGAATACCGGCCGGGACAGAACCGTCTCTCTTTAGATAATTAATTCCCCTCGGCGATACGGCGGCTTTCTGCCATGATGGCTTCCCCGTAATCGGGCAGGGCTCCCGGCTGGGATACCACCCTGTCCGCCACATCCTGGGCGAAGCGGGCCGACCGGGAGATATCCCCCGTATGGAAATAGGAGAAGCAGAAGGAGCCCGAATAGGAATCTCCCGCGCCCACCGTATCCACCACGGTAACGTCGCTTTCTATGGGAAAGTACTGCAGTCCCTTTTCGCTTATAATATCCGCCCCTTCCGGCCCTTTCGTCAGAATGAGAAGCTCCAGTCTGTTCGAGAGGGATTTCATGCGTCCGAAGAGGGCCAGAGGATCCAGCTTTTCCCCGTAGAGCAGTTCCGAAATGACGGGCAGCTCCTCGTCATTCAGTTTCAGAATCGTGGTATGGGGCAGGGATTTCTCAATGACTTCCCGGGTGTAGTAATGCTGCCTCAGGTTCACGTCGAAGAAGACTATGCGGGCCTTTACGCGGAGAAGAATTTCTCCGTGAAGGATTCCGCTGTTCGAGGCGCTTCTCTGGGCCAGGGATCCCATGTAAAAGAGGTCCCAGTCCGATTCACCGAGAAGAGCTTCCCCCTCCGGGGTAAGAACGATATTATCCCAGGCTGTTCCTTCCACTATTTCATAGGAGGGAATCCCCCTGTTCATGGTAACTTCCACCACCCCCGTGGGCTGGGGAACCAGGGCGATCAGATCGGTTTTCACATTGACCTTTCTCACCTCTTCCAGGGTTTTCTTACCCAGATCATCCTTTCCCACGGCGCTGATAATGCTGCTTTCCGAACCGAACTGGGCGGAATGGGCCGCAAAATTCAGAGGCGCCCCGCCCAGATGATATTCCTTTTCTATATGGTCCCAGAGGACTTCACCAAAACACAATACTCTCATGGGAGCAGTTTACATCGATTCCCCGGTCAGCGCAAGAACTCTCCCCGACCTGGCCGGACAGGGCACTGGACCGGAAGAATGGCCTTTTTTTTTACTAAAAGCCCTCTCCAGGCTCTTCTTTCTTTGAAATTTTATTATTCCTTCCCTATAATTGAGAATGGGGGAACGGACGTTGTTTCATAATTTATCAATACATAAGAAAATCCTTTTTACTTTCACCAGCCTTTTCATTCTCATTCTGTTCCTCATCCTCATGGCTGCGGGAGCTTCTGTTTTCTTCGAAAGGAAAAGGGATATCGAACGGGAACTCGGTTCCATAACCCGGACCGTCATTGAACTGGTGAAGAACAATGTCCGCCTGATCGTCAGTGACCGGCTGGAGAGGGATGTCAAATCCGTCCTGTCCGTCATGTCCTATCTTTACGATGAGGAGAAGGGCCGGGGGGTTAGTGACGATCAAATCAAAGAGGATATGGCAGCCTATCTCAACTCCTACAGAATCGGAAGTTCCGGTTATCTCTATGTACTGGATGATCTGGGGGACGTTGTTATTCATCCCTACGAAGAGCTGGTGGGGGAATCTCTCATCGAGTATGAATTCATAAGGACTCAGGTCAAAGAGAAATCGGGATACCTGGAGTATCAGTGGAAGAACCCCGGGGAAGAGGGACTGCGGGACAAGGCCTTGTATATGGATGTCTTCGAACCCTACGGCTGGATTCTGTCCGCTTCGGCCTACCGGGAGGAATTTCTCGATCTTGTCCGTATCGATGATATGCAGCAGAATCTTGACAACATCTCCATAGGGGAGCAGGGTCATATATTCGTTATGGACCGGGCGGGGAATCTTCTCATCCATTCCCGTTTCGCTGGAAGAAATATCCGCTCCCTGACCGAAGAGGAACAGGGGGAGGATTTCTCCTACCTCCTGGAGATTCCGGAGAAGAGGAACGGGGAGATCTTCTACAAGGAGACCGATCCGGTAACGGGCAGGCCCGTCGGGATGGCTCTACTCTACCGGTATCTCCCCGAGCTGGACTGGATCGTCGCCTCGACCATTCCCATCAATCAGTATACCCGCTTTTTCCGGCGCTTCGCCATATTCGGATTTCTCTTCTTCCTTGTCGGAGCGGCGCTTTTCTTTTTTCTGAGCAACCGCTTCGCCCGCCAGCTTACGGGCCCTCTCTTCCAAGTCATGGATTTCATCGATGACAGAAAACTGCGGGGTCTTTCGGAGCGTCTCGACGGGGATGGGCGGGATGAATTCTCCCAGCTTAAGCGGGAGATCAACGAGTTCCTTGACGCCATCGAGGAGGAGAGGAATAACCGCCTGATCGCCGAAGAGGAGAACCGCATCCTCGCCCAGTTCACCAACGGCAACCCCTATCCGGTCATGCGGATCGACGGGAAGGGGAACATCCTCTATGTGAACAAAGCCTCCATCGAGCTCATGAAGTACTGGGACATAGCCTTCTCCACCCGGCTTCCCAAGGACCTGGTGGACATGATTCGGGAATTCGGGGCGGACTTCGCCGATTTCGAGTACAAGAAGAAGAACCGCATCTACAATATCATGCTCTCCTATTTCGAAAATCAGAACTCCTATTATCTGCTCCTGTCGGACATCACCGTGAGAAAGGAGGACGAATACCTTCTCATGATGTCGGAGAGCGTTTTCTCCCACACAATGGAGGGCATCGTGGTCACCGAATCGGACGGAACCATAGTCCGGGTTAACCCGGCCTTCACCCATATAACGGGATACTCCGAGGAGGAAGCCATGGGGGCGAATCCCCGCATCCTCAAGTCCAAGCACCATAAGGAGGAGTTCTACCGGGATATGTGGCATCAGCTGAATCAGACCGGAACCTGGTCCGGAGAGATCTGGAACCGAAGAAAGAACGGGGAGCCCTACCCGGAGTGGCTGACCATAAACAGCGTGCGTGATGAGAGGGGCAGCCTGATCCATTACGTGGGGATCTTCAAGGATATCTCCGATATCAAGGAGAGCGAAGAGAAGCTCCGCTACCAGGTTTCCCATGACGCGCTCACCTCCCTTCCGAACAGAATCCTCTTCGAGGACCGGCTGAACCGGGCCATCGCCCGGGCGGAGAGAAACCGGAACAAGCTGGCGGTCCTCTTCCTTGATATGGATAACTTCAAACATGTCAACGACAGTCTGGGCCATCAGACCGGGGACGACTACCTGAAGATCATCGCCTCCCGGATCGTCCAGTCCTGCCGGGACGAGGACACGGTCGCCCGGCTCGGGGGAGACGAATTCGTTGTCCTTATTCCGGAATTGACCGAAGAGCTGAATATCATAGAGATCGCCGACCGGATTCAGAGAACCGTGGGCGCCCCCCTTATCTTCCAGCCTCACGAACTGCATCCCACGGTGAGCATCGGGGTCACCATCTTTCCCGAGGACGGGGACGATCCCCTACTTCTCATGAAGAACGCGGACCTGGCCATGTACAAGGCCAAGGATATGGGCAAGGGAACCTACTCCCTGTTCAACCAGGAGATGAACAATCAGGTCAGAAAGAGGATGGAGCTGGAAAGCCAGCTGCGGCGTTCCCTGCAGAAGGGGGAAATCTTCATGCTCTATCAGCCCAAGGTCTCCGTGGCCGACGGGGAGATTATAGGTGTGGAGGCTCTGGTCCGGTGGCAGAACAGCACCCTGGGGCTTGTTTCTCCTGTGGATTTTATTCCCCTGGCCGAAGAAACCGGCTTTATTCTCAAACTGGGCGACTGGGTTCTGGAGAAGACCCTTGCCGATATGAGCGGCCTGACCAATATCAAGGGGCAGCCCCTGGAGATAGCGGTGAACCTCTCGGCCAGGCAGTTCCGGGACGATAAGCTGATCGGGCGGATCGGTAAAATTCTCAAAAAATCCTCCGTTTCCCCAGCCTATGTGAATTTCGAAATCACCGAGAGCGCCGCCATGGACGAATCGGAAACCTCACTTGAGATCATACAGCAGCTCCAGCAGCTGGGAGTCCGCATCTCTATCGACGACTTCGGAACGGGATACTCCTCCTACAGCTATCTGAACAAATTCCGGGTGGACTGCCTGAAGGTGGACAAGAGTTTTGTCGATCAGGTTCCCCGGGACAGGAGCACCTCCGC
>JAFGPQ010000272.1 GCA_016936115.1 Spirochaetales bacterium | reverse complement strand
GAAGAACCTCTTCTCCGAAGCTAATAAGATAATCAGTCATTCCGTACCTCCTCTGCGCTGTGCTTGAGCCCGATATCAAGTATCTGGCTGATATGACTGTCGTTCAGAGAGTAAATCGCCATACGCCCCTCCTTATAGTATCTCACCAACCTCATCTGTCTGAGAACCTTGAGCTGATGGGATATGGCTGTCTGCTGCATCCCCGTAAGAAGGGAGAGATCATGGACGCACAGGGGCTTTTCCCTCAGATAAAAAAGAATTCCCAGTCTTGTGGGATCGCCGAAGACGCGGATGAACTCAGCCAGATCCTGCATCTCCTCTTCCACGGGTAATTTCTCTTTCAGGGCATTTGCCGTATCCTGATCAATTCTGCACCATTCCATTATGAACCTCTGAACATATGAATATATATTCATATATAATACTTTAAGAAAAAAAAGTCAAGAGCATTGAAGTGGCAATCATATTGAAGTAGAGTATTAATGATGATTAGCGATCCGCGATTAAGAATTATCCGGAAATTCTCACTTTCCCTGATTCTGGGGGTGGCCGGCTATCTCATCAACAGGGAACTCTTCCCCTACACCTACTGCGGGATTCCCTTCAAGCTGGGCCTGGGAGGAGTCCTTCCCATCCTTACCGCCTTCGCCTGGGGTCCTGTCTTCTCCTTTCCAGTCGCTCTCATCACCTCCTTTTCCTTCCGATCCCTTCCCGGCGTGACGGGGGGGACTTTCCTCTACCTTTACCTTACGAATATACTGTGGGTCTATCTGGTCGGCCGGGTCGAGGAGAAGAGAAAGTGGTCCGACGGCTATACCCTGAGTGTTTACATTCTTCTCCTTATCTTTTCCTTTGTGAATATTCCCGGTTACCTCTTTCTCTACGGCCGACTCGCCCCGGAACTGATCAACTGGAAGCAGCTGATCCTTCTCTCCTACCGGGATAACATATCCCATTTCACCAATCTCAATCTGGCCTTCATCCTGTTCCTGCTCCCCCCGTTCAGACGGCTTTTCACTCTTGAGAAGCTTCCCCCGAAGAAGATCCGAAGGGGTTACTGGTTCATCCTGTTTACAATCGCTGGGCTGTTCTCTTTAGCTTTTTACTCCTGGGCTATGCAGTTCCACATCGAAGGAATCAGGACACGAATCGGGGATCTTTTCGTGGCCAATCTGCTCAATCTGAATTTCCTAACCCTTCTGGCTATCGTTATTTATCAGAACTGGGACATGCAGAGCGACATTACCAAGAAAATCGCCGAGCGGGGAGATATCCTTGTCACTCTCCTGAGCAATATCTCCGAGAGCATTCTTATCATGGACGAGGACTGGAAGATACGCTTTGCCAACCGGGCCGCTTTCAAGCTCGGGCCATACAACAGAAGAGATCTGGGAGTGCGGATAGACAGGATCGTCACCCTCCACTCAGCCGAAACCGGCGACCCCCTGAGTCATACGGTTGTCATCGATGCAATCACCTCGGGAAAGCCCTTCACCTGCCTGCTGGCGAGAAAGGACGGGACCTTCCTGCGCATTCTCATCTCCCTCTCCGCCCTGCCCGAAAGCCGATACGGCTATGCCTACCTCTCCCTCATCAGGGATATAACCGAGGAGTATGAGCAGGAAAAGAGGGATATCCACCGTCAGAAACAGGAAGCTATCGGCCGTCTGGTAGGGGGTGTGGCCCATGACTTCAATAACAGGCTGGCCGGGATCATGGGTTTCGCCCAGCTTATCCTGCAGGAGGAGGATCCGGAACAGATAGCCTGGTTCGCCCATCAAATCGTGGACAGCGCCCAGTCCGCCGCCGATCTGACCGCCCAGCTTCTGACACTCTCCCGCAAACAGCCCATGCAGCACAGGACCCTATCGGTAAACGAAATGCTCCTGGGCATGCTCTCCGTCTGCAAGCATACCATCAGCAAGGGGGTCGAGATCCGCTATCTCTGCGGGGATGATGATCTGATGATCCGGGGAGACAAATCCCTGCTTGAAAACGCCCTGCTGAACCTGGCCATAAACGGAGCGGACGCCATGGAGAACCGGGGCGTCCTGACTTTTCAGGTTGCCCCTTTCAGGGTGGATAACTTCTACGCCATGAGAAGCAAGGCGGATCTGACTCCCGGTCTCCATGTCCGGATTTCCGTTAACGATACGGGATCGGGAATTCCTGCAGATCTGCAGGAGAAAGTGTTCGACCCCTTCTTTACCACAAAGCAGGAAGGGAAGGGTACCGGGCTGGGCCTCTCTTCGGTCAAGGAGATCGCCGAGAAGCATCGGGGAGAGATATCCCTGGTCAGTACTCCCGGTCAGGGGAGCACCTTCATAATCCTCCTGCCCCTGGTTCAGGAAGAGGAGAGGGCGTAGGCGCCCGCTATCCCAGGAAACGTATCAAAGGATTCGATGTGAAAACCGTCCAGCACCGGTTTGCCTGACACACAGGGAACCGTATAGTGCTTAAGTCCCCCGGGCAGCCCCTTTCCTGTCCCTTTCAGGTAGGCTTCCTTCTGGGTCCAGATGCGAAAGAAAAGCTCATCCCTTTCCTGCGGGTCTGCCCGTTTTTCAAGTTCCCCTATCTCCTGCCGGGAGAAGAAATGCCGGGCCAGGTTCAGGCAATCCCGGTCTTTGATCTCCTCCACATCCACCCCTGTCTCCCCCCTGTCCGAGGAGATGAAGGCGATGACCCCGGCGGAATGGGAGACGTTGAAGAAGAGATCCTCCTCATCGGCCAGGTAAGGCTTGCCCCCTTCGGCATAGGAAAAGCGGATGCTCTCCGCCGAACGGCCGATCAGTTCCGACAGCAGGGTCTTCGAAAACCATCGGGCCGCCAGATACATCTCTGCGGAGGGGATATGGGAGAACCGCTTATGCCGGGCCGTCTCCTCATCGGTCAGAAGCCCCAGGCAGACATCCTGAAAGGATGAGGGCAGGGGCGAGGGGATACGGATCCAGTGCAGCTCCCCGATCTGTTCATGGGTGAATATTTCCGGTTCCACCGGCTATTTTCCCAATCGTTCCGGATAGCGTCCTTCCCGGATCAGGACACCCAGGGCGGCGACGACCAGGGGCTTGTCCTCCCGGTAGGTCACGCCGAACCAGTTGTCCCGGCTGTGCAGAACGTCCACCCGGGTGACCTCCGATTTGATCAGTTCGTCTATGGCGAAGGGAAGGTAGAATTCGGATTTCTCCTCCTTCCCCTTTTGGGATAGGAAATCGGTGAAGAGCCTCTCCAGGTGGGCGAAGAGGGCGGGAGTGAATCCCCACATGTTCATGGAGACAATCTCATCCCCCCTGAAGGAGACCGTTTCACCCTTGCCGTTTTTTCCGGAGATTTCTCCGTCTGCCCGGCCGATTCCCGTATGTTCCTCCACGTCTTCTAAGAGCCCTTGCCCGTCCCGGGAGCAGATGCCCCGGGAAACGGTACCGTGATCGGAGAGTGTCTTCTCCAGGGTAAAGCCGCACATGGAGAAATCCGCCGAATCGGGACGGCATTTGACAAGCCAGTCCGCCAGCAGGGCGAAACCGCTCTCTCCGTAGAAGTCGTCCGCGTTGATGACAGCGAAGGGTTCATTCACCGCATTGCGGGCAGCCCAGACCGCATGCCCCGTTCCCCAGGGTTTAGTCCGGCCTTCGGGCCTTTCATATCCCCCGGGGAGATCGTCCAGATCCTGGTAGGCGTACTCCACGGGAATAATCCCGTCGTACCGACTGCCGATCTGCTCTTTGAAGTCCTTCTCGATATCCTTTCGGATGATGAAGACCACCTTGCCGAAGCCGGCCCTGTGCGCATCGAATACGGAATAGTCGATGATGAATTCCCCATGGGGACCTACCGGATCTATCTGCTTCAGTCCGCCGTAGCGGCTTCCCATGCCCGCGGCCAGTACGACCAGAGTCGGTTTCGTCATATATGGCTCCTGTGATTGTTCATGATACTTACGGCCTATAAAATAGCACTGCCCGCCGATAATGACCAGTCCCGTAGGGGAACAGTCCCCGGATTACCCGATTTCCCTCTTCATTTCCTGAGAAAACCTTTCCCATTGTTCTTTCCCTTGCCCCGGGCAGGGATAAACTTCATAATGGAGTGGCACAGGAAGGTTATTATGGAAGAAGTTATTGTATTATCCTCACCGGAAGAGCAGGAGCAGTTCTCCGAAGTGAGTTCCTACTGTTTTTTCGACCGCACCGGCTGGACCGGCCGGCTTTTCCGGCCCGGCGTGTTCCGGGGCACCGCCTACGGTTGTCGGGAGAAGGGACGGGTCATGTCCGGGGTGCTCTCCTTTGATCTGACCATGTCCTACTGGGGCAGAAAGGATGTCCTCTCCTCCGGCGTGGGGTGCGTGGCTTCCGATCCGGCGGTAAGGAACAAGGGGCATATCCGGCGGATAATGAACCGTCTTCTCAGGGACGGTTATGCCCGGGGGGAGATTCTCTCCTTTCTCTATCCCTTCAGCTACCGCTATTACGGAATGTTCGGTTACGGAACCATGGGCCATTACTCCCTGTATAAATTCAACCCGGAAGAGCTGATAACAAGGGAGGCTCCCGAAGGGGAATATACTCGCTTCGACCGTTCTGAGAAACAGTACAGGGAGTTTCTGGATCTTAAGAATGAGTGGGCCCTGAGGTTTCACGGGGGGGTGGAGCAGAAGTTTGAGAACACCTCCCTGGACTATTTTCTGGGAGAGATGGACAGGGACCGGCGCTTTCTCTATTTTTATCGGAACGGGGAAGGGGCCGCCCGGGGCTGCCTGCTCTATAAAATGGAGGAGGGAAGAGACGCTCAGGCGATAAATATTATCAGGGCAGCCTGGAGCGGGGCGTGGGCGTTCCGGGCGCTGACTCATTTCCTCTGGCGGCATAGGGGACAGGTGGGTGAGGTCTTCTGGCCCCTTCCCCTGTCCGTTCCCCTTGAGATGATGACGGGGGAACCCCGGATCTATCGGGAGGACAGGCAGAGCTGGATGGGCCGTCCCGTCAATGTGGCGGAAGCGCTGAAAATAAAGAGCGCCTACATGCCCGTCAGAACCCCCTTTTCCTTCTCCCTGAGCGATCCTGTTATTCCCGAAAACAGCGGGACCTACCGGCTGGAAGGGGAGAGTGTTGGATTTGAGAGGGATGAGTTCACTGCGGAGGAACTGGATTTCTCCGTCTTCTCCGCCATGATACTGGGGGGGCTGTCCCTGGATGAGGCGAAACTGGCCGGACGCATCGGGGAGAGTTTTCAAGGGGATCCCGAGTATCTTTCCCGCCTCGAGAACATCTTTATTACGGAAAGCTTCTAACTGTCCCGTTTCTCCAGTTCGGCGAGCACGTCGAAAAAGGTGAGACCGCTCGCTTCGAGAAGTACCAGCAGATGGTAGATGAGATCGGCCGACTCGTAGAGGATATCCTTCTTGTCCTGAGCCAGAAGCAGTTCCACCGCTTCCTCTCCGGTCTTCTTCTTGATCTTATCCAGACCCTTTGTAAAGAGGTGAGTCGTATAGGATCCTTCGGGCATATCCCGGTGCCTCTGCTGAATAGTCGTGGTCAGGTTCTGCAGGAATGCTCCGTTATCGGCCCGGGAATCCAGTTCCACCGCTTCATGTTTTTCCACGTCCACCCCACTTCGGGTCATTTCAAGGGCAAGGGGGGAGGACCCGGCGGGAAGAACCGCCTCGTAACAGCTGTCCTTCTCTTCCAGAGAGAGAAAACGGGGTTCCCCCTTCCAGGGGAGTATCCGGCCTGTTTCGGGATGGGAGATCCACAGGGTCCCCTGCTCCCGGCTTTTGCTGAATCCCTTGGCCGTCATGAGAGCGGCGGCGGCGGCGCCGTCCTGAATCGTTACGAGAAGGGGAAATATGCTATCCGACATGATATCAGCCCTTGGGGTTGGTGTACTGGAGCTGACGGTAGAAATCACGCCTCTGCTGTAGGGAGGTCTTGACCCGTCCCCTGAAATCATCCACCGTTTCAAAGCCCTTGGCTTCCATCCACTTTTCCAACCCCTCGGTGATCTCCTTCAGGTAGGTCAGCCCCTTCCGGTAAAGAACGGAGCAGATCTGAACGGTTCCCGCTCCGGCCAGCAGCAGTTTGATCACATCTTCCGGAGTATGAACCCCCCGGCTGGCGGATATCTCCGTCTTTATCATGGAGGAGAGCAGACCGGTCCAGCGCAGGGTCTCGGCCAGTTCGCTTTCGGCGGAGAAGGGAATCCCCGTGGAGAAGGTCATTTTCTCAATATTGATGTCCGGCTGCCAGAACCGGTTGAACAGGACGAGAGCATCGATTCCCGTGTGGCCCAGTTCGGCGGTGAAGTGGGGCAGGGATGTGTAGTTGCTGCCTATCTTGACGGCCAGGGGCAGGTCCAGCTCCTTCTTGAGCTTCGCCACCAGTTTGACCGCCTGTTTTTCCATATCCTGGCTGCGGAAGGAGACATCCTCCGCCATGGGGGCCAGGTTGATTTCAAGGGCGTCCGCCCCGGCTTCTTTCATATGGCGCACATAGTCGCCCCAATCCTTGAGGGAGTGGCAGTTGATGCTGGCGATAACCGGGATATCCACCTGCCGTTTCACTTCTCCGATAAAAGCCAGATAGGAGGCGGGCTTCTTCTCCATGCCCACGTTCTGCATCCAGATATCCGTTCCGGGCTGAATCTCCTCGGTCACAGAGATATCGTCGATACCTCGGATATCCTCTTCGAAGAGCGATTTCAGAACCACCGCACCGGCACCGTTTTCGGCCAGCTCCTTAATGGCGTCCACCTTGCCTGTCAGGGTGGAACTGGAAATTATAAGGGGACTCTTAAGCTCTAATCCCAGATATTTTGTTTTGAGCGATGCCATGGGAACTCCTCTCTCTTGGTTTCACGCCTATTCTACGTTATGGGGGGAAAAAAATCAATCTTAACCTGTCCGGGAGAGGAAAAGGAAAATGCTTGACTTTGCTTTGCGAATATAGTAAATATTATATATAATAAGGAGGCATACCATGTCAGTTACCGTATATACTACCCCTTCCTGTTCCTATTGCCGTCTGGCCAAGGACTATCTAAAGAATCACAAGATTCCTTTCAGCGAATATAATGTGGCCGCCAATCAGGCCAAAGCCGATGAAATGGTAAGAAAATCGGGACAGATGGGTGTTCCCGTGCTTGATATCAACGGACGCATTCTGGTGGGATTCAACCCGGATGCCATTGAGAAAGCCCTGCACCGATAGAAAGCTGTTGTGTGAAAGCGGAATGAAGAATGAAGAATGGGCTGACGTCACAAAACCAAGCCGCTGCCCTCCACCTCAACCACAGCCCCAATTCTTCATTCTCAATTCTTCATCAAATCACTTGATATATACAGCAACAGAAATTACGCTTTCATCTCTTGTCATTGAACGGCAGAGCGGGTATCATCTTTTTTATGGATTTTGAAAAAATAACAAACCGTATCTGGTATGTAAAGGGAGATCCCGAAAGGGATTGGCCCAATATCGTGGCGTTCCTGGGGGACGACAGAACTCTCATCGCCGACGCCGGGGCTTCCCCGGAACAGGCGGAGCAGGTTAAAAAGGCTCTGGAGAAACTGGGTCGCAAGGCGGATTACCTGGTTCTGACCCACTGGCACTGGGATCACTCCTTCGGGCTCTGCTCCTGGGATAAGACGGAAACCATGGCCCAGGAGAGAACCGTCGCCTTTCTGGAGGAGCAGAAGAACTACGAATGGAACGACGACGCCCTCTACTGGCGGATGGAACAGAGTATCGAGGCGGAGTTCACCGCCCGCATGATCAAGAAAGAGTATCCCGATCTGTCCAAAGTCAATATTGTCCTGCCGAAGCGCTACTTCACCGAGAAAGAGAATATCGATCTGGGCGGATTAATCGTGACGGTGAGGCACATTCCCTGCGATCATGCCCTGGATCACACCGTTCTCTATGCGCAGGAGGAGAAATTCCTCTTCCTGGGGGACTGCCTGAATGAGAATATCTACTGCGAAAGCTGGCACTACACCCATGGCCGTCTGGCTATCCTCATTAACAGCTTAAGGGAATTCGATACGGATCTTGCCCTGGAATCCCACGGGGAGGAACCCCTGGGGCGGGTGGAATTCATCGATATTCTCTGGCAACTGCAGACTGTTAACGAAACGGTGAAGACCGCCGTGGAGGAGGGCCGTACCGGGGATCTGGAAAAACTCCTGACCGAAGCCTTCGAACGGCCCCTGGTCGAGAGTGATCTGGAACTGATGAAGGCCTGTCTCTACGGGTATTACCAGTAGAGACCGTTTTCGGTCAAACCAGCAATTCCCCGATCTTGTCGGGGGACGCTACCTGACCGGTCAGGACGACCTTTTCGTCAATGACCAGAGCCGGGGTGGACATGACGTTGTACTTCATGATGGAGGGGAGACTCTCAACCTTCACCACCGTGGCATCCACGCCCTTCTCTTCAACCGCTTTGACCGTATTTTCGTAAAGCTTGATACACTTGGGGCAGCCCATGCCCAGAATTTTGATTTCCATATTATCCGTCCTTTCTTTATTCTTCATCCTTCAGACCTTCGGGAAAGGTCAGAATGAAATCCTTGATCATATTCCTGACCTCCCGGTAGGGAACCATCTTCTCCTCTTCCCCTTCGATGCTCTTGGCCAGAAAGGGAGGGTCGGGGAAACTTCTGTGTACCCGGTTCGTCTCTCCGGGGAAAAGGGGGCAGCTCTCCCGGGCATGGTCGCAGACCGTAATGACATGGTCGAACTTCATGGTCATTTTGTCGGCGAGCAGCTCCGATTTGTGGCCGGATATGTCTATGCCGATCTCGGCCATGGCTTTGACCGCATAGGGATTCAGGCCGTGAGTTTCTATTCCCGCCGAATGCACTTCGTACAGGTCGCCCTTCAGTTCCCGGGCCAGGCCTTCCGCCATCTGACTGCGGCAGGAGTTCCCCGTGCAGAGGAACAGGATTCTTTGTTTTTCCATGGTATTATCTCCTTTTGTTATCAAAATATCCTATTTATATGAAGAGAATGTTAAAAAGCCACCCCGCCAGGGTGAAGAATACCAGCAGCATGAAGAAGAATATGATCAGAAGCCGGGGTTTCATGACCTGTTTGAGCATCATGAACTCGGGAAAACTGGCGGCCACGGTACTCATCATGAAAGCCATGGCCGTTCCCACGGGAAGCCCCTTGGCCAGCAGGGTCTCGATCACCGGGATGATACCGCTGGCCCCGGAATAGAGGGGGATACCCAGAAAAACCGCCGCCGGGACGCTCCACCACTGGCCGCTTCCCAGGTTGTCCAGGATAAACTGATCGGGCACGAATCCGTGCAGCAGGGCGCCCAGACCGACACCGATGAGGACCCACTTCCAGATGCGGGTGAAGATCTCCTTCACCTCCTCACGGGCGAACTCCCTTCTGTCGGCGAAGGTCAGCCGGGGCCGCGCCTCGGGGACATCCGCGGAACCGGGATCCTGTGCCTCTCCCATGGCCCGGGCCTGTTCCCCGATGCCCGTGAGATAACGCTCCGCCCCGATCCGGTCGATGAAAAAGCCCCCCGCCATGCCCGCGAGAAGTCCGGTTACCACGTAGACCAGGGTGAATTTGATCCCCAGCAGGGATCCCAGCAGGACGATGGCCACCTCGTTGATCATGGGGGAGGTAATCAGAAAGGCCATGGTGATCCCCAGGGGAATCCGGGCGCTGGTGAATCCCAGAAAAAGGGGGATGCTGGAACAGGAACAGAAGGGGGTAACCGAACCGAAGAGGGTGGCCAGAAAGTAGGCGGCCCCCCTTTTCTTCCCGGAAAGAAAGTCCCGGATCCGTTCCGTATTCAGTCCGGCCCTGATAAGGGCGATCAGGTATATCATGACCACCACAAGAGCGTATATTTTGGTGACGTCCTCGATAAAGAAGTGAACCCCCCCGCCCAGGCGGCTTCCCTCTTCCAGGGAGAACAGGCGATAGGTCAGAAGATCCGCCAGAAGGGTGAAAATCTTAAACACGGCAGCAGCCTCCTTCATCCACCGAATCGATACAGGAGAGAAAACTCTCCAGACAGGTAAATTTCAGATCGTAGTAGATATGCCGGCCCTCCCGGGTATCCTCTACAATGCCGGCGCTTTTCAATTTTTCCAGATGCCGGGAGAGGGTGGACATATTGATATCCAGCTTCTCCTGTATGTCGCACACGCAAAGGGGGGATTTCTCCGAAAGGATATGGGTTATTTTCAGCCTTTCCGGATGGGCCAGGGCCTTGAGAATGGCGGCTCTTCTCTGAAATTGATTGTCATTCAGTCCGTTCATAGGACGACATTAATGATATTTTACAAAAACGTCAACTATTGGTGTAAGTATATTTGCAAAAAATGTAAAATATAGGTTTACTCGGTTTCTTCTGCCCTTATGGTTTCCGCCCTGACAAGGGTTTCCAGGCTTTTGCGGATACCCTCTTCCGAGGGGATTTCCAGGGCCACCGAACTCCCGGGGCAATGGGCCCTGCGCAGACGGCCGATCTCGGACCAGTCCACCGAACCTTCCCCCAGGGGGGCGTGGGCGTCCCGGTCTCCCCGGTTGTCGT
>JAFGPQ010000271.1 GCA_016936115.1 Spirochaetales bacterium | reverse complement strand
TTCCCGCCCCCCTGCGCTATCTGACCTGTATCGATCCCGGACAGATCAGCCTGGACAGGGGATACGTAACCGTCCCGGCCGGCTGGATAACAGGGACCGGAGCAACTCTCAGGGAGATCAAACAGGCCGCCCTGTCCGAGCATGGAACCCAGAAGGACGCTGTTATTTACGGAATGGCATCAGCCGAAGAGAGTGACGGGGAATACTACGAAATCCGGTTCGGAGAGCCTCTGAAGGACTGGAAGAACGGGATTTCGCAGTAAGAGGCGGTAAAGGGTCTCTAGTAAACGAATCCCAATCCAACCATGAAACCACCGTAACCCATATCAAAAGAACCGGCAATGTTGCTGTCATCCGGTTCCAGAGTACCGGAACTGTAACGGTATCTTAAAGTCAGTCCCAGACCGCCAAAGAAGAGGTCGGAACCCAGCTCAACCCCGAAACTCACTCCCGAAGCGGTTGACCCGGAATAATCGCCGTAATAATCTCCGAGGGTAAATACAAGATACCCTACGGTAACGCCCCCGTAGAAATCAACAAAAGAACCGGAGAAAATAGCTCCCAGTCCGGCATAGGGCTCAACCAGGATAAAGTTACTTTCATCATAAGAAGAATCATAGATATCAGTATATGTTACATCCTGGAAAGCAAAGCAGAGCCCCAGGCCCAGATAGAGAAAATTACCATCCGTACTCAAAAGATGCATATCGAAACCGCTGTTCGTAACGCTATCAACTAAATCCGGATATTCCTCTGCATCCCACTCGGAAGAGTCATATACAGGCTCCAGATAGGAGAACATCAGGTGCGATTTGGATTTCCGTTTTACTTTGCTGGAAGAGGGCTGGGTGTAAACAGGATCGGGCTGTGTCTGAACCACCGGTTCCTGCTTCTGCACGGGGGCGGCTTCCTGAACCGGCTCTTCCTGCACGGGTTCTTCCGCCGCCTGGCTGCTGCCCGCATTGACCACGGTCAAGCCGGTCAGGGCCCCCCCCACAAGATCGGCCAGATCGTAGAGGACTTCCACCCCTCCCCTGAGGCGGCGGGTCTGCTGATTGATGACCTGGGCCGTCTCCACTTCAATGAGGCGGGCCGATACGGAGTAGGTTTCTCCCAGAACGTTTACATTGGAAACACAGATATACTGGGCGCCGATGGTTTTACCTATGTCCACGGCGTCGCTGTCGCTTACTTCGCCGGAGAGCTGGAACATCTTCTCTTCCTGCAGACTGGCCAGGGCGGAACGGTCGGTGACCTGAAATTTGGGAGACCTTACGAACATCTCATTAATGGAATCACCCACAATAGCCGAGGCGTTAATGGGCACATTCTCGCCCAGAGACGCATTAAGTACGGCCACTTTGGGTTTATCCTGAGCAAAAAGCGCCCCCATAGACAGTAATAAAATAAGTATCCCATATTTTCTGTTCATTAAATTCCTCTTTCCCATTACTAGTATTATAACACTTTCCCCAGGATAAACCATAGAAGATGAAGGTTTTCAAGTCAAGAGCGGGAAAGAATATTCCCTATCCGATCCCTTGAAAAAAATGCCCAATTCCCGTAATAATAAAGAAAAAAGGGGGTCCTATGAAACTGTTTACACCCATCCGCCTGATAGGGGCGGTCCTTATCCTCATCCCGCTTACGGGATGCGTCACATCCGCCCCATCCGCCGAACCGGCCCCCGACTGGATTACCGATCTGCCCGGAGACAGCTCTTCCTACTACATAGGTATCAGCGGGTCGAATACGGGCAGCGAAAGCGATGACCGGGAAGCGGCCTACAGCAAGGCCCTCAAAAACCTGGCCGGGGCTATCATGACGGAGATAAGCAGTACCACCACGGTAGAGGAGTCGGAGAACAGCGAAGGGTATAAATCCTCCTTCGAAAGCAATATAGAAACCAGCGTCGCCCAGAACCTGAGCGATGTGGAAACGGTGGATACTTACTACTCGAAGGATCGGGGTTACTGGTTCTACCTGCGCCTGAGCAAGGCCGCATGGGCCCGGCTCGTGGCGGAAAGGGCCGCCGAACTCCAGGCGACCGTGGATGATCTTTTCTACGATGTCTTCCCGGACACCCTGACAGAGCTGAAGGTAGTAGAAAGGGGCACGGAAGCCTATGCCAGATACTACAGCGGCAAACCGATCAAGATGGAACTGCTGGGACAGAAGGGGTCCGTGGATACGATTCTGACCCTGCGGGCGGAAAAGCTTCTGGGCGAACTGGCCATAGAGTGGAATCCCCCCTCAAACAAACTGACCCGGGGCAAGCCGGCCCCCCTGGAAGGGCGCCTTGTTCTGAAGGACTCCGGATCGGGAGTCAGCTATGAGAATCCCGGAGCCATGACCCTGGCCCTCACCGATGATGAGGGCCGGGAACTGCGCCGGTTCCAGACGGAGCGGGACGGGCGGTTCTCCCTCGATTTCGCCGAGACGGAAAGAACGGGCAACATCAACTACACCCTGGCCGCCGTCTCCCCCTTCGAACCGTCCCTCCTGGCCGATCAGGTGGCCTACCGGCTCCCCTCACTCTCACGCAATTTCACGGTGGAGGCCTATGTGCTGCCGGTGAAAGTGGAATCGGACTGGAACAACGGTGATCTGGCGAACCGTACTCTGGCCTTCCTCAAGGAAGCGGGAACCCTGGATGTCACTCCCTATGAGGATGGAAAAGGGGCTGAGTATCTGACGGTCCGTTTCACCTTCAGGGAGGCTCCTCCGAATGACTACGGCATGATTATCTGCTACGCCTCCCTGTACCTGTCCCGGGTGACCCCCGGGGGAGAAGTGACACTAATCAAGACGGATGAGTTCAAGGACGGGGGGCTTTCCGCCGATCAGGCCCGGCAGAGGGCATCGGAAAAACTATTCAGCGAACTGGGAGAGACGGAAGAGTTCAAGACTGTCATGGCTGAAATAGAGTAGAAATCAGGGCCCGGGATAAACCGGGTCTTGATTATTCTTGAATATGACTATATATTATATTTTAGTCATATGTTTTCAATGGAGGTTTTATGCCCAGAGGATTCACGGAGAATGAAAAACAGGCCATAGGGGAACTGTTGGTGAGCAAGGGACGGAATCTCTTCGGCCGTTACGGTTATGAAAAGACATCGATCGACAAAATCGTTGACGCTGCGGGTATCGCCAAGGGAAGCTTCTACAAATTTTATCCCAATAAGGAAGTGTTCTATCTCTCCTGCCTCGCCGATCTGGAAGAGGAGATGGAGAGGGAAGTCATAGGTCCACTGATAGATAATGCCCAATCGGCGGAGGAACTGCTGAACGGTTTGATCGACCTGGCCATGAACGGATTCGGAGCCTACCCCCTGCTGAGGAGCTGGTTCGAGACGCCCTCACGGGAAAGAATCCTCTCCTTTCTTGATGAAGCGCAAAGGAGTGCCATGGACAGCACCGATCTGGTGAGGATGGGCCGTGTGAGAAAAAGGCTGAAAGAACTGGGCCGGGAGTTCAGGGGCAGCGATGAGGATCTTACCGCCCTGTTCCGGGCACTTTTCCTGATGAACGGTCAGAAAACACTGATCAGTGATGACTTTACGGGATTTTCTGATCTCATGAAAAGTATCATCCGTGAAGGAGCCCTACTATGATTGAAGTAAAGAATCTGACCTTCACCTATCCGGGAAACGAAGAACCTGTCCTGAAGGGACTGGATTTTGCCATACCCCGGGGAACCATATTCGGTTTTCTCGGTCCTTCGGGCGCGGGAAAGAGCACCACGCAGAAGATACTCATGGGCCTCCTGAGGGGATACGGGGGGCAGGTATCCTACGAGGGAAAAGAGCTGAATCCGAAGGAGGAAGGATTCTACAGCCGCCTGGGAGTCGCCTTTGATGTGCCCCGCTTCTACGGGAAAATGACAGGTCGGGAGAATCTGCGTTTCTTCGCCTCCCTTTACGGGGAGAGAACCCCTCCTGTGGATGAACTCCTGGAAGCGGTGGAGCTGACCGAAGGGGCGGACCGGAAGGTGCAGGCCTACTCCAAGGGCATGGTCATAAGGCTGAATCTCTGCCGCGCCCTGATGCACGATCCTCCCATTCTCTTCCTTGACGAGCCCACATCCGGCCTGGACCCGGGGCTGGCCCGGAAAGTCAGAGAGCTCATTGCCGAGCAGAGGACCCGGGGCAAAACAATCTTTCTGACCACTCACAGCATGGAAACGGCGGATGAGCTCTGCGATTCGGTGGCCTTTCTGGCAAAGGGGAAAATCGCCCTGTGCGACGCCCCTGTCAATATAAGGAACCGGAACAGGGAGAAGGATGTGGTACTGACCTGGGGAAAGGAGGGAAGCTATCAGGAGGAAGCGCTGCCCCTGAAGGGAATTCACAAGAACCCCCGTTTCCTCTCCCTGATGGAAGGGGGCGACGTGCGGTCCCTGCATAGCCGGGAGACCACTTTGGAGGACATGTTCATAGCCCTTACCGGCCAGTCTCTGGGCGAAGGAGAGCGTCTATGACAGGAGCATTTTTCCGCACCGCCTCCCTGCTGAGGCACGAGATCCGGC
>JAFGPQ010000270.1 GCA_016936115.1 Spirochaetales bacterium | reverse complement strand
TGCTCCAGTCCGCCTCGGTGGATCCGGTGGGGAATATCTCCGCCAAGGGCCTGAGCGGCGAAGGCTACGAGGGGCACTATTTCTGGGATACGGAGATCTACATGCTCCCCATGTTCGCCTTCAACAACCCCCAAAGGGCGAAGACCCTGTTGCGCTACCGGTACAACTCCCTGCCCGCCGCCCGGGAGAGGGCCCGCACCTTAAAGCACAAAAAGGGGGTTACCTTTCCCTGGCGGATGATCGAAAAGCACGAATGCTCCGCCTTCTACCCCGCCGGGACCGCCCAGTACCACATCAACGGGGACATCGCCTACGCCTTCGTCCAGTACTACCTGATCAACCGGGACAAAGAGTTCCTGAAGGAGTGCCTGGCCGAGGTTCTCATAGAGACCGCCCGGATCTGGGTGGACACGGGTTTCTTCGGGGAGGGGGTCTTTCACATCAATCAGGTGACAGGCCCCAACGAGTACAACTGCCTGCAGGACGACAACTACTACACCAACGCCATGGCCCGGTACAATCTGCAGATGGCTGTGAAACTGTGCGGGGAGCTGAAGGAGTGGGATTCCGCCGCCTATGAGGAGCTGAGCGCCCGGCTGGCGCTGACCGATGATGAGCTGGAGACCTTCTCCCGGGCCGCCGAGGGGATGTGTCTGCTCTACGACGAGGAGACCGGGATCAATCCCCAGGACCGGGGATTCCTTTACAGGGAGAAGTGGGACTTCGAGAATACCCCCAAAGAGAACTATCCCCTGCTCCTGCACTACCACCCCATGACCCTGGGACGCTATCAGGTGTGCAAGCAGGCCGATACGATCCTGGCCTACTATCTTCTGAACGATATGGAACCGGAAGAGGTGATCCGCCGGAGTTACGACTACTACGAGAAGATCACCACCCACGACTCTTCACTCTCCTCCTGCATCTTCGGCATCCTGGCGGGACAGCTGGGCCAGTACGGGAAGGCCTACGACTACTTCATGGAGTCCGCCCGGCTCGATCTGGACAACACCCACGACAATACGAAGCACGGCCTTCACCTGGCCAATCTGGGGGGCTCCTGGATCGGGGTGGTACACGGCTTCGCCGGGGTGCGGGTCTATGAGGACCATTTGCGTGTCAAACCCTTCCTGCCGGCAGCGCTTCAGGGGATTCGCTTCAAACTGAAGTACCGGAGCAGCACCATCGCCTTTGATATCCGACCGGAAGTTACGGTCCTGACCCTGCTGGAGGGACCGGAAGCGGCTCTGTCCGACGGGGAGAACCGGTTTATCCTCAAGGATCGGGCTAAGGTGGCTACAGGCCGTACAGAGGAGTGATGAACCGCCTGAATCATACAATTTCAAAGGTTAACCATACAATCGGAGAGTAAGATAATACAATCGGAGAGATTTTCAAAATCTTCCGTAGAGCGGGATTTCAAAAACGGCCCTACCATTAATCATCACCCGCATCGATATTTGCTTCGGTGCGGAAAGCTATAAGGAGTTTTTGATGAAAAAGAATTTGTTTGTTCTTTTGACAATGGTTTTCGCCCTCTCCCTGGTTATGGCCAACGGTAAGAGCGACAGCAAAGGCGATACCGCCGCAGCAGCAGCCCCCGCCGAGAAATCCGTAACCCTGGTATACGCCGAGGTCAACCCCATGGATTCCATCGTGGGCCAGACCGGCGCTAAATTCAAAGAGGAAGTGGAAAGACTTTCTAAGGGTACCGTTATGATCGACATCCAGGCCAACGGCGTTCTGGGTGCTGAGCACGATGTGCTGGACGCCATGCTCGGCGGCGGCGGAACCATCGATATGGCCAGAATCTCCGCTTTCGCCCTGACCACCTACGGCGGCGAGAAATCCATGCTCCTCTCTATTCCCTACACCTTTGCCGGACGGGATCACTTCTGGAACTTCGCCGACAGCGATCTGGCTGCGGAATTCCTTATGGAGCCCCACGAAAACGGTACCGGCATCCGGGGTCTGTTCTACGGCGAGGAAGGTTTCAGACACTTCTTCGGTACTAAGCCCCTTAACAGCATCAAGGACATGGCCGGCCTGAAGGTTCGTATCTCCACCGACCCCATCGCCCAGGGCATGGTTACCGGCGTAGGCGCCGACCCCACCCAGGTCAGCTACAACGAGCTCTACTCCGCTCTCCAGTCCGGCGTTGTCGACGCGGCCGAACAGCCCATCGCCAACTACAAGTCCAAGGCTTTCAACGAAGTGGCTCCCTACATGATCCTCGACGGCCACACCCTGGGTGCGATTCAGGTTATCATCACCGACGAAGCCTGGGACGGTCTCTCCGCCGCTCAGCAGGACGCCATTACCGAAGCCGGTAAGATCGCTTCCAAGTTCAACAGAGAGCTCTCCGAAGGCGCCGAGAAGGACGTTCTGAAGCAGCTCGCCGCCGAAGGCGCCGTTGTTGTGGAAGTTAAGGACGTGGCTCCCTGGCAGGCTGCCTGTGCCGACGTTATCAAGAAGGCCAGCGCTTCCAACCCCGCCCTGTACCAGCAGATTCTGGACATGCAGTAAAATATGCCGGGCCCGGAAACGGGCCTGCGGCCCACCGGCGGTCCTCACGGCCGCCGGATTTCCAAAGGCACAGGAGCCCCGCTCCTGTGCCCCTTCCCATGTAATGAGGAGTTAAAATGAAAGCGTTTTTCCACGCTGTGGATAAGATCAAGCCCTTCTACGATCACGTGTACAACGTGGTTCTTTTCGTATGCAAGATTCTCTTGATCATCGACATTCTTATCACCACGGTCGCCGTGGCCGGGAGATACATCCCCTTTTTCCCCGATCCCGCCTGGAGCGAGGAAGTGGTCCTTTCCCTGATGGCCTATATGGCAGTGCTCTCCGCCGCCCTGGCCATACGCCGCAAGGCGCACATCCGCATGACCGCCCTGGACCAGTATCTGCCCAAAAAACTGATAAATATCCTGGATATGATTTCCGACCTGGCCGTCATGGCCCTGGGGTTCGTTATGATCTTCGTGGGTTGGAGCTATGCCGTGAAAATCGGCTCCCGGGGTTCCTATATAAGTATACCCGGCCTTTCCCGCTTCTGGATGTACTTCCCCGTTCCCCTGGCGGGTATCGCCATGGTTATCTTTGAGATAGAGATCATCTATAACCAGGCCAAATTACTGATTCTTGGTGAGGATACGGAAAAATGATAGTAAACAGCATGGCAATCGCGATACTTCTGGTATCCTTCTTGGTTCTGGTAGCCCTCCGCTTTCCCATAGCCTATGCGGTGGCACTCTCCTCTATTCTCTGTCTTCTGTACCAGGGACTTCCCCTGACCACGGTGGCCCAGCAAATGGTCAAAGGCATCAGCTCCTTTTCCCTGATGGCGGTGCCCTTCTTTATAACCATGGGTTATCTGATGGGTTCCGGCGGCATCTCGGAAAAACTGATCGATCTGGCCAACGCCTGCGTGGGCTGGATGCGGGGCGGCATGGCCATGGTGAACATCGTGGCCTCCTACTTCTTCGGGGGCATCTCCGGCTCCGCCGCCGCGGACACCGCCTCCCTGGGAAGCATCATGATCCCCATGATGGCCGACCAGGGATACGACGAGGACTTCGCCACAGCGGTGACCATCGCCAGTTCCTGCGAGGGGCTTCTGGTCCCCCCCAGCCACAACATGGTCATCTACGCCACCACGGCGGGGGGCATCTCCATCGGAGCCCTCTTCCTGGCGGGGTACCTTCCTGCGGCGATTCTGGCGGGCACCCTGATGATCGGCTCCTACATCATTTCTGTCAGGCGCAAGTACCCCAAGGGCGCCAAATTCAGCTTTAAGAACCTGATCAGGCAGATAAGCATCTCCTTCTGGGCTCTGGCGGCTATCCTTATCGTAGTAGTGGGCGTTGTGGGCGGTATTTTCACCGCCACCGAATCGGCGGCCATCGCCGTCATCTACAGTCTCTTCGTGAGCGTCTTCATCTACCGGGGCATGAAATGGAAGGATGTGTGGAAAGTCCTGAACCAGTGCGTGGACACCCTTTCCATCGTTCTGATCCTCATTGCCACATCCAGTATTTTCGGCTTCCTTCTGACCCGGCTGCACGTACCCACCCTGGCGGCCCAGGCCATCATCGGGCTGACGGACAATCCCATCCTCATCGCCCTGATGCTCAACCTGATCCTCCTGGTTCTGGGCATGATCATGGACATGGCCCCCATCATTCTGATCGCCACCCCGATCCTGCTGCCCATCGCCAAGGCCATCGGCATCGATCCGGTTCAGTTCGGCGTCATGATGATCCTGAACTGCGGCATCGGCCTCTTGACCCCTCCCGTGGGGGCGGTCCTGTTCATCGGCTCCGCCGTGGGCAAGGTGAAAATCGAGAAAGTGGTCAAGGCGACTCTGCCCTTCTACATTCTCATGATCATCACCCTGATGCTGGTAACCTTCATACCCTCCATCAGCCTCTTCCTCCCCTCTTTGTTCCGGTAAGGAGAGAGGGACCGATGGATTTCACCTTTGACTACAGGGTCAGGCCCTCCAACCTCTGGATTCTGAGTATGGCCAACATTTACCGCTCCTACCAGGGAGTTGTGAACGGAGTCTTTACCCTATCCATGGTTCTGCTGACCCTGCGGTTCTGGGCTGAGGCCAATACGACTGTCCGCGTTCTTCTGACCGCGGGCATGCTTCTGTTCCCCCTGATTCAGCCGGCCCTGATATTTCTGCGAAGCCGCAGGATCACCGAGTCCATGCCCGATGAGATGCGCATGGACTTCGGCGGCAAGGGCATGACCGTTACCGCGGAGGACAAGAAGTCCCATGTGGATTACTGGGATCTGAAATCGGTCATAAGGATATCGGGCATGCTGATTATCCAGACCCGGTCGGGACAGAGCTTCGTACTGAACAGCCAGGTTCTGGACGGCCGGGGGGTGGAGCTCTTCCGCTACCTGAAAAAACAAGTAAAATAAAACCGGCAGTTGTGCTATACTGACCTATGCCCCTACTCGCCATTTTCGGGAATATCCTGATACCGGCCCTGTCCGGAATCATCCTCTTCATCTATTTCCTCTACTTCGCCTTCATCGAAGAGTCCAAATCCCTTTCCACCGGTTATTTCACGATTTTCCTTATCTCCTTCTCGGTCTTTCTCTTCGGAAGGCCCGTGCAGATTCTCTCGGGAGCCCATCCGGTACCTCTCATCATCAACAACATACGCTCTTTTCTCTTCAGCGCTGTCACCATCCCCATGGTAATCCTGGCCGATTTCTCCCAGCCCGGTAAGGAACAGCGCCCCCGGCTGCTTGCCATAATCATTCCGGGGATCATTCTGGGTCTTGTCTACTGTCTCTTCAATACGCTGACCACCATCGGCTCGGAGACCATATTTGCCATCGGGAGCTATCCCGTCTTCGATTCGGCCACTCCCGCCCTCACCCCCCCCTTCTACGGGCGGGAGGTCACCAACGGGGTCTATATGATTCTCGCCGCCATACTCTTCATCGATTCGGCGGGCAAGATCAGAAGGGTGCGCCGGTTAGGGGAGAAAGAGGGCCTGCCTCTGCGCAAAATCTATTATTACAATACGGGAAAGATCATCTTCGCCCTCACCTTCTTCACCGGGGCCCTGCTGCACCAGTGGTGGATCTATTACGTGGGGTCCCTGGCCAGCGTGGCCTTCCTGGGATACGGGGTGGCCCTGGACATTCAGGAGAACCGGAGAAGAATGCAGAAGGTCATCGCCTACATCAGGGAGGATCTGATCCAGGATATCTCCATAGATGTGAACAAGCACCAGCAGGTGTCGGACATGCTGGAACTGCTCCATATTCCCGGAGATATCAATACCTTCGTGGTACTGAAGGAGTCCGCCCTGAATCACACCGGGAACAGCGATTCCCTGCTCAGGGACATGGCCCTTATCCTGGACAGAATTCTGGGAAAGAACCAGTCCCTGCTCATGCCCATGGGCACGGACATGGTGGGAATCTGCCTCTTCATTCCCCGGGAAGCCGATGCGGGCCGCAGCGAGACGATCCGCATCTGCGAATTCCTTAAGCAGTCCCTGGAAGCGCTGCATCACTACGATTTCGGAATCGGGCGCAGCTATGCCGGGCTTGAGGACCTGAAGGAGTCCTACCACGAAGCGGTCAACGCGGTGGAGTACGCCAAGGCCATCGAAGGGGGCCAGGTTATCCATATTACGGACCTGCAGGATGAAGAGAACCGGCGGGAATACCCTCTTAAGGAGAAGAACGCCTTTCTGGCGGCGGTTAAGATGGGTGACAGGGACAAGGCCCTGGAGCAGCTTCAGCGCCTTATGGAACTCATCTACCGATACGGCGGGGATACGGATACCCTGATCAAAGTCCGCCTCTATGAGCTGCTCGGCACCATGATCGAATCGGCCATTTCCGGCGGAGGTGACGTGGATAGCCTGCTGGAACTGAGCGACAAGCTCTTCGCCGAGTCCGCCATCATCCGCAACCAGTCCCAGCTCATCGAGTGGCTCAAGGCCCGCACCGTGGAGATCATCTCCATCGTGGCCGACTCCCACTCCAACCGGTCCAAGAGCATCGTACGCAAAGCCCAGGCCTATATTAAGGAGCACTACGCCGAAGCCATTTCCGTAAAGGACGTGGCCGATGCGGTCTGCATCAGCGAGTCCTATTTCAAATCCATCTTCAAGAAAAGCAGCGGTTTCTCCTACTCGGAGTATCTGACAAACGTGAGAATGGAAGAGGCCAAAAATCTGCTGAACAATACGGAAAAATCGGTCATGGAGATATCCCTGGACGTGGGCTATCACAACCCGAATTCCTTCAGTTCCCTGTTCAAGCGGGAGACGGGGATGACGCCCACCCAGTATAAGAGTGCGGCGGGGAAGAAGTGAGGCCTTTCCTCCTCTGAACAGGAAGTATTTTTCACTTACCAATTCTTCTCTGCCTAGTAAAGATATGTTAAAGTCGATAAAAGAGGAGTGCCTGAATATGACGAACCAGTCGGAGGAAATCTGTCCCAATTGCCATAAGCAATATAAATCATTGCCCATGGAGCAGGGATCGAGGGAGATACTCTTCTTCTACTGCCAGTTAGAGGGAGAATCTGATAGGATAGACTTCCCAAGATGCAGCGGAGATATCAGATTCTGCGACAGGAAAAGCAATTCGTCCATAGGAAAGGAGCAGAGCCAGTGAGACATGGTTTCGGAAAAACGGGATTTATCATTCTGTTCACCCTTTTTATCTTTCCCGCGATGCTGTCGGCTCAGAATAACATCATTCCGGATATTCTTGACAGAAGAGATTTCAACTGTGATTTCGGATCTTTCACAGATAGGGCGGTTGAAAATTTGGATCGCTATTCCCCGGGATGGGACAGGGACTATCCCTCCACCTCCCCGGCCATAGCCACGAGGGATATGAAGACATGATGATTACAGGGATAACTTCTGATTCCCCCCTATGGCAGTCAACCATCCAGTATGCCGATAGCTGTTCCTGGAAAGCCGGTTATTGCACATTTGCTGAAACGGATTCTCTTCCGGACGTGGATTACTATCCCTTCATAGGTTTTGTCTTTGTGGATGAAAATTTCAGAGGGGAAAGACTGAGTCAGAAACTCATCAATAAAGCTATAGATTATGCCGGAGAGCTTCGCTTCAGGAACATCTATATTATCAGCGGAGAAATAGGTCCCTATGAGAAAACCGGTTCATACGGAAATCGGGAGCAGGTTTTTATTCGGGAGATTTGAGGGGAAGGATTTCCGGCCCGGAACATGCAGGTATTCCTGGCGAAAATGCATTATGTATGCTCTGTCAATTTTTCCAGCTCTTCACGAATTCGGCTGATCCTTACGAATTCCTGCTCCAGGCGCAGCCCCGTTCTGATCCGATTGAAGCGCAGATCATCGTACAGTTCCGACTCCTCGGAAGTCAGGTGAGACAAATTCCCCGTCCGGGACGACGGTTCCTCTCCCCAGGAATCACCATATTCCAGCAGGGTGCGCCGGTCCATGAGAAAGGACCGGGCGTGGGGGAAAAGGGAGCGGAACTGATCCAGTATACGAAAACCGTGGGTGTCCAGGTCGCCCCAGTAATGCAGGGAAACCTCCCGGAGCCAAGAACACTCCTTCCAGTGATCGAAATGGTAGCCCCGGCCGAAGACGACCATTCCCTTTTCAACCGGGGGGAAGCTCAGGGCGGTTATATCGTTTTCCACCACGAAAACATGGCGGACGGAAAGGTCTGCGGGGGAGTACAATCGGCAGAATTCCCCGGCAGGCAGGCTAATATCACTACAGCCGCGCCATTCCAGTGCGGGATCGAGAAAGCGAAAACGGATCAATTCCGGTTTGCCCTTGAAACCGTACCGGGATTCGAAACCGGAGACCCCTGTATAATTTCTGTCGACGGCTTCATCGGGAAGGGTCAGGTCAAGCCAGTCGGACAAAACTTTGCGGTAGGTTTCGGTGAACTTCGTGTCGATGCCGGGAATATCGATCTGCCTCAGGTAGATACGGGGCCTCGGATGGTTCAGCATCCATTTCCAGAGCATCATCAGTCGGTCAAGATCCGGTGCGATGCGCAGCAGTTCCAGGGGGTATTGCCGGGCCCATTCTCCCAGCCGCCGATCCCGGGCATTGATACGGTCCCTCAGTGAGGTGAACTTTTCCCATTGGGAGCGGCGGTTCAGAAAGCCGGCCAGATCTTCCGGCCGGTCAAAGGTCAGCCGTCTGGGAATGCGCTGACGGCCCAGTTTGCGATGATCCACCTCTTCCCATTCCAGAAAGGGAGATAATTGCGGATTATCCCTGTAGAGTCCGATCCAATGGCGCACCTGGTCAAAGCCGTCGATCATATCCCGGGATGTGACGGTCCCCAGGGAGACGGATAGAGGGAAGCTGTCAGCCCCCTTCTTGAAATAGAAGCCCCGGTCCCACTTCTCCAGCAGTTTCTTTCCTATTTCCCCCGGTCCCTTCACGACTCCCGCTTCTCCTTCTCCTGCCGGTACTGTTCGATGGTCAGGCAGCGGAGCAGGGAATTTTTTCCTTCCCGGTTATGAACGAAACCCACCGAGGAGACATAGGGCTCGATGATATGAATCTTCTGAAGGGGGGTGATTATCAGAAGCTGCAGATTCAGCTTGCGGAACAGATTCAGACCGTACCGGGCCGAATCGTCGGAACCGCGCCCGAAGGCTTCGTCGATGACCACGAAACGGAAGCTGCGCGAACGTACTTCTCCCCACTCCAGACCGAATTGATAGGCTAGGCTGGCGGCCAGAACCGTGTAGGCCAGCTTCTCCTTCTGTCCTCCCGATTTTCCCCCCGAATCGGTGTAGTGCTCGTATTCGCTGTCGTCGGCCAGCCATCTTTCCGAGGCGGCGAAGGCGAACCAGTTGCGTACATCGGTGACCCGGGCGGTCCATTTCCTGTCCAGATCGGAGTACCCCTCCCGCCCCTTGAAGCGGTTGATGAGCTCCTTCACCTTAAGAAACCGGGCTTCGCTGTACTGCTGATCCTCAGAACCGCCCAGGGCCCCCTCGATACAGTTTTTAATCTCCTGTTTGAAATCGCGGATCTCCATATCGTTGGTATTCATCGCTTCCAGGTAAATATATCGGTCCTTGTTGTACTCGATCTCATGCATGGACCGGTTGATGATCTCCACCCGTTCCCTTATCTGTTGAGACTCCTTGCTCAGAAGGGCCTGAAAGCCGGCTAGCTCCCGGATCGTGTTTTCGTTCAGCATGACCTTGAACTGCTCTTCGAAACGGGGAAGATTGTCCCGGACGAGGCTCTTGAGCAGCTTGCGGTACTCCCCTTCCGCCTCCGGGGAGACATCCATATCCCGGGTTTCGGCGGGATAATCCCGTCGAAAATCCCCCATGGCGCCGATAATCCGGTCCCGCAGGCGGTCCAGCCGTTTCCGGGCGGCGTCGATTCGATTCTGAAGCTTATCCCGGAAC
>JAFGPQ010000269.1 GCA_016936115.1 Spirochaetales bacterium | reverse complement strand
GCCGCCTGTCGCAGCAGCCAGAGCCCACATTCCTCCTCCCACCGCGGGAGACAGAAAAGCATCAGCCATATGCATAGGGTTTTCCTTTTTGCCTAACCCTTAACCGGTAACTTCATGATACGGAACGGTCATGCCTTGATAAGATTGAGAATTATCACGGGGAATCCTTCCTGGACTCATTGGGAGAATCGAAAGGGGGATCAGCGGGGAATGAGTTCTCTCACCTGCCCTATCAGATCGTCAATCAGATTCTGAAGCGGTTTGTTCGTACTTCCCGCTATGGCCACACTGCATTTCTGGACGGGGATCAGGATCTTACGGCAAGGGCTGCTGCCAATGGCTTCTGCCATCATGGGAGTCAGCTCCCCCAGCATGGAATTCCCTACTACGATCCCGATAGGTCCCACAATCAGGTCGACCTTCGGCGCCATGAAAATAATGGCATTCTCCCCGGTGGCTCCCTCGTCGGCTCCCGCCTTGATCATGGCGGAGGTGGCCAGGGCATTGGTTCCCAGGGCGATCAGCGTTATATCCTCAGGTAGTCTCTCTTTGAGATTGAGAATCAGATTCTTTCCGATTCCTCCGCCCTGTCCGTCTATAACAGCAATTTTCATAACGTTTTTACATTTTAACATCTGGAGCCCACTTCAGGGCAATACCTTTTGGGATTTTTTCCCCTTTTTTTTAACGACCCCCATCTGTTGTCGGAAGATTTCGGGGAGATGTCAAAATATTAACGGTTGACTCCCACAGGAAATTAGGCCAATAATATTGGGCTGAGGTACCCGCTTTTGGAAGATAGATACCAGATTCCCGTACTGGGAAAGACATTCGCCATAATAGAACTGATCTCACAAAATACCGAGGGAATCAGTTTCTCCCAGATAGTATCCACCCTTCAGGAACCGAAAACCACGGTCTTCCGGATACTCCAGACTCTGGAAAAAAACCACTGGATCGAGAAAAAGGGGGACCTTTACAGCCTGAGCTATATGTTCATTCACTACGGGCTGACCACCCTGGCCAAGCGGGACATCCGGACCCGGGCTCTTCCCTACCTGGAAAAAATGACCGCCGCGGTCAAGGAGTCCTCCCACCTGGCAGTCCTTTCCGGGAAGATGAGCATGATTCTTGAAGTGGTGGAAAGCCCCCAGCATATCAAGCCCGTCTCCCGCATCGGTTCTCTTCTTCCCATGCACTGCACCTCCCACGGGAAAATCCTCCTGGCCTTCGGTGTGGACGTCCCGGTGAAGGATTTTTTGGCCGGGGAGGAACTGGAAAGAAAAACGGAACATACCATAACCGATCTTGATGCCCTTCAAAAAGAGATTGACCGGGTGCGAGACCAGGGATACGCCATGGACGATCTGGAGTTCTTCAGCGACGTACGCTGCCTGGCCGCCCCCGTCTGGGGACCGGACCGCCGATGCATCGGAGCCCTGGGTATGACCGCCACCTCCTTCACCTTCCCCACCGAAAAGATCGGGGAGTACGCCGATACGGTCCGCTCCATAGCGAACAGCCTCTCCCGGGAGATGGGCGGAATTTAAGGGCCGATTCAGCAGCTGACAGGATTTTTCATTGACAGATAGGAGAAATGGTTTTAAAGTGTTTGTTATATGAAACTCAGTTTCATATGAAAAACCTCAGGAGATATTTTATGAAAAAAGCAGGAATGTTGTTAGCGATTGCGGTTCTGGCTCTGGGTCAGATATTTGCGAACGGACAGAAAGAGGAAGCACAAAGCGGCGGGGGAGCGGATCAGACCTATGTCTTCAAATACGCCAATACCCAGTCGGAAAGCCATCCCCGCAGTAAGTCCATGGTTCACTTCAAGGAAGAGGTGGAAAAGGCCAGCAACGGACGGATCCAGGTGGAACTCTACTTCAACGGCGTTCTGGGAAAGGAAGCGGAAGTACTGGACATGGTCAAACTGGGTACCGCTCAGGGATGCCGGGGGGGACTCTTCGAAAGGGCCAATCCCAAGTATCTGATCTATACTCTTCCTTTCATGTTCTCCAATACGGATCAGGTCATCAAGGCGATGAACAGCGATTTCGGAGCGGACATCAACAAGGGCGCCCTGGCTAACGGTCTCTACATCCCCGCCACGGGCGTGGCCGGAGGTTTCCGGAACATCACGAACAGCAAAAGACCGATCAACACGGTGGACGACCTGAAGGGACTCAAGATGCGGACTCCCCCCATCGATATGACAATTAAAACCTTTACCACCCTGGGAGCCAACCCCCAGCAGGTAGCCTACACGGAGACCTACATGGCCCTGAAATCGGGCGTGGTGGACGGCCAGGAGAATCCCTTCTCCAATACGGCTGACATGAAATTCTACGAAGCCCAGAACTACCTTTCCCTGGTGAACTGGCAGATCCATCCGGACCCCTTCTTCGTCAGCCCCGACTGGTACGATTCCCTGCCCGCGGATCTGAAGAAGGTTTTCGACAAGGCCGCCGTGGATGCCATGAACTACTCCAACAAAATCTGGCTGGAATCGGAAAATACCTATCTGGATACCCTCAAGGCGAATCTGGAAGTTAACGATGTCTCTCCCGCCGCGCGGAAGGGCTTCATCGAAGCGGCCAGACCGGTCTACCAGGGCTATGTGGACCAGGGGTATTTCACCTGGGATGAAATTGACAAATTAAGTAAATATTAAGAAGGAATAGCTGCCGCTGGCGGGAAGGATTCCGCCAGCAGCCTGGGGGGAGTTTTTTATGAATAAAATCCTTAGATCATGGCACGGGCTGGAAGGGGGAATATCCCGGGTTCTGGAATTTCTGGTTACCCTCGCCTTCGCTCTGATCGTTGTTCTTACGGTGCTGCTGGTCATTCTGCGATATCTTTTCAACAGCAGCATCATCTTCGGGAACGAATTGATGGAGTTCCTGTTCATCTACACTACCGCCTTCGGGGCGGCGGTTTCCCTGGGAAAGGGGAACCACATTAAAATCGACTATTTCAAGGACCGGCTGAATCCGCCCCTGAAACTGATAGCGGAGATCGCGGGGCAGCTGATTATCGGCGCCATCAATATCATTATTGCCGTTTTGAGTCTCAACTGGATCGCCAAGGTGGGCCATTCCGCTTCACCGGTGATGAGAATACCCATGTGGACCGTACAGATTTGCATTCCCCTGGGATGCGTTCTGGTCACACTTTTCGCTCTGTTCAATATCACTAAAGCTCTGGAGCATTACGCCCATAGAAAGGACGGTGCCGCCCTATGACCCTGCTGCTTATCAGTCTTGCCGTTCTACTTATTCTGGGAGTGCCCATCGCCTACTCCCTGGGCTTTTCCGGATTTCTCTACTTTCTGCTCATTCGGCCGGAACTGCTGCCCATCCTGCCCCAGCGCCTCTACGCGGGGATGGAGTCGTACACCATGATCGCCCTGCCCCTCTTCACTCTGATGGGGCTTCTCATGAATGCGGGGGGCATCACCACCCGGCTCATCAACTTCTCCCTGCTCTTCGTAGGCAGGCTCCGGGGCGGGCTGGGACTGGTCAATGTCCTGGCCAGCATGATCTTCGGGGGGATCTCAGGCTCCTCCGTGTCGGATACGGCCTCCGTGGGAGCCGTCCTCATTCCGGAGATGAAGAAAAAGGGATACTCTGCGGAGTACGCCAGCGGGATAACGGTTGCCTCCTCCACCATGGGAATGATCATTCCCCCCAGCGTGCCCATGGTGGTCTACGCCCTGGCCGCGGAGGAGTCCGTGGGAAGGCTCTTTCTGGGAAGCGCCATTCCCGGTCTCATGATAGGGATAATCATGCTGGTAATCACCCTTGCCATCTCTTATCGGCAGGGTCATCCCCGGGAGGAGACTGTCCTGACCCGGAAAGAGAAGCTTCTGGATATAAGGGAAGCTCTTCTGGCCCTGATCATGCCCGTATTCGTTATCGGGTCGGTCATTCTGGGTATTGCCACCGCCACGGAGAGCGCCGGAATAGGCGTCCTGTACGCCCTGATTGTGGGCATATTCATCTTCCGAAAGCTCAAAATCCGGGAGCTGCCCCCCATTGTGAAGGAAGCGGTTCTCACCAGCGCCAACGTGATGATCATCATAGCCCTGTCCAAACTCTACATCTGGATCCTGGCCATAGAGCGGGCTCCCGAATTAATGGCGGCCACTGTGCTCGGTTTGAATCTGCCGCCCTTCCTTATTCTGCTGATAGTGGATATCATAATTCTGGCGGCGGGAACCTTCATCGATGTCAGTCCGGCGATCCTGCTGCTGACTCCCGTCTTCCTGCCCATCGTCAGCGCCCTGGGAGTCAGTGCGGTCCAATTCGGCGTTATCCTCATCTCCGGCCTGGCCGTGGGTCTTGTGACGCCCCCGGTGGGAATGTGCCTGAACGTGGCTTCGGCCATATCGAAACTGGAAATCGGAACAATATTTAGGGCGGCCCTCCCCTTTCTGGCGGCTAACCTTATCACCCTGATCTGCATCACCTATCTGCCGCCGCTGACCATGTGGCTGCCGGCGCTGTTGATGAAATAGAATAAACCAAAACCAAGGAGTATTATCATGGAAATCAGACACCCCATGCATCCCGAACAGGGAAAGAAGTGCGACACGGCGGAACTGAGGAAGAATTTCCTCGTCTCCGACCTGTTCCAGCCGGGCAAATTGAATTTGACCTACAGCCATTTCGACCGGATCATCATAGGGGGCATCTGCCCTTCGGACAAAACCCTGACCCTGGAAGGGGGATCCAGCCTGGGCACGGACATCTTCTTCGAACGCCGTGAGGGAGGGATCATCAATATCGGCAGCGAGGGGATCCTGACCATTGACGGAACGGACTATCCCATGGGCAACCAGGACGGGTTCTACATCGGGATGGGGGCCAAAGAGGTCTCCTTCAGCAGCAAAAAACCCGCCGATCCGGCCAAGTTCTACTTTCTCTCCGGCCCGGCCCATAAAACCTACCCCCACAAACTGGTCACCCTGGCCGAATCCAAGAAGGTCCACCTGGGATCCCTGGAGGAGTCCAACAAAAGAACCATCAACCAGTATCTCCATCCTGCGGTCCTGGAAAGCTGCCAGCTCTGCATGGGCATGACCATTCTTGAGCCGAACTGTGTCTGGAACACCATGCCCGTCCATACCCACGAGAGACGGATGGAGGTGTATCTCTACTTTGATATGGAACCGGACACGGTGGTCTTCCACCTTATGGGTGAACCCGACGAAACCCGGCACATCGTCATGCGCAACGAGGAGGCGGTCATCTCCCCCAGCTGGTCCATCCACTCCGGCGTGGGAACGAAGAACTATACCTTTATCTGGGGCATGGTAGGGGAAAATCAGACCTTCACCGACATGGACCATGTGCCCATGAAAGACATTAAGTAGGCGGAACAGGAAGGATTTATGATTTTAGACAAATTCAGCCTTAAGGGCAAAGCGGCCATCGTCACCGGGTGCAACACCGGCCTGGGACAGGGCATCGCCATCGGCCTGGCCCAGGCGGGAGCGGACATTTTCGGCGTAAGCCGGTCCGACGCCTCGGAAACGGAGGCCCAGGTCAAAGCGGCGGGAGGGAAGTTCGTCTCCTACAAGGCGGACCTGCAGAAGCAGGACGGCCTGGACGATCTGGTCGCCGCGGCGAAGAGGGAGATGGGAGAGATCCATATTCTCGTGAATAACGCGGGAATCATCCGCCGGGAAGACGCCCTTGTCTACGGGGAAGAGGACTGGGACGATGTGATGAACATTAACATAAAGACCCTCTTCTTCCTGGCCCAGAAGGTGGCCGCCCTCTTCGTGGAGCAGAAAAGCGGGGGGAAGATCATCAACATCGCCTCCATGCTC
>JAFGPQ010000268.1 GCA_016936115.1 Spirochaetales bacterium | reverse complement strand
GTTCCTGAAGTCCCAGGGTCCGGGCAATTTCGGCAACAATCATTTCAGTCATATCTCCTAATCTATCATGATTATTCAGGAAAAAGAATAAAGGGAAGATAAATTCTTCGGGGAAAAGGGCAATTTCCTTTCTCCCCTTATCCGTAACAGCATATGATAGGAGGATTTTTTGTATTCCCCGGTTCTGCTTTTAGTACTGATTCTACTCCCCCTGCGGCAGATGCCTCCCCCGGCTCTTATCCTCTGGGAAGAGGGGGCAGCCCGCATTATACTTGAGGTACGGGAAGGGAAAATGTGTCTCCTGGAAGAAGGCTCCCTCCCGAAGGGTTACCGGTTGGAATCCGATCGGGAACTGATTCTCTCCTACGGCAGGACTCCCCTGAGAAGATTCCGTCTGGAATCGGATCGCCTGGAGGTCCGGGACGGCCGGGGGAATTTCCTCTATGCCCGGGAACTCTCCCTACCGGTCAGGAACTCTCCCCAATCTGCCTTATCAGAAAAGCGTAGGCATAGGTCTTTCCCGGGGGAAGGCGGTATTTATCCAGAAGACTGAGCTGGCCCGGAATATCTCCGCCCACGCCCCGCTGTCCCCAGTCCAGATGGACCGTCACATCCTCCCGGGGGGTCAGTTCGTGTATGTGTTCCGCCCGGCACAGATCCTCCTGGGTATACCGGCGGCAGTTGACTTCCATCATCCTCTCCCCCACCGCATCGAAACTCAGGCCCAGACCCTTTTCATCGGCGATCTTCAGCCACCGCACATCGGTCCTGTTCCCGTTCTCCTGAGGGCGCAGATAGTGATGGCCGAACTCTTCCACAGTAGATGAGTGTATGCCGATTTTCGCCCCTTCCTTCCTGTCGCAATAGGTTTCCTGTTCCCCCCGTCCGTACCATTTGATGCGGAAAAGGGAACTGTCCAACCGGGTTTCCATTCCCTGGCGGATCATTTCACGGGAGGGCTGCAGGAAGTTTTCCACCAGAAGTTCCCCGTTCCTGTACAGGGTGTAGGAAAGGGTGAACTTTCTGATTCCCGGCCCGAAGAGACGAAAGGTGACCTTCCTATGATCATCGGAAAAATCCTGATGGAACCGCCTTCTCGCCCGGACCCGTTTCTGGCGGGAGAACCATTTCCTGTTCCCGCTGAACCGGTTCAGCAGGGGGATGAAGTTACCCATACCCCGGTCGTTATCGGTGGCGGCCCGGGAGAAACAGGGGCTCAGGGGTGCTTTGAACACATTGCCCTTCCCGTAATCCAGGCGGGTCACGAATCCGGTACTCCGGTTAATCTCCACGGTTACCCGTCTGGTCCGCAGGGTGACCGTCCGGAATGTCTCGAGAAGCTCCACATCGCTTCCCCCCATACCCAGTCTCGGGGGACGGGGAAACCGATTCAGCTCAAACTGTTCCCAGGCCACCTCATAGTCCGCCGGACACCAGGGGCGGGATCTTTTCGTCCGACAGGAGAGAATCAGTACCCGCTCACCATTCCGGGAGTTCGTAAAGAGCCCCCCCGGCATTGATATACGTCCTTTTTCTCCGGGAGCGATAGGGGGAACCTCCAGAATGCGTCGGTCCGCCGGCTTCCCCTCGATTCTCAGTTCCGCGGTAAAAACATACTCGTCGGTGGAGAGAAAGAGATTGGTGTTATGAATCTCATAACGCTGCCTTTCCCTGTCGAACTGGACGAAGCGGATGGGCTGATAGACCTTTCTGACCTCGTGCAGGGAGGGATGGGGGGTCCGGTCGGCCCCCACTATCCCGTTGGCACAGAAAATCCCGTGGTTCCGTTTTCTGCCGAAATCGCTGCCGTAGAGCCATTTCCCGTCCCGGAGGATCGCCTGATCCACAAAATCCCAGATAAAGCCCCCCGCCCAGTTGGGATATTTCTCCCAGTTGTCCCGGTGCTCCTTCAGATTGCCCAGGCTGTTCTCCATGGCATGGGCGTATTCGCAGCTTATAATCGGCTTGTTCCCGTACTGGGACGCCCGGAAGGCCTTATTGTCCGCTACAAGCCGGTTCGAGAGATTATCCAGAAGGCTCAGTTTCTGATCCTCCTTCTTTCCCAGACTTACTTCTATTTCCGGGGTGGGATACATGAGGCTGTACACATCGCTCACCTCAAGAGAGGTGTCACCCTCGTAATGAACAGGCCGGGTGGCATCAAGGTCCCGGGCGGCGGATTTCATAATCTTGAAATTATGGCCGAATCCCGCCTCGTTTCCCAGAGACCACATGACCACCGAGGGATGGTTCCGGTCGCGCAGCACCATCCGCTCCACCCGGTCCACCACCGCATCGGTCCAGAGGGGATTGCTGCCGGGCACATTCTTCCTTCTGACGCCGTGGGTCTCCACATCGGCCTCATCAATCACATAGAGGCCGTATTCGTCGGCCAGGCGGTAGAGATGGGAGGGATTGGGATAATGGCTTGTCCTGACCGCGTTGATATTATTCCTCTTCATAATGAGGATATCCTCAAGCCTCTTCTCTTCGGTGACAGCCCAGCCCCTTTCGGGATCAAAATCGTGTCGGTTCACCCCCTTGAAAAGAATCGGTCGGCCGTTTATGAGAAAGCGGTCCTCCCGAATTTCGATCTGCCGGAAACCGAAGGTGAAACTCTTCCTGTCAACCAGGGCGCCCCCCAGTCCCTGATTCAGGTCGTACAGGGTAATCTCGATACGGTAAAGATCGGGTGTCTCGGCGGACCATTTTTTCGGGGAAAGGACCTCTTTTTTCACAAGGAGGGTGTTTCCCTCGCTCAGGTCGGCGGGGCCGTCGAAAAGGATCCGCCTGTCCGCGGGGGAATTCCTGTCTATGAGCAGGACTTGAAGATCCACCTGGCCCAGTCCGGTATTGTTCTCCATGAGAGCTTCCACGGTAAGTTCGCAATTCTCGAACTCTTCGTCGAAACGGCAGCGGGCATAGAAGTCGCGCAGAAAGGTCAGGGGCTCCCCGTAGAGAAAGACATCCCGGAAGATTCCCCCTAGGAACCACATATCCTGATCCTCCAGGTAGGTTCCGTCGCTGTACTGATAGACCTCGACGGCGAGATAGTTCTCCCCGCTTACGAGCAGGGAGGAGATATCGAATTCGGCGGGGGTCATGGCCCCCTGGGAGTAGCCGGCGAACTCCCCGTTAATCCACAGGTAAAAGGCGGATTTCACCCCGCCGAAATGGATAAAGACCTTCCTTTCCAGCCATTCCGGGGACAGGTCGAACTTTCTTTTATAGGAACCTACGGGATTCCGTTTCCCGTCGATGGAGGGGATTTTCCATTTATTGACGGACAGGGCTTCGGGATAGGCGAACGCCAGATACTGGGGCTTGCCGTAGCCGGCCATCTCCCAGTTCAGGGGAACCGCAATGGTGTCCCACCCCTCCACGGGAAAACTGTTTTCATAAAACTTTTCCGGACGGGCTTCGGGAGAGGGGGCGTAGTGGAAGTTCCACTCCCCGTTGAGACTTTTCCTCCACCTGTATTCATCGGGCTCGGCGTGGGCCCTGACCTTATTTATACCGAATATCCGGGGGTTCTCCCACTCCCGGGCCTTATCGTATTTTCCCATGGGTTCATCATAGTTTCATTACCCGTTTCTATCAAGGAGAAAAAATGAGGATTTTTTGACCGGATTGGTTGACATTCTTCGGGGCTTCTGTTATTTTATTCCTCGCAATCGGGTTACCAACCGGATTGAGTAATAGGCGTCTGTCGTATAATGGCTATTACCTCAGCCTTCCAAGCTGATGACGTCGGTTCGATTCCGATCAGACGCTCTTTTATGAACCTTTTCAGTGAATGCTGGAAAGGTTTTTTTGTGCCCTTTCGACTATACCCCGCGGTAGGCCATTACCATATGTCTGAAGCAAAGAAGATCAGTTAATGGAAATCCCCGTTCCCGGTAAGAAAACCATCTCGATCCGGTAAAGGAAGCAACCTTCCCTGGTAATAGAAGCGTCAGTCTCTGGGAATAGAATCGACGACACCAGGAAATGAAACCGATGCTCCCAGGTAATTAAACGGACGCTCCCGGGTAATGAAACGCCCTTCCCCAAGTAATCAAAATGACATTTCCAAGCACTAAAACCAACTTTTTCAGGCAAGGAAAAGGATTGTTTTCAGACACAGAAAAAAAATCCCCCCTTCCCGGCAAAACCGGAAGGGGGGAAAGGAAAAAGTCATCTACAGGATACTAACCGTCTCCCGGTACTCCACCTCTTTTTTCTTCAGACCCCTTTTAACAAGAAGCCTGACCCGATAATCCCCCGCGGCCAGACCGGAGGGAAGATGAAACATCAGATCCCTGTCGGAAACCTTGAAGATGTCGGTCACGGGAAAGGTCTCCTCCGAATCGACGGGACTCAGAATGATTTCCGGGTCCCCTTCCTCGGGCAGCAGGCCGACTCCCTTAAGGCTGACCAGAGCACCGGCGGGCAGGTCGTTCCGAATCGAGCGGGTCGTATAATCGTAGATCTGAAGAAGTCTGGTCTTTTCCTCCAAATCGGATACCTTTTCGATAGCGGCGCTCCGGGCCAGTTCTTTCCTAAAGGCGGTGTTGGCGGAAAGGCTCACATTCACGAAATGACGCCATATACCGATTCCCCTCCCCTGTGCTCAGGGGATTTGCTCTCAGATAGTACTGCACGTTACCTAATTTCTCTTCATTGTTCATTTGTTCATTCCTTTGGGAGGCCTTTGCCGTCCCGTCATAATTTTCTTGTAAGCGGCCAACCTACGGCAAGCGGTCAAAGGGCAACGCCCCTTTCGCACCTACACCTTATAACTATGAGGAAAATGAGGATTTCCGACGAAAATCAGGAAAAATAATGAGATTATTTTTAAAAAAAGGGTAAAAAGACAAAAAAACCCGCCCCCCAGGGGGACGGGTCCGATTCACAGAGAAGATTCACTACACCCGCAGAAGCAGCTCCAGAACCCGGCGGGCGGACCGTTCCAGATCCTCCCGGGCAATAAGCCCCTTATCCAGGGCTTCCTTGAGCCGCTCGTTCAGGCCGCAGGCCATCTTGATGTCGTTTCCGGCGGCCACCTCTTTGTAGTGTTCTCCCCGGGTCCACCAGTCGGTGGTCACCACGCCGGAGAAGCCCCACTCCCCCCGCAGGATGTCCTCGAGCAGTTCATGGGATTCGGAGGTTCTGTGCCCGTTTATCATGTTATAGGCCGACATGATAGCCCAGGGGTCGGCTTCCTTAACGATGATTTCAAAGGCCTTGAGATAGATCTCCCGGGCAGCCCGTTCGGAGAGGCGGGAATCGCTCTCCTTGCGGTTCGTTTCCTTGTTGTTGAAGGCGAAGTGCTTCACCGTGGCGGCGATGCCCCGGGACTGGATGCCCCGAACCATGGCGGCGGCCAGCTTTCCCGCCACGAGGGGATC
>JAFGPQ010000267.1 GCA_016936115.1 Spirochaetales bacterium | reverse complement strand
GTTTCCCCCGCTTTTGGCAAGAAGGGAAAAGAGACGGTAACCGGGAAGGCGGCCGACGCCATGGCGGACCACAATGGCCTGGGTTTTCATAAAGAAATGGCCGTAATCCCTGTCCGTGGTGATATCCAGAAGGGGCATCTCCCCCATATAGGACATCTTCAGAGCTTCCTGAAAAAGGATGTTCTCCCCCCACAGGGCCACGCGGAAGCCCAGATCCATGAGCTGCCAGTAGGAGTTGCCGATCTTCCCGTCGAATCCGCCCAGGGCGATGAACTTCTCCCTGTGGTAAATACCGCAGTAATCCGAGGGAAAGAGAGTTCTCTGTCCGCCTGCGATGGTGTTGTGAAAGACCACGTCCATATCCCTCATCCCGTTCTGAACCGGGGCGGAACAGGTGGGAAGGATTTTCTCCTCCTCCATAAAAACGGGAACAGTGCAGAAGTTGTTTCTCTCATCGATTTTTTCAAAAACCCGGGAGGAGATTTTACCTGAGGGCAGAATCATATCGCTCCAGAGAACGAAAACGTATTTTCCGGCGGCTTCCTTGATTCCCACATTGATGATATCTCCGGGAGTAACCTCTCCCTTGATGCGCAGAATCTGAATCTCCGCTTCCTCGGAGGCAAACTCCTCTGTCTTTACCGGATGGTTGCCATTCTCCACAGAGATAATCTCCCGGCACTCCCGTTTCATGAGTTCCGTGATAAGCTCTTTTCTAAAGGGTTTCCCCCCCCGGTTCAGGAGAAGGACGGAAAAGCCCTCCGGCTCCCGGGGACGGCTGCTCTTTTCGGCTCCCCCGATGAGGGTGTACTCTATGTCGCTTCTTTCAAAAATTATAGGTGTAGTATTCATCGCATTCCGCACAGGGGGAAAGGAATTCCCCGTTCAGATGGTCCCGATAAAGGGCCTCTCCCCCGGCCCAGATATCCCGGATATCCCCGGTAAGAATATTACCGGGGGACTGGGTTTTATCCAGCTTTTCCTGACACGTCAGGACCGTTCCGTCCCGGAGTATGACCATGTCCCGTTTAATATGCCAGCAGGGGTTCCGATCCAGAGGAGACAGCTCGGTCACCTTTCGAGCGGGCATTCGGGAACAGAAGTGGTCGTATTTCTTAATGATAAGTTTACCCGGCTTCTCTTTCCAGGCCTGATAGAGAGCTTCCAGGTGGTCTTCGTTCTCCCCCATGCGGGTCGTCTGAACATAAAGAGTCCCCCGTTCCGGTTCCCCGAGAAAATCGATGAACTCCAGAACCTCCTGCTGCCCCTCCCCTCTGAGCCGACGGTAAAGAGCCGGGACGAGCGCATCCAGTTCGACGATCCAGTCGACCCGGTCTCCCTTTTTCTGTAAAAAGGTACGCAGGGAATCCCTGTCCCATCCCAAGCCGGATGTTTCGATAAGCAGGCGGAATCCCCGATTCACCACCTCTTCCATCATTTCATAAATCCGGCTGTGGGCGGAAGGCTCTCCCCAGAAGGAGAGGGAGATCACCCCGTCATCGGAAAAGTCCCTGATTTTATCCAGGATGCGGCGCAGTTCATCGAGGCTCATTTCCCTTTCCCCGTCGGTAAAATCCGGAACGGGAAGATAGGAAGGTTTCTGCAGGCGCTTTTCGGTGACCTGAATCTGAAAGAAGGCGGGCAGAGTTCTGAGAAGGGTCTGGGACGCCTCAAGTTTGTCGGCGATAGTTTCACCGGATATAAGCCCTTCACCGATGAAGCGATCCAGGAGGAGATGATTTCTTTTGCTGTCCGCCGCCAGGGTCAGCCGCAGCAGTCTGAAGTCGCTGGGAGCGATGAGTGTTTCCAGGTCGAAAGCGTTGATATCCCTCTGAATCAGGGTGAACAGGGAATCCCGGGCTATGGGTGTGTTGTCTCCCCGGGAAAGGGGTTCCAGAGTCTCCATGGCTCTTTTCTCGAGGATTTCCGGAGTCAGCCCCAGGGGCCATCCGTCGGCAAAGGTATACTGGGACATGTAGCGGTGATGATGGGCTTCCATCTCTTCGGTGAGCCGGCTGTCGGCCAGAGGGGTATCGCCCCAGAGATAAATGATGCGGTCCGCCCCGGTGAAGATTTCACCGAAAGCCGCGATCAGGGCGGAACAGCTGTCGGCGCATTCCCGGACGGGGATCTGAGGGAACCGCCCCTTCCCGCCGGGAGGAACCAGTTCTACCACGGGGAAACCGGGAAAGGCTGCGAGAAATGAGGCGAGCCGTCCCGAAGCGGTTGTTCCGTCGGAGAAAGGCCTGTCCGCCCAGGAATTCGTTTTTACGGAATTTACTACAATCTGTGTGGACATGAAAAGTCCCCCCTCCCAAGGAGTCTGGCTCCTAGAGTATACCATACTTTTTCGGAATAATGACAGGGGGGATTGAGTTCTTTTCCGTTTTGGAAGATATTAGGGGAAGAGGATGACCATGATCAAAATAGCCGAATACAATAAATTAAAAATATTGACAGTCAAGATGAACGGCTGCTACCTGGACGGGGGCAGCGATACCATATTCCTCCCCATTGTTGAGATGCCCGACGGGGCCGAACAGGGCGATATCATCGAAGTCTATATCTACCGGGGAAGGGACGGACTTTTCCATGCCACCACCGAGGTGGCTCCCGCCGTGATGGGAGGCTACGGCTGCTTTCCCGTACGGAAGAAAGAAGAGTACGGCGCCTTTCTCAACTGGGGCCTGAGCCGGGATCTTTTTCTACCCAAAAGATTCTACCGGACCGAATTCTCCGACGGGGACCGCCTCGTGGTACGCATTATTCCCGATATCGAAGAGAACAGTGTTATCGCCACGGAAAAATTCGCCCGTGAGCTGGAAAAGGAAGACCATCCGGACCTGAAAGAGAACGAGGAAGTGGATCTTTTGGTGTGGGAGATCACCTCCCTGGGGGCCCGGGTCATCGTAAATGATACCTACGGGGGGATGGTCTATGCCAATGAGACCTTTGAACCCCTGACCGTGGGGGACAGAAAAAGAGGTTTTATCAAAAAGGTTCGCGAGGACGGCAAGATCGATGCGGCCCTTCAGAAACAGGGATTCCGCGGAGCCGTGGATGATACCCGCCAGACCCTTCTCGACGCCCTGAACAAGGGAAACGGGAGGCTTCCTCTGGGAGATAAAAGCGATCCCGAAGAGATAAAAAAACTCCTTCATATGAGTAAAAAAATGTTCAAGAAAACCGCCGGAGTCCTCTATAAGGAGGGAAAGGTGGAACTGGGTGACGATTTCATTGCCCTGAAGGCTCGCTCTTGAATCAAAAAGATTTTTTCTATCAGCTTACTCCTTTTGTGGTTATGGAAGCCCTGGTCGATGCTGGTCTCAAACCGGACGGCTCATCCCTGCAGTTGAACAGCCTTGAGAATCGGGTCTATGACCTGGGGATGGAGGACGGGAGCCATGTGGTGGCCAAGTTCTACCGCCCAGGACGTTGGAGCCGAGAGCAGATTGAAGAGGAGCACCGCTTTCTGAACGCCCTTGAGGAGAATGAGATTCCCGTCTGTGTTCCCCGGGAACTTCCCGAAGGGGGAACCATCGGGGAAACGGAGGGAATC
>JAFGPQ010000266.1 GCA_016936115.1 Spirochaetales bacterium | reverse complement strand
TCCTCCTTGATTTCATGGCCCGTCGGTCCGGCATGGTTTTCACGGGAGAGGTAAGGGGAGGCATCACGGCCCTTCTCTACCCCGGAGTGAATCTGTTCGCCCTGGTCTTCACCTGGGCCATAGTCCGCCGGGTACGGAAGGTGGATACCTCAAAGGCGATCCGCTTCGGCTTCGGCTCTCCCGGCAGGTCCCCCCGCAGGCCCCTGTTCCGGAGGGAGAAGCCCGGCCTTCCCGTCCCCCTTTTCATGGCCGTACGCAATCTCAAGACCGGTTCGGGGGGACTCTTCTACACACTCTTCAGCTTCCTTTTGATGGTAACCCTCTGCTCCCTTTCGTTCAATGCCACATCCCTTCTGGAGGATTCCCTTTCGGACCGGCAGTTCTGGGGCATTCCCGATCCCCATCTGACCTTTTACCGGCAGTCAGGCGGGGGGGACGGCCTTTCCGACGCCCGCCTGCGAAGCCTCCTCTCCGAAAATCCCGCCGTAAGGACAATCTGCAGCGGCAGCCCCCGGATCGACAGCTACATCCGGTCAGAGGGGGAAGAACCCTTCGCCGTGATGGGCTACGTATACTCCGGGGAGATGGGGGAAATGGGACTTATCAACAACGAAGGCGAGCATCCCCTCAACCCGGGGGAAATCAGCATCACCGACAGGCTCGCCCTGAAATACGGCCTGGAGACAGGGGACAGGCTGACCCTCTTTATGGACGGGATGGACTCGGAATTCACTGTGAGCGGAATATTTCAGAATTCCGACAACCTGGGCTACTCCTTCCGTATGCTCGACCGGACCTATATCCCGATCCGTCCCTCCTACACGCCCGCCCACTACTACGTGAGACTCCATGATCCGGAGAGGGCAAAGGAAGTCCTGAATGACATGGAGAGCAAATACGGAATGTATATGGACGGGGTCCTGACATCCAGGACGATACGGGAAATAGAAAGGGATTTCGGCTCCACCATGCCCTACGTCAAACTCCTCTTCGGATTTATCACCGCCGTGTTCTTTCTCATCTCCTTTACGATCATCCATAACAACACGCAGGACTTTATTCTGGAATACCGAAGGAGCCTGGGCATTCTGAAAGCCCTGGGCCTATCGCCCTCCGGGCTCAGGAGTATAGGGGTTTACCGCATTCTGATCCTTCTGGGCGCCTGTCTCATCGTGGGCTTTCCCCTATCCATCCTCCTGTCGCCGCAGCTTCTGAACCTGGCTTTTCACAGTTCCGGCTTCGGGGCTTTCCCGCCCCGTCCCGGATTGGGCGATCTGTTATGGATCGTCCCCATCATAACCGCCTTCGGCTTCATCAGCAGCTGGATTCCCATGGGGCAGACTGGGGAAATCCAGACCAGAGAACTCATAAAGGGGGAGTAAATGAAAATTCGGATCCTGTTCGTCACCATAGCCTTCCAGATAACCCTGGCGGCCCAGTCGGTTCCCGCCCAGCTCGATCTCTATATGGAGCGTTTTTTTTCCGGGAACCCCCGCCCGGGCATCGCCGTGGCCGTGGTCCGGGAAGGCCGCGTGCTTCTCCTCAAAGGCTACGGCACGGCACGGGCCGGCGAGGAACTGCCCGTTAACGGCGATACGCCCTTCCAGCTCGGATCGGTGACCAAATCCATGACCTCCCTGGCAGCCCTTTCCCTGGAAAGGGAGGGACTTCTGAACCTGGACGATCCGGCGACAAAGGTGCTGCCCTGGTTCAGAACGGCGAACAGGGAGAAGAGCGACGGCATCACTCTCAGAATGCTTCTCTCCAACAGCTCGGGAATACCTTCGGCCTTCGGCAACCTCTATAAGCAGCCCGATTCACTTGAAGAGGGGCTGCGGGAACTGGGAAGATCCCTTGCTTCACTGTCCCTGCCTTCGGAACCGGGGACTTCCTACCTGTACAGCAATACGGGATACGCCATAGCAGGATTGATCCTCAGCGAAGCATCGGGCCTGCCCTATGAGAAACTGATGCAGAAAACCCTCTTCCGGCCTCTGGGTATGGACCGGACCTCCGCCGTCCCCGAAGATCCGGAACTTTTCCGGAACAGCTTCGGCAACGGCTGGGCACCGGAGGGAGAGGCGTTCCCCCTTAGAAGGGAAGCCCTGCGGGGGGGAAACCTGGAGCCCGCCGGTTCCAGGTGCAGAACCACGGCCAGGGATATGAGCCTTTACCTACTCTATCTCCTGTCCCCGGAAGCCCCGGCGGATGATCTCTTCCAGCCTTTGATTTCCCACCGGGGCCTTTCCCGGGAGCAGGGCGGACAGAGCGAAGAGAACCGGTACGCTCTGGGGTTTGAACTGGAGACCATAGACGGGAGAGAGCTTATCTACCACAGCGGAGGCACGGGGACATTCTCATCCGTTCTTATGCTGGACCGGGCGTCCAGCACGGGGGTGGTGATCCTTTCTAACGCGGGGGAACTGGACCCCTACCGCTATGAGCCTCTTATCACCGGGGCGAACAACCTGCTGCATATCGCCGGGGAGGAGCCCCTGAGCCGTTACGGAATCCCCTTGACGGACAATCCCGCCCTGCCGGTGAGCCCCTACCTGCCCGATAACAGGGAAAAATACAGCGGCATCTACAGGATCAGCGCGGAAAGCACCGAATCCATGGCCCCCCGGGAGGTTGTGATCTCCCAGAAGGGGGATCGCACGTCCGCCGCTTTTTACACGGACCAGCTCTTCTCCCTCTGCCGGCTGGAATTCCTTTCCGCCTCTTCGGCAGCCGCGGTAAGCACCGGCCCCGTCCTCCCCGTCGATTTCCACATCACCCTCGAAGGGGACGTGGTGACCCTGGAAGCCTACGGGGCCCGGTATGAACGCTACACTCCCCCCGGGGGCAGCTACCGGGCCGAAAGCTGGGGGAATTACCGGTTTTTCCTGCCCCGGGAGTGGACGATCACGGGAGAGGATACCCATTTTCTGGCAGTAAGCCCCCATTCCCCGGGCCTGATCGAATCGGGGGTTGTACCGGATTTCACCGAAATAGCCTCCCTGGCCGAATCCTTTCAGGGAGAGGAAGCGGTGGTTTACCCGGAACAGCTCATGGGCAGATTTTACTTCAAACAGTATTACCGCCGCTTCCGGACCGGAAGCGGGGAGAAGCAACAGCTCCTTCTTCACTGCCGTGCCGGCGAAGAATGGCTCTATCTCCTGGTGACAGTGCCCGCGGGGGAGTTGACCGAAACCGTTCAGAGGGTGATCCGGCCTATGGTTACCTCTTTGGGCGACTCCCTCCCTGTTCCCTGACCGGCAAATCGGCTATAATGGGCCTATGAAATTCAGACCCTGCATTGATCTGCACGACGGACAGGTGAAACAGATAGTGGGCGGCACCCTCTCCGACGGTCCGGGGGGAAGCAAAGGCTCGGCCCGGGAGAACTTTGTCTCAGACAGGGACGCCGCCTGGTATGCGGCCCTGTATCGGGAGAAAGACCTGGCCGGAGGCCATGTGATAAAACTGGGTCCGGGCAATGACGAGCAGGCCCGATCCGCCCTGAAAGCCTGGCCCGGGGGACTCCAGATCGGCGGGGGCATTACCGGG
>JAFGPQ010000035.1 GCA_016936115.1 Spirochaetales bacterium | reverse complement strand
CAGGGCGTTCTTTTCCCGGGCCAGGTTAAAGAGGGCGGCCCCATCCTGCCGGGCCCCCGTTTCATGGTTGACCGGGGAGTAGAAGAGACAGCACTCACCGGGATAAGCATTCAGATAGGAAGCGATCCCATCGATGCGGATTTTCCCGTTCCCGTCGATTCCCGCCAGTAGGTGGCGGCCGGGGAACAGTTTCTGAGCCGATTGGGTCAGCACGGAGTGGTCCGCCACGGTGGTGATGAGCCGCCGGTGCTTCGCTTCGGTTCCCGAAAGAATGCCCGATATGCCCTCGCACCCGGAGGAGCAGAAGAGAAAGCTCTCCTGCGGCTTCCCGAAATACCGGGCGGCTGTGGCCCGGGCGGCATCCTCTCTCAGGGAAGCCTCGCCCCCCATGATATGAATGCTGGCCGGATTGCCCCACTCCCGGCGCAGAACCCGGTCCAGTTCTCCCAGCAGAGAAGGATCGGTGGGAGTGGTGGCGTTGTAGTCCAGATAAACCGGATCCCCCTGAAACTCTCTGGCCATAAGGGATAGTCTCTTCTTGATTTCGCAGTTGCAGCCCATGGTCCCATAGTAACACGGCCCGGCGCTTGTGAAAATCCTCTTCCCCCGCTATAATACGGCCCATGGCGGAACAGACGAAAAGGGAGATTAAACTACATCCTTCATGGCTCTCAAAACTGGACCGGGAATTCGACGAGCCCTATATGGCTGAGTTAAGAGATTTTCTCAGGGAAGAGAAAAAAAAGGGCAAGGAGATCTTTCCCCCGGGGAACGAGTATTTCAATGCCCTGAACACGACGCCTCTTGATCGGGTGAAACTGGTCATTATCGGGCAGGATCCCTACCACGGCCCGGGTCAGGCCCACGGCCTCTGTTTTTCCGTCCGCCCCGGCGTCCCCGTTCCTCCCTCCCTGAGAAATATGTACAAAGAACTGGCACAGGAGGGACTCTTCACCCCTGTGAATCACGGCTGTCTCGTCCCCTGGGCGGAACAGGGCGTTCTTCTTCTCAATGCGGTACTGACCGTGGAGTGTCACCGGGCCGCCTCCCACCAGGGAAGGGGCTGGGAAAAATTCACTGATCGGGTCATTGAAGTGGTGAATGAAAGCACGGAAAATACGGTGTTCTTTCTATGGGGATCCTATGCCCAGAAGAAGGGGGCCATCATAGACAGGGAAAGGCATCTTGTCCTGCAGGCGCCCCATCCCTCCCCCCTCTCGGCTAACCGGGGATTCTTCGGCTGCGGCCACTTCACGAAGGCGAATGATTATTTACTCTCCAAAGGGCGGGAACCCATTAACTGGCAGCTTCCCGAAGAGTATTACCTGTAGGTTTGGATTTCAGATCCGCCGACGGATTCCCTTCTCTCCCCAGCTCCAGATAAGAAGCAGAAAAAATGCCGATCCCCCCGCGGTCAGGGCGATAATGCGGAAGAATCCGGTGCGGTCCCGGTTTTCCAGGGACTTTCCCGTGCGGATGACAGGAAGGCCGTAGCTTATGCTCCCGGAACGGAATCCCAATCCGGTATAGATGATTTTCTCACCCTCCCGTATGTATCCCAGTTTGCGGGCCAGCAGGGAGATGGAGTAGCGGTCGTTCTTCAGCTGATCCAGATGTATCTGAACGTCCCTGTTCTCCCGGGTCAGAATCTCCATATTGTCTTCCAGGATCTTTCGTTCATCCTGTAGAGTCCTCAGAGCATAGATTCCCTGGTCTCCCCAGAAGAGATTAAGCGAAAGATAAACGTAAAGCCCGACGAATAGGGCCGGGACCAGGCATTTTCCAAGCATCTCTTTTTATAACGGCCGGGAATGGAAAAACTTGAAGAATTGTTTTAGTATGAACTTGATGGACCGGTTACGTAAACCTATGGGCAATTAACTGCGTTTTTTTATTGATATTTACAGTAGAAACGCCGATATATGAAAAGAAAATGTACTGAGGAGATATCCATGGCCAAGGATGACAGAAAGATAGAACGGGAAGAGGACAACCTGGAACAGTACGGTGTCTGGGTGAAAACCGGCTCCAAGGGAATAGAAGAGATTGAACCGGAGATGATCGAAATCGACGACGAGCAGATGCCGGAACAGCTCTATATCACCGAAGAGGAAGAGGACCTTCTCGATGAACTCAGTACCACCGAAGAGGATGAGGAGATCGATATCCCCCTTGACGGAATGGAAGGAGACGACGAGGGTGACGAGAGTCTGGACTTCGACAGTGGGGATGAGGATTCCCTTGATATCGACACGGATTCCTTTGACCTGAGCGACGATTCCTTTGATCTTGATAGGGATTCCCTTAATGAGGATGAGAATCTGGATTTCTCCGATGTGGCCAGTATCGAAGAGACCATTGAAGACTCCCTCCCCGACTTTGATGATATCGATGAAATGGAAGAATCCCATCCCCTTGAGAATGCGGTGGATCGCCTTGAAGAGCAGACTGAGCTTCTGGCCGCATCCTCCCGGGAACTTAATATACTCGAAAAAATAGAGAGCGAACTCTCCACCATCCGCAATGAGATCAAGGATCTCAAGAATGAAATCAGTACCATGAGAATGGTTCCCCGCACCGGGGATGTTTCGGAAGATAAGGACGGAGAGAAGGCTCCGGGATTCTTCGATGACAGCGATCTGGACGAGACCATAGCCCTTACCGGGGATGAGCTTGACAATATTCTGGACGAATCGGTCCCCGAAGAGGAAGCCCCCGCCCCCGTAGAGGAGGCTGAGGAGGAGGAGCTTCTCCTGGAACCGGAAGAGACTCTGCCCGAGAATGAATTCCAGGACGAGACCGATTTCCTGACCGATACCCCCTTAGAGGATACCCTGAGCGAGCCCGATGAGGATCCGGCCCTCTCCATGCTCACCAATATGGAAGGGGATGAGGATTTTCTCCTTGACGAAGAGGACGAGAACAGTCTGGAGATCACCATAGACGACCAGGGTGAGATCAGCGAAGAAGAGATTACCCTTGATAATGTCCTCGATGAAGAGGAAATCAGCATAGAGCATATTTCCCTGGATGATTTCGACGGGGTGGAAGAACCTCTCGAAATGAGTAATGCCGCCGAATCCGATTCGGAAGAGATTGTGAGTATCGATGTGGTGGAACCCTCCGATGAGGTGGAAGAGATCGATATTGACGACATGATTGCCGAGTCCCCCGATGAAGATCTGGAGATTGAAGAGGTTGATCTGGACGATCTCGGTATCGATCTCAGCGAATTCAGCGATGAGAGCATCGACGAGATGGAAGAGGAAGAGATTGCCGAAGAGGTGGATGCCGAACCTGTGGGAGCTCTTGACGAATCCATTTTTGATGAAGGGGAAGAGGTCTCCTTTGAGGAGATGGACGGGGATATCGTATTCGAGGACGAGGGATCCTTCAGTGAATCCGACGAAATCGAGAGCGTGGACCTGTCCGAATTCTCCGACGATACCCTGATAGAAGAGATTGATGATCTGGAAAGCATAGAGCTGGACGATATTTCCCTGGATGAGGAAGGGACTGAGGGATTAACGAATTCCGTGGAACCCCTTTCCCGTCTGGATGAAGAGGACAGCGCCCTTGAATTCGAAGAAGCTTCTCTCGATGATTTCATAGAGGAGATTGAGGAAGAGACCGAGTCGGAACCACTGGAGTTCCCCGAATCGGATGAAGCGGAATTCCCCCTTCCTCCGGAAGGTTCCGATGATGACACCCTTATAGATGATGAGATCTCCCTTGATGATCTGGAAGAAGTGTCCCTTGATGATGAGGATGAGATTTCCCTCGATGATATTGTGGGATCGTCCCCAGCGGAAGATGAAGAGGAGATCTCCTTTGACGAGATAGAAGAGGTTTCCCTTGAAGAGGAGGATATATCCCTTGAAACTCTGGCGGGGAGTTCCGACGATGAGGAAGAGATATCCCTCGATGAAATCGAAGCGGATGAAATATCCCTGGACGATATGGAGGAAATCTCCCTTGAGGAAGATGAGGATGAAATCTCCCTGGATGAGATAGAAGAGATTTCCCTTGAAGAGGACGGGGATGAAATATCCCTGGACGAAATAGAAGAGGATGAGATATCCCTTGATGAGATAGAGGAAGTCTCCCTGGACGAAGAAGAAGAGGAAGAGTTCGATCTGGACAGCATTGAAGAATTCTCCCTGGAAGATGACGATGAGACTCTCATTGATGAAGTAGCCGGCGAAACCTCCTCCGAAGTAGAGCTGGAAGAGACGATCTTCGGTTCCGATGATGAGGGGGAAGAGGAGTTTCTTGATCTCGATCTGGATCTAGACCTTGATATGGACCGGGATGAACAGGAAGAGGACGAGCCTTTCGAAGAAAACATCCAGTCCATAGAAACCGAAGAGCCCGTAGAGAGCTTTTCCATTGAGATAGAAGAAGACTCCCTTGATGAGACGGAACCGGAAGAGATTCTGCAGGATAAGGATGAGGAAAGCCTTGATGAACTCCTGGAAGAGATTGACGAACCGGAAGAGATAGAGGAACCCCTTACACTGCCCACGGCTCAGGAGTTCTCCGAAATGGAGGAGTCCGGTGAACTGAAGTCCCTTCCCTATGATCTGAAAGAGGAAATCAAGGAAGTTCTGACCTATATGGATCAGCTTCTCGAAGCTCTTCCCGAGGATAAAATACAGGAATTCGCCCGCAGCGAGCACTTCGAAGTGTACAAAAAGATCTTCACCGAGCTGGGGATTGCCAAATAATGGGTCTTCTGGACCGTGCCTCTCTCAATGACTCCTTTATTTCCCCCGCTCCCGAAGCGATCGGTGAGTTCCAGAGAGAAGACATCGGCCTGCTGGAAAAACCCTCCCGCCTTCTTCAATTTCTGGGGGACACCTGGAACCTGGTGAGGGGGGCGCTTCTTTCTGCAGACGGCCATACCTTTGTCCCCGCGGATATCATCGGCTTCGATACAACCACGAAACGTCGCCTGGTCATTGAGAAGGACGTAATCTCCCAATGGCTTGGGGGGGATTCCTTCTTTCAGCTGACCGATCTCTCCCCGTGCAGCCCATATTTTTCGGCGCGGGAACTGGGTCTCTCCTCATCCCTTGTGGGAATCGCTCTGTGTGAAAACGGGGAGTCCCCTTTTGCCCTTTTTCTCTTCCTGACCGAAGAAGATGACAAAAGGCGGATGACATCGGAAACCATCTCATCGGTTATGGATGTACAGGTTACCGATATGCTCAGACGTTCTCTTTTCCCTGCAAAGAGAGTCGAAGAGAACAGGATACAGTTCCTGGTTGGAGAGGAACTGCTGAAAACGATAATCACTGAAGGTGAAAACCAGGCTCTTTTAAAGATATCTCTGACCCATCTTTATGATTTTTTTAAGACCAGGGATCCTCTGAAGGAAATGTTCGATATCCGTAGGGAGATACAGGGGCTCTTTTCGTCCTTCTTCAATGAGAGGGTACAGCTTTTTCTGAATCCTGATGATACCCTTTTCATACTTCAGCCCCGTGAACTCTTTCCCGGAGTGCGGCTTATGCAGAATCAGATACTCCTATCGCTGGAACAGCTCCTGGGAGACGGAGTGGAAGACAGTCTCATTCCCCTGAGAGTACTCCCCAACCCGGGAGTTAAAGAGGACCTGGAGAATTTTCTCAGAGATTGATGAAATCCGGCGACTCTTCCCCTGTAATGATCAATGGAAAATATCTGCATTCCCCTTATAATCCCGAAAGGGAGGCTCTGAAAGTCCTGGCAAAGGAAGATTACTCCCGCAAGAGAATAGTCATTCTATTCGAACCGGGGACGGGGTATATTATCCCCCCCCTCAAAAGCCTTTACCCCCATCTGACACTTCTGGTAATCAGCCCACTCGGGCGTCTGGCTTCTGAGTACAGGGATGGGAATTCTGTTTTTCTCTGGACGGGAGATCTTGAAACGGGACTGAGGGGATTTCTTTCTGAACATATTCATGAAAGCGACCTTTCCCATATCGCCTATCTTCCCTGGCCCTCTTCGGTCAGGCTCCTGCCACAGGAGGCCTCACGGGCGGGGAAAACCATAAGCCTTTTTATTTCATGGCTTCAGGCAAATCACTCACATGTTGTCGGATTCGGCGTAAAAAACCTGCGGAACAGCCTGGTTAATTATCTCCTTTGCGAGGAACCCCGGCTGCCCGATCTGCGAAACCGTAACATACTTATCATCGCCTCTGGTCCCGGACTGAGGGATTGTCTTGATGAGATCAGGGATAAAAGCCGATTCTATTTCGTGATAGCCCTTCCTTCGGCGGTTTCCTTTCTTCTCAAAGAGAAAATTCCCATAGATCTGATAATCTCCACCGATCCCGGGTATTGGGCCTCCGTACATTACGGCAGTTTTCCCGATGCGGTTTCTGTGGGTACAGGACTAAGCGGCAGATGTGTATTTAACGGCAGTAGAAAGATCTACCCCCTTTTCAATCAGGGGACTTACCTGGACCGTCAGCTGCTGGGAAACAGGGGGATCCCCCTCATTCCCGGCACCGGATCGGTAGCCCTGGCAGCTCTGGAATGGGCTTCCGCCATGCAATGCCGCACCATAACCTTTGCCGGGCTGGATATGTGCCTCAGGGATATCCGCAGTCACGTGTCCCCCCATCCCTTTGATAATCTGCTCATGTCTGGTACGGATTTCACAAACAGCCTTCATCATATCTATTTTGATCGGGCATTGGCGGTGACGTTCAAAAGAGAAGATTCCCTGCGTATCAGCCACTCCCTTAACCAGTACCGGGAGTGGCTGGAAAATCGGTCCTATCCCCAGAGCCTCTATCGCCTTCAGATGTCGGGGATTTCCATTCAAGGTCTGACGGATACGGCTAAACTTGAGAAGGGATCTGAGGGATCTGTAACCTGGTCTCCTCTCCCCTATCCGTCTCGGAGTGAGAGAAGGGAAAGAATCGGGAGTCTATTAAAAAAATGGCGCCATGAATCTCAGGAACGGATAAGCGGGGCTTCTGCGAAAGTTTTTCCCGATGATTTCGATGATTTTCTCTACACCCTGATTCCGCAGATTTTCAGCCGGATACGGGGGGAAACGGATCTGGGAGAAACACCTGAGAAGATGATCAGAGAGGGACAGGAGAAATTGACCGCCCTGTTCATTCAGATGGAGGAACTCTGTGAACGGCTTGCTTAGAAAGAATCTCATTGCCCTGAACTGGGACAATTACCCCTTTGAGACGGCGAACAGAATCACCCTTGGAACCTCCCGCAGCGGACTGCCCGTGCCCATCCTGAACGACGGACTGAGAGAATCTCCCCTGCACTCCCTCTTCGACCCACGCCGTGAGGGGGAGAAACTTCTCAGAAATTACGGAAAATCGGGCATGAAAATATTCATCGGACTGGGGGGCGCCTATCATATACATCCTTTCAGTGAAAAATCCCGCATCCTTATCATTGAACCGGACAGGCAGCTGGCAGGGGAACTTCTTTCTCTTATGGATTATTCAGATCTTTTCTCCAGGGAAAATGTTAACCTTCTCGTTGCACCAGCTCCGGGGGATACGCTTAATTGGCTTCTTGAGAATTACATTCCCCTACTGGACGGTTCTCTCGATCTCATTCCCCTGCGTTCCTATCAGTCCGGCCGGGAACCTCTGTTCGACTTGTATTCCGAGGAGGTGAACCGGGCCCTGCAGCTCATCACCACCGATTGTTCCACCCAGAAAAAGCTGGGCCGCCAATGGCAGAGGAATATCCTCACCTCTCTTGATGAAGCCTTTCGGAATCCCTTTGATCCGTCCCTGTTTTCACAATACGAAAGGGTTATTATCGCCGCGGCCGGTCCGGGATTGGAAGCACACGGGGCACGGATGAAGAACAGAGATGGAGGAACACTTCTTCTGGTGGTGGATACGGCTCTGCCCGCGCTCATAGAAATGGGCATAGAACCGGATAGTGTCATAACTATAGATCCCCAGGCGATTGGGTATCTTCATTTTATGAAGAAGATGCCCGCCCGGTGTTCTGTTCTGGCGGACTGGGGCACACCCGTGCATAAACTGTCCCTGAGGAATCCACTCTTCTATTTTTCATCTTCCCATCCCCTCTGCCGCTACTTCATGGAAAGGGGCGGGATTTTCCTTCCCCTGATCAGGGAGGGGGGCAATGTCACTCAAAGAGCCATTGCTCTTGCGGAATACTGCGGCATAACGAAGGTAACCCTGATAGGCGCCGATTTCGCCTATCCCCGGAAGAAACCCTACTGCCGGGGAAGTTATTTTACCCAGTGGCATGACCTGCATAGCGTCAGGCTTGATCCCCTGGAATCCCGTCTCATATCCTTCGTTCTGGACCGCAGCCATCAAGGGACCTCTCTCCTGCTGAAAGGTTATGAGGAACAGCTGGGGTCATTCCTTCTTGCCCGGAAGGGGCGTATACAAAAAGTGAAGGACGGCCGCTGGGAAATAGAACTCCAGGGCAGAGAGAGGCCATCCCTAATTCAGAAAAAAGAAATCCTCCCCCGCCAGTTGATAGAGGAGTACGGAAAAGAGATTCAGAAGATTTCCGACGGGTTCCCCTCTCCCCTGACCGGAACGCTGATTCCCCTGGGATACGGCTTTCTCCAGCAGAATGACGGTCCCAGCGCCCTGAAAAGGGCGGCAGAGTACACTCTGGACCTTCTTTCTGATCATTTTTCCTGAAAAAAACATATACTTCCCTCCCTTTTTATTCGATACTATAAAGTATGAAGAAGTCCGTAGTTACCATGTATTCATTTTTAGTGATCGTCGCCCTTGTCCTTCTGGCAGGATGGCTGGGTTATACCTACTATACCGATTCCACGGGCAGTCTGACCGCGTTCCAGGAAGAAGTCCCCCAGCTGAATAAAACCATTTCCGATATGCTTCTGGAAACGGAAAATCCCGGATCTTCCCGATTCCAGCAGTCCATGGAGGATTTCCTCAAAGGGAAGCCACAGATTAAGGGTGTGCTGATCTATTCAGGGGAGGACAAGCTCTACTACACCCGGCTTGAAAGCCGCAATAACCGGCTGATGGAGAATCTTCAGAAGAACGAGCAGTTTCTGCTGAATAAACTGAATGACGGATCCTATCGGGCTCCCTTCGGCATAGCCCATGATGAATCTCCCCTGATTTCTCTCAAGGGAACACCCCTGAGCATCAGTTATCTTCATGAAACATTCTCACCGGTAAAGGTATACAATCTTCTTCTGAAAGCCCTGTATATCATCTCCGGACTTTTCCTGCTGACCCTGATTCTCCTCATAGCCAGTTCTGTCAAGGAGAAGAGCAAGGGGGTTGAAAAAAACGATGATTTCTTCGAACCCCCCGTTCCGGAACCCTCCCAGGTAAGTGTCCCCTCGGATGAGGAAGAGGGGGATTCCTTTTCCCCTGACCTGTCTGCGGACTCCTTCGATGATCTCGATGATATGGACTTCGATACAGGAGAATCCGCTCCGAGCGATCTCTCCGATATGGATTTCGGTCTTCCCGAAGATACGGCAGACCTGGGTGATCTGAGCGTTCTTGATGATATTGACCTTTCCGATGATGATATGATGCTTCCCGGCGGCGATGATGATGATTTCGCCATGGGGGGAGACAGCGGATTAGACAGTCTGGACGACTTTGAGATGTCCGATTCAGGTGATGATGACCTGAATCTTGATCTTGACGAGGCGGATGTCCCCGACGAGGTTGATGTGCTGGATGACATGGATCTGGGCGGAGAAATGGACAGTCTGGATGACCTTGAACTGCCCGATGAGAGCGACGATCTGGATGATCTGGAGCTGCCCGAAGAGACCGGCAGCCTGGACGATCTGGAGTTGGATGATGATATGGGCAGTCTGAACGATCCGGGCGATCTGGAATTCCCCGAAGAGAACGACAGCCTGGATGATCTGAATCTGGATGAAGAGATGGACAGTCTGGATGATCTGGTACTGCCCGAATCGGAAGACGACAGCCTGGAAGATTTCGATCTGGACGAGGAAACGGATAGCCTGGAACTCCCCGATGAGACAGATGAACTAGAAGATTTCGATCTGGACGAAGAAAGTGACAGTCTTGAAAATCTTGATGATCTGGATCTTCCTGAAGAGAGTGACAGCCTGGAAGATTTTGACCTCGACGAATCTCTCGATGACGGGGGAGACCTATTCGGCGACCTTACTGATGAAGAGGAAGAAGAGGATCCCCAAATGTACTCTCCCCGTTCCCATGTCTGCTGGGAAAGCTTCCTGAACGACAGACTTCCTCAGGAATTGGACAGGGCTTCTTCTGAAAATGAGGATCTGAGCTTTGTTTACCTGAGGGATAATTCCGTACAGAATGATGATGACTATCGGGATTTTTCCGAGTCTCTGACAAAGGATTTTCCCTACAGGGATATGATCTTCGAATGGGGAGATCAGGGATTCGCCATGATTCTCCCCAATTCCGATCTGGTGGAAACTCTGGAGAAACTGGATGTTTTCATTAACAATCTGCCCGAGAGGGACATCCGCATAGGAGTCACATCCCGCAACGGCCGGCTCCTCGATAAGGATCAGCTTATCGGCGAAGCCTCTGCAGCTATAAAACGGACCTCCCACGATAATAAAATTGTCGGTTTCCGGGCCGATCCGGAACGGTACAGGGAATCATTGAGCGAATCCTGAAAAAAGGGCTGCTCCCGCGGGAACAGCCCTTTTTTATGCTCCTATATCCTTTCTGAAAACGGCCTTCCCGAAGTGGATTCTCTCCACGTCTTCATAGGCTTTCCTACGGGCTTCCTCAAGGCTGTCCCCATAGGCGACCACGTTGAGCACTCTTCCCCCGGAGGTCTTTAGCGTCCCCTCCCGAAGTTCCGCTCCGGCTATGTAGATACGGCTATCAAGACCTTCGAATCCGCTTATCTCAAAGCCTTTCCCGTATGTTTCGGGATATCCCCCGGAAGCCATTACCACACAGCAGGAGTGGCCCTTCTTCCATTTCACGGGATAGGTACCTGCCTGTCCCTCAACGGCGGCGGTAAGAAAATCGTACCAGTCCCCCTCAAAGAGAGGCAGAACGGTCTGTGCCTCGGGATCGCCGAATCTCATATTGTATTCCAACAGGAAGACTCCCTTTTCATTCATCATGAGACCAAAGAAGATAATCCCGGCGAAGTCCATTCCCTCACTCTTAAGACCCTTGACGGTGGGATCCATGATATCCCGAACGAACTGATTCATCACGTCCTCGTTTACCAGGGGATTCGGAGCAATAACGCCCATTCCCCCCGTATTCAGACCGGTCTCTCCCTCGCCGATCTTTTTGTGATCCTTAGCCGAAATAAAGGGGATAATGGTATTCCCGTCATATAGAGCCAGGATGGAGGCTTCCTTTCCCTCGAGAAACTCCTCAATCACCACTTCCGAACCGGCCTCACCGAAGGCGCTGTCCACCATGATCTGCTCGATGGCCGTTTCCGCTTCCTCCCTGTTCTGACAGATGATAACCCCCTTACCCGCAGCCAGGCCGTCCGCTTTGACAACCAGGGGACAGGGAGCTTTCCGAACATAGTCGAGAGCCTCATCGGCCCGGGAGAAGCGCTCGTAAGCGGCGGTTTTCACGTTATGCTTTTTCATAAAGTCCTTTGCCAGGGCTTTGGAACCCTCCAGCATGGCCGCCGCCCTATGGGGACCGAAGATGGTGAGCCCCCTGCTCCTGAAGAGATCAACCACCCCGTCGCAGAGATAAACTTCGGCACCCGGTATGGTCAGATCGATACCCTTCTCTGCGGCGAAATCGGCCATACCCTCCAGGGAGGTGAAGGGAATGTTATGGCACTTCTCCTCCAGGGCAGTTCCGCCGTTTCCCGGGGCGCAGTATACGGTTTCCACCTTATCACTGGCGGCAAGGGAAGAAGCCAGGACATGCTCTCTCCCGCCCGATCCGATTATGAGTATCTTTTTCATTTTTCCATCCTTCAGTCCGGTTCGGACAGCTGATCGTTATATTTTCTATATAAACCGCGGAACTGATCATAGGTGATTCCCAGCAGCTCGGCGGCTTTTTTCTGGTTATAGCGGGATTTTTCCAGGGAGGCCTGGACAAAGGCGATTTCCTGATCCCGGATAACGTCCTTGAAACGGCCCAGGTCGCCAATCTGCCCGCTCTGCTGCTCCGGATCGCCGTAGGGGTTGCGAAAGGGATCGAATTTCACCTGGGTAACGGGAAAAGAATCGGTTGAGTAAACAGCACGCTCCACCACATTCTTAAGCTCCCGCACATTTCCCGGCCAGACGTAACTGTTCAGCTGAGCCAGAACGTCCTCGCTGAATTCGATATTATCCCGGATTTCCAGCTCCATGGCCATACGGTTGGCAAAATAGAAGGCCAGAAGGTTTATATCGCCGGAACGTTCCCTCAGGGGGGGGATGAACAGGACCTCAAAGGAGAGCCGGTCCAGGAGGTCCCTTTTGAAGCGTCCCTCTTCGCAAAGTTTGGGAAGATCAGCATTGGTGGCGCCTACGATGCGCACATCCACCTCGATCGGCTTGGAAGAGCCCACCCTCTCAAAGGCGCCGTATTCAACCACCCGAAGGATCTTCTCCTGCACTTCAAGGGGGATCAGCCCGATCTCATCCAGGAAAAGGGTTCCCCCGTGGGCCTCTTCGAATCGTCCCTTCCGTCTACCCTGGGCACCGGTATAGGCGCCCTGTTCATGGCCGAATAGCTCCGTTTCTATCAGGGAGGGGGGCAGAGCGGCACAATTGAGCGTAACAAGGGGACCGTCCCAGCGGCCGGAAAGATAGTGGATACGGGAAGCGGCCAATTCCTTGCCCGAGCCCCTTTCGCCGATAATGAGGATCGACCGGTCCACCCGGGCGGCGCGGCTGAGCTGCCCCTGAAAATTGAGGAACTCCTCCGATTCGCCTAAACCTTCCTGTTTTACTCTGTCCCTGTCGGTCATGGCCCTATTATAGCGAAGATGATCATCCTTGTTAAGAGATTTGTATATCCGCTTGGAGAGGGAGGAAAATTATGTTACTCTCCTCACTATGAGAATAACCGGCGGTAAATACGGAAGCAGACAGATAAAGTGCCCCAGGGGGATAATTCGTCCGGCCATGGACAGGATGAGGGAATCCATGTTTTCGATTCTCGGGGACCTGCACGGCCTCTCCTTTCTCGACCTGTTCACCGGTTCCGGCTGTATCGGCATCGAAGCGGCTTCACGGGGAGCTTCTCCCGTTCATCTGGTAGAGAAGGATTATATCAAAAAGAAGGTTATTCTGGAGAATCTTTCCCTGGTGGAAGAGGAAAACCGCCTCTTTCTCATGCCCGCCGAGAAATTCATCAAGCGATGCGAACAGCAGTACGATATCATTCATCTCGATCCCCCCTTTCCTCTAGAGGGGAAGGAAACCTTTTTAAGGTTGTGTGAGGAGAAGGGAATTCTCATGCCCCGGGGGGTGCTTATGATGCATTATCCCGACGAGGAGTCCTTTCCCGAGGTCATCGGATCCCTGCGGCAATTCGATTTGAGGGCCTACGGGCGCTCCCAGTTGATTTTCTATACCCGGGACGCCTGAAAAAACCCGCCTTCCGGCGGGTTATCCTTCTCATTTCTCAGAGCTTACTTCTTTCTTCGGCGATCCAGGCCTCCCAGCCCTTGCCCCGCAGCTTTTCTTCCAGGATATCAAGGACTTCGCCACGTGACATGGTCGTACTGGCTTCCAGGTTACCCTCCCCCGTATTTTCATCGGGAACAAAGTCACAGGCACCCCAGTAAACCATTTCACCGGCACCCAGGATCAGGGCATCCTTCTTTTCAGGCGCATCGTAGATAAAGGCGTGATTATAAGTAGTGGTTGTCATCATATTTCCCGCTCCCGTGGTGGATGAGGAGGAAAAGAGGATCTCATACAGGCAGTAGGTATCCGGTTTATTTACCTGTACGGCGAAAACTCCGCTCTTCGTATCAAGGACAATACCGGGCATCTCCATCATGATCGCCTCATACTCCTTCTTCTCTTCCCTTGTCAGGGACTTGGCCTCTTCCTCGGAAGGAATCGATTGGGCGGTCTCCCAAGGAAGGAAATGCAGGGATACACTCTGATTCGTTTTGACATTCAGATATCCGTAGATAAGGCTGCTGTTTTCGCTTTCGGGAGGACGATCAAACATCTTCATCATCATTTCCATTCCGGCGAACGTGGAACAACCGGAAAGCAGCAGAAGCAGCAGGGCTGCTCCCAATCCGGACAGAACACTTCTTAATTTCATAAATTCTCCTTAAGATTATTTCATTACTTTATTACTTGCTGTCAATAACCGACCAGATAGGAAAGGGTTAAGCCTAAACGGTCCCCACCAGTCTCATCTTCCATTCCCAGAGAAAGACCGCTGAGGGATTTATAGTCCACCATAACCCCCAGGCGTCCCAAATCCCTGTTCTCCGGCTCAAATTGAATACCCGTGCCGAGTAGCCAGTATACCGAAAAGGGAGAGCTATCCCCCTCAAGACTCATGAAACTGTCCAGAGAGGTATCGAATCCGACGCCCCCCCGGATCACCGGAGTAACGGAACGGCCCTGGATAAGCTTCGCGGGAAAGATATTAATATTGGCCCCGAATTCAAGGCAGCCTCTGTTTACGGAATAGGTAGTGCCGTCATAGGAGTCTTTTCCTGTCAGTTTGAAGCTCTCCCATCCCAGGGAGAAGGAAGTCCCCGCATATTTATTCCACATATTATAGATTTCCCCGCCCAGGAAATACCCGCCGAAACCGGGTACTTCCCCATCGAAACGCCCCAGAGAGTAGGAGGGTCCCGCATAAATTCCCAGGGCGGTTACATAGGAGATGACATCCTTGTCTGAGGATTGTTTCCGGGCAGCCTTCTTCCCGTCGTGGGTACCGGATTGTGCATAATCGGAGGGATAGACGTCGAGGGCCCACCATCCTTTCTCAAAAGCCCAGACGGTGTCATAGGTTTTCCCCGAAGCGGATTCTACCCTCACCTGAGCCTCACCTTCCCCCAGAGAAGTGATTTGCCAGGTATAATCATCCCCTGTGAATACATCCTTCAGGTCCAGAGCCGTTATCTCCTTCATCCCCAGAAGGGTATCCTTGACGAAAGTCTTATCCCAGAGTGCTCTCTCATCGGAGGACATGGCGCTTCTCCTGTCCCCATAGAGATTCCATCCGTTTTTACAGCCTAATCCATCTCCTACATAGAGGGCGAGATCATGCAATGTCCCGTCATCCTGCGAGAGGAGGGAAATGAAGCGGTCAAGATTGCGTTCCAGTGATTGGCGGGAGGCTTTGCCGGCCCCTTCCCCATACTCCCGTAAAAATGCGCTGAGAACATCCGAGGGAATGGCGAAGAAGGTATTATGCCTGTAAAGGGCACTCATGGAATTCACCCCCACCACTCTATAGGTTTCATTTTCCCTGATCATAAGGGGCCCCCCGCTGCTGCCCGGATCAATAACGGATGTATGCTGGATCAGATAAGGAAGGCCCTCTTCGACTAATTCGGGGATTATCGCTTTCTGATTGGAAACTATCCCCTTTGACAGCTGCCAGGTGGGAGAGGAAATCAATCCGGGGTAGCCGGCTGCCCAGATATCCATACCGTCTTCAAGGGCGTCTCGATTTGAAATAATCTCCAATCCCTGACCGGGAGAGAAGCTACCCCGGGGAAGTTTTACCAGAGCCAGATCACGCAGAGGATCCGCATAGAGCACTTCACAATCGTTTATGGCAAGGGGTTCGCCCTCGAGGGGCTGCCACTCCAGAGAAATCTTCTCGGCCCCGGCAATAACGTGATAGTTTGTAACAAAGAGGGTCTCCGATCCATCTATTACGACAGGAAAAGTCGACCCATGGGAACCGGCTTTTCTCGCCTTCATTTCTGCGGACAGATTGTTTTCTCTCATATTTTCCAGCCAAATGGCTATCCTGTCATAGCTCTCCTTAAGGGATGGAACAGGTTCTGCTTTTATGATAGCGATCTCCTGCCGTAAATCCTGAGAGAACAGCATTGCGGGCAGAATTAACAGAAAGAACAGAAAACCTGTTGTTTTTTTTACATAAAGTATTGTCACGATCCACACTCCATAAAGAAATAGGTCGTTAACTTATCACGGTTATTGGTGAACTGTAAAGTCATTTATTCAAGAAATAAAAAGACCCGCCTTCCGGCGGGTCTTCAGCTCTTAGCAGTAAGATGAATCTTACAGTTTGATGAACTTGTTGGAGGCGGCGATCTCCTGACCTTCGGAGCTCAGCAGATAGTCCAGGAAGAACTTCTCAAAGGAACCGTCGGCGAACTGACCCTTGGAGATAACGTTCAGCTTTCTGGAGATGGCGTAGCTGCCGGCAAGGACGTTTTTTTCGGAGGGAGCAACTTCATTAACAGTGACAGCCTTGGCACCGGGATCTTTGGTGATGTATCCGAAACCGCAGTATCCGATGGAGTTGGGAGTGGCGCCGACCTTGGCGACCATGTCGCCGTTACCGGTGGTGATCAGAGCGGTTTGGACAATTTTCTTTCCAATCGCCTTAAACGTAGCGTGGTCAAAGCAGTCTCTCGTACCGGAAGCTTCGTCTCTGCTGATGACAACGATGGGAGCATCCTTTCCGCCGACTTCACTCCAGTTGGTGATTTCACCGGCAAAGATATTGGAAACCTGTTCCAGAGAGAGGTTGTCCACGCCTACGGAAGCCTTGTTTACGACTACGGCAACACCGTCAAGAGCAACGGGAGTAGCTACGGCGCCCTTTGCCTTCTCATCATCCTTCAGCTCACGGGAAGCGCATCCCAGGGAGTAGGTACCGTCGATGGCACCGCTGACACCGGCGGAAGAACCGGGAGCGTCATAGGAAATCTGTACACCGGGGTAACGGGCCTGCATTACTTCGATAGCGTCAACAATGATGGGTTCCAGAGTGGTGGAACCGCCGAAAGCGAAAGAACCACTCCACTCTGCCTTGGCAGGTTCAGCGGAAGCGTCGGATTTACCATTGGCAAAAACAGTGGCAGCTACCATGAGCGCCAGGGCAATAAAAGCAATCTTCTTCATTTTGTCTCCTTTTCTAAACACCCCGTAGGGCATACATTAACCTTATTGTTAATGATAATATGATCAATTCAGGTAAAGGTAATGTTACGCTATTGTTAAAGTACGGTTAATTACAGGAAGACGGTGTTTGGGAATTTGTGATTTCATGGCTGATTTTGCCAGGGATTGGGATTTTAACCATTCCCGATCGTTTTTCCTCCCTTCCTCTCCCACATACAGAGCCTTTACAAACTTGGCATGGCCCTTGCAATATCAGGTTTAGAGTTAATATTAAAAAATCACCATCAGGAGGATGAATATGGGTGTTTTTACTAGATTTAAAGACATTGTCAATGCCAACATCAACGCCATACTTGATAAAGCGGAAGATCCGGAGAAGATGATAAATCTTATGATGCGGGAAATGGAAGATACCCTTGTGGAACTTAAGTCTTCCTGCGCTTCCAAAATGGCCGAGCGAGCCAAGGTGGAGCGGGAAAAGGGATTTTTCGAAGAGAAAACCGCCAGCTGGGACAGCCGGGCGAAATTGGCCGTAGAGAAAGGGCGGGACGATCTGGCCAGGGAAGCGCTTCAGGAAAAGCAGAAGTGCACCGATGAGCTCGAATATCTGACCAAGGATTGGGAACACTTGAACAACATCGTTGACGAGTCCCGCTCCGAGATCAGCCAGCTCGAAGAGAAACTGGAACAGGTCCGTCAAAAACACCGCCAGCTTATCCAGAGGGGGCGCCATGCTCAGGAGAAAAAACGGGCCCGGGAATCTATGAGACAGGCATCCTCCACGGCAGCCATGGACCGTTTTGACAGAATGGAGAACCAGATAGAGAGAATGGAGGCGGAAGCCGATCTTTACGGAAACCGAGGATCCAATGATATCGAAAGCCGGTTCGCCGACCTGGAAAAGAACGACTCCGTGGAAGAAGAACTGGCCGCACTTAAGAAGAGTATGAAGAAATGACGTACCATGGATATTACTCTGGAGGGGAGAGAACAATGACACAGAGATTATACAGAGCAAGAAATGGAAAATTCCTGGGCGTATGCCGGGGAATAGCCGATTGGAAGGATTTTCCTGTAAAAATGGTTAGATTAGGATTTATCCTGGCAGCGATTTTCACATCCTTTGTTCCCGTGGCTATCGTATACCTTATTATGGCTTTTTTTCTGGAACCGGCTCCCACGGATAATTTTACCGGCTACCGGGAAAGGGACAGAGAAGAGAAGGAAGAACCCTACTCACGCTTCAAGAGCCGTTTCAATTCCATGAAGGAAGATCTTAATAACAGGGAGAGGGACTGGGAGCAGCGGTTCAGAGACTCCGATTAGGATCTATAAAACCCACCCCAGGCTTTCCAGGCCTTCCAGAACCCCGTCGGCGAATTTCCCGGATCTCTCTTCCGATGATCCCCGGGCAATGAACTGGCGGGGATTTTTTTCTTCGGTTTCCCTCTTCAGATCTTCCGGGGTATTCCCCACAAGAATGGAGGGATGATCTGAGAGAAAGGCGCTTCTGTCGTTCCAGTTATCCCCGGCGAAGACATAGGGGTGATGTATTTCACGGGCGGAAAGATAATCCAGAGCCCCCCTTTTATCGGCCTCCAGGGCCATGATGTCCACATAGCACCATCCCATCTCCGGTTCAGGGTAGATTTGAATGGAAAAGGCTCCTTCGAAAGCGGACAGTTTCTCTTCCATCCCCCCGATTACGGGCTCATAATCCAGGCTATAGAGAAAATAGGAGATCTTATATTCGGACTGATGAATCTCCCCCTGGGAGCGAAGAGATTCAACAGAAGCAATCCGATTAACCATCTCCGCCCTGTTCCAGCGGGGATTCTTCCCTTCAAGATAGGCTTTATGATCAATGCACGATTCCCAGTTACGTCCCGCTTTTCTGTAGAGAGCTGCTCCGGCGGAAGAGAAAATGAGTTCCGGCTCGGGAAGGGGATAATCCCTCATGGCGTCCATTATCGTGGCAAAGGAACGACCGGTCAGATAAATCAGTCTGAGGTTGTTCTCTTTCATCTTTTGCTTAAGCCGTTCAAGAGAGTCGAAACTTCCCAGTTGGTTGAGACCTTCCCAGGGGATAAGGGTCCCGTCCAGATCGGCTACCAGATATTTCATACTATCCATGACATGTCTATGATAACCTCTGTAAAAAGGAACATCAACATCCTGTTATCAAAAAT